>WTGL01000072.1:1913-57342 GCA_011523565.1 Acidobacteriota bacterium
CGTGCTCGGCAACCTGTCCATCGACCGCGCGCGCCGCCGCGTGACGGTCGACGGGGTTCCCGTGCGGCTGACCGCCACCGAGTACGAACTCCTGCGGGTCCTCTCCGTGAACGCCGGGCACGTGACGACCTACGAAGCCCTGCTGCGCCGGGTGTGGGGCGGCCGGGTATACGCCCAGCCGCAACTCGTCCGGGCCTTCGTCAAGAAGCTGCGGACCAAGCTCGGCGACGACTCGAGCGACCCGACCTACATCTTCAACGAACGAGGCGTCGGCTACCGGATGCCCAAGCCGGGCGAGGTCTGACTACAGGCGCCGGCACCTGCTGCCGCGTCTCGCCAGGCAGCGCCGGATAGACTGAACGTCGGCGGCAGACCGCCGAGTCGCAGGCAGCGATGACGACCCCGGAACCACCGCGCTGGCACTATCGCTTCGCCAACTACCGGCGTGTATTCCTCCTGCTCCGGGAAGCCCTGGACAAGGAAGAGCTCACCCAACTCGAACGGGAAGGGACGATTCAACGTTTCGAGTACACGATGGAACTCGCCTGGAACGTCATGAAGGACTACCTGGAGGCCCAGAACGTCGTCTTCCCGCAGGTCACGCCCCGGGCCATCATCCGGGTGGCGTTCGAAGCCCAGCTCATCAGGGACGGCGAGGCATGGATGGACGCCCTGGATGACCGCAACAAGATGTCCCACACCTACAGCTTCGAGCGTTTCGAGGAAGTACTCGAACGAGTCCGCCGCAGGTACCTTGAGGCCATGGACGACCTTCACGTGTACCTCTTCGATGAACTCGAAGGCCGGGAGGCGCCGGCGCAGACCGGTGCGACATGAGCTCTGACGCCGAAAGCGCGGCCCGCGAGGCGTCTGCCGACTTCAGCGACGTGGACCATGGCCTGTCAGCCAGACAGCTCGCCACGGTCCGCAGCATTCTCGAGCCCTGGGCGAACAGGATCACGGCGGTGGAAGTGTTCGGCTCGCGAGCCACGGGCGCCTATCGAGCAAACTCGGATCTTGACCTGCTGCTTCACGGGGACCTCGACCACCGCGCCATCGATCGTCTCTGGACCCTGTTTCACGAGAGCAACCTGCCCTTCGCGGTCGATGTGGCCAGCTACGACCTGACAAGCCACGAGGCGCTTCGCGAGCACATGGACCGCGTCCGCAAACCGCTCTTCGACACTCTAACGGCGACGGCGCTTGTGGGTTCGGAGCGGAAAGGGCGGTAGCAGCGCCGCTTCTATGCCCAGGCCGGGCGAGGTCTACCGCCGTTGACCGGCCAAGCCTTTCGCACTACCGTACTCTGCCGGTGGTGGAGTCACAGGTCAGCATCCATCGGCCGGGTTCTGCCCTGCCGCAGCCGCCGCGCGTCATCGACTTGATGATCGACGCGGCCGTCCGCAACCTGCTGGGCCAGCAGGAGGGAGACGGCCACTGGTGCGCCGAGCTCGAAGGCGACACGATCCTCGAGTCGGAGTACGTCCTGCTGCTTCACTTCCTCGGCCGGGGCGACGATCCGCGCGTCGGCGCCTGCTGCCAGCGTCTGCGCAGCCAGCAGCAGGAAGACGGCGGCTGGGCGACCTATCCGGACGGCCCCACGGATCCGAGCATCTCGGTCAAGGCCTACCTGTGCCTGAAGCTCGCCGGCGACGACCCGCGCTCGCCGCGCATGGCCGCGGCGCGCCGCGCGATCCTGGCAGCCGGCGGCCTCCGGGCGTGCAACTCGTACACCAGGCTGTACCTGTCGATCTTCGGCCTGTGGGACTGGCGGCGGGCGCCGGCGGTTCCCCCCGAGATCATCCTGCTGCCGCGCTGGTTCTACTTCAACACCTACGAGATGTCCTCCTGGACGCGGACGATCGCCCTGCCGCTGTCCGTGATCTGGGCCGTCAAGCCGAGCGTGCCGCTCGACGTGACCCTGGACGAACTCGAGACGGACGCCGCCCCGGCCGGCCCGAGGACGAGTCTGTTCGAGTTCTTCTGGTCGAAGGTCTTCATCGGCATCGACCAACTGATCAAGCTGGTCGAAGTGGTCGGTCCGGTTCCTCCGTGGCGCCGTCGCGCCCTCGAGGAAGTCGAGCGATGGCTCGTCCCCCGGATCGAAGGAGCGGACGGCCTGGGCGCGATCTTCCCCGCCATGGTCAACACCGCCATCGCCCTGCGCTGCCTGGGCTACGAGGAGGACCATCCCCTCGTCCGGAGTCAACTGCGTGAACTCGAACGGTTCGAGATCGAGGAGGCGGGCGAGGTCCGCCTGCAGCCGTGCCTGTCGCCGGTCTGGGACACGGCGCTCACGGTGAACGCCCTGCTCGCCGGCGGCATGGACCACCGGGACGCGCCGATTCAGGAAGGACTGGAATGGCTCCTCGACCGGGAGGTCACGGTCCCCGGGGACTGGCGGGAGAAGAGCCTCCAGGACGCCCCGGGCGGCTGGTGCTTCGAGTACCGCAACGACTTCTACCCCGACTGCGACGACACGGCCGAGGTTCTCCTGCTGCTCGCCGGGGTCCGGGGACAGACCGCCGAACTGGAGACGCGCCGGCGGGAGGCCTCGGCCCGCGGTCTCCGGTGGCTGCTGGGGCTGCAGAACCCCGACGGCGGCTGGGCCTCGTTCGATCGCTGCTGCTCGAAGCGCATCCTGACGCTGATTCCGTTCGCCGACCACAACGCGATGATCGACCCGAGCACGGCGGACATCACGGCGCGCGTCATCTGCGCGCTGCTTGCCAACGGCTATCAGCCCGGCGACGAGCCCGTGCGGCGGGGTACCGCCTACCTCCTGCGTGAGCAGGAGGGAGACGGGAGCTGGTCCGGCCGGTGGGGCGCCAACCACATCTACGGCACCTGGCTCGCTTTGACCGCGCTGCGCCAGGTGGAGAGCCGCTGGCCGGGCCGCGCGCCCGAGCGGCTGGCGCGCGCGATACGGCGCGGACGCCGCTGGTTGCTGGAGGCGCAGAACGAGGACGGCGGCTGGGGCGAGTCCCTGCGTTCCTACGCGGAACCGCGCGCCAGGGGCATCGGGCGCAGCACCGCCTCCCAGACGGCCTGGGCGATGCTGGGGCTGGTCTCGGCGGTCGAGGCCGGGACGGACCGGCGCGACGTCGAACGGGCGCGCGCCGCGCTCGACCGCGCCGTCGCCTTCCTGCACGAACATCAGCTCGACGACGGCGCCTGGTACGACCGGGACTGGACGGGAGTCGGCTTTCCCCGCGTTTTCTATCTCCGCTACCACGGCTACGCCCAGTACTTCCCGCTCGAGGCGCTGGCCGCCTACCGGCGTCTCGAACTGTCGACCCGAAACGGCGGCCCGGCCGGCCACGACCTGACCGCCAACTGACCGATCCGCGGACGGACCAGCATGCGCACACCGCTCCACATGGTGACCGACAACCTGAAGGTCCAGGTGAAGAACGCCCTTCGAGGCCGGCGCCGGTATCCGTTCGTTCTGATGCTCGAACCGCTCTACACCTGCAACCTGGCCTGCCTCGGCTGCTCGGTGGAGCGGCATACCGGCAAGCTGAAGGACCGGATGCCGGTCTCCGAGTGCCTCGACGCGGTTCGGGCCAGCGAAGCCCCCGTCGTCTCGATCTGCGGCGGCGAGCCGACGATCTACCCCGAGCTGCCCGAACTGATCGCGGGCATCATCGCCCGCCGCCGGCACATCTACCTGTGCACGAACGCCCTGCTGCTGGACACGAAGGTCTTCGAGCGCGTGCCTCCCAACCGGCGGCTGACGCTGAACGTCCACCTCGACGGCATGCGCGAAACCCACGACTACGTCTGCGCCCGCGAGGGCGTGTTCGAGAAGGCCGTCGAGATGATCCGGGAGGCGAAGGAGCGCGGCTACCACGTCACGACGAACACGACCGTGTTCAAGGAAACCCGGGTCGACGAAGTCGAGGAACTCTGCCGTTTCCTGCGCGACCTGGACATCGACGGCATGCTGATCTCGCCGGGCTACCAGTACGAATCGGTCGACCGGGACATCTTCCTCACCCGGCAGGACACGGAACGGAAGTTCCGGCGCATCCTCGAGATCGCGGACGACTACAAGCTGACCTCGACGCCCATGTTCCTCGAGTTCGCGGCCGGCCTGCGGGACTACTCCTGCTCGCCCTGGAGCACCGTGACGCGAACCCCCCTGGGCTGGAAGGGACCGTGCTACCTGATCGGCAAGCGCTACTACCCGACCTTCGAGGAGTTCTGGGAGGACACCGACTGGAGCTACTGGGAGTCCCGGCAGGATCCACTGTGCAGCAACTGCGCGATGCACTCGGGTTTCGAGGCCTCGGTCGTGCGCGAGCTCCCCAGCAGTCCGAAGGACGCCCTGCGTCTGGCCGCCTGGCACCTGTCGGGATGAGACCGCGCGACCGGTAACGAGCCATGACGGCTCTCGTGACCGGCGGCACCGGCTTCGTCGGAGCGCACGTCGTCCGGGCGCTGCTCGCACGCGGCGGAGACGGTGTGCGCTGTCTCGCAAGGCCGGGCGGAGTCCGCTCGAACCTCGACGGCCTCGACGTGGAAATCGTCGACGGCGACCTGCGCGACCGCGATTCGATGCGGGCGGCAACCGCGGGCTGCAGCGAGGTCTACCACTGCGCCGCCGACTACCGCCTGTTCGCGCGCAGGCCGCGCGAGATCTACGCCTCGAACGTCGACGGCACGCGCACCCTGCTGGCGGCGGCCGAGCGGGCGGGCGTTCGCCGGATCGTCTACACGAGCTCGGTCGGCGCGCTCGGGCTCGAACCCGACGGCACGCCCGCCACGGAAACGACGCCGGTCGCGCTCTCCTCCATGGTCGGCCACTACAAGCGGAGCAAGTACCTGGCCGAACGCGCGGCGGAGGAGGCCGCGGCCGCCGGCGCGCCCGTGGTGATCGTCAACCCCTCGACGCCGGTCGGCGAGCTGGACGTCAAGCCGACGCCCACCGGACGCATCATCCTCGACTTCCTGAACCGGAGGATGCCGGCCTACGTCGACACGGGTCTGAACCTGATCGACGTGCGCGACGTGGCGACGGGCCATCTGCTGGCCGCGGAGCGCGGGGGGCCAGGGGAGAAGTACATCCTCGGCTGCCGCAACGTGACGCTGGCCGACCTGCTGCGGGCGCTGGCGGAGATCACGGGCCTCGAAGCTCCGCGCGTTCGGCTGCCGCACTGGCTGCCGCTCGGGGCGGCGGCTCTCGCGACGGGTTGGGCGCGGCTCTCGGGAGGCGAGCCGCGGGTCTCCCTGGAGAGCGCCCGGATGGCCCGCAAGCGGATGTTCTTCGATGCCGGGAAGGCGGTGAAGGAACTCGGGCTGCCGCAGAGGCCCGTGGAGCCGGCGCTCGAGCGGGCGGTGCACTGGTTCGAGGACAACGGCTATGTGACACGGCCCGGGGCCGGCCGGCGGCGCGCGGCGAGCGGCCGGCGGAGCGGTGGAGCCTCATGACGACCGCCTACGATCAGTACCCGGCGGACGCGACCGTCTACCTCGCCGCGATGCGGTTCGAGGCGACCGCGATTCTCCGACTGCTCGATCGAAAGCGCCGGGTCCGGGATCCGGAGGGCCTCCGGGTCGTCGCCGGAAGCCTGGGCAGGCGGCCCGTGGTCGTAGCGATCAGCGGCATCGGCGCACAGGCGGCGCGAAGAGCCGCCGAGACGTGCGTCCGGCTCGCCGGATGCGGTCGCTGCCGCCGCGTTGTATGGATCGGCATCGCCGGCGGCCTGTCGCCGGATCTTCAGGTCGGCGATCTGGTCGTCGCCCGCTCCGCGCTCGCCCCGGACCGTCCGCCCGTCGACCTCGACGACGCGCTCGTCGCGGCCGCAACGGCCCGGAATTGCCGCGCGGGCGTCGTGGTCACGGCCCCTCGGGTCGTCGCAGGGGCCGACGCTCGAGCCGCGCTCTGGCGCCGCGCCGGCTCTCCTGCGGTCACCGCGGTCGACATGGAGAGCTGGCCGGCAGCGCAGGTGCTTCACGCCGCGGGAGTGCGGTTCGCGGTTCTGCGAGCCGTCAGCGATACGGCCGCGCAGGAGCTGCCCGGCTTCCTCCAGCACGTCGACGCGCCGGAGGCAG
Source organism: Acidobacteriota bacterium (assembly GCA_011523565.1). Lineage (GTDB taxonomy): Bacteria > Acidobacteriota > Thermoanaerobaculia > Multivoradales > Multivoraceae > Multivorans. Next base: position 7,971 of record WTGL01000072.1, read on the forward strand.
GCGGAACCGGCCGAGGCCACATCGTCCGCGCGGCGGTCTTGCGGCCGGCGAACTGGGTCGCCCTGGGCGCTTTCCGCCTGCGAGCCGGTCGCCATGTGCGGCGACTCGCGGCCGTAGCCGCCGCTCTATCCCGACAACCGGCCACGGCGTCATCCGCGAGTGAGCCGTAGCGTGTCTCACTCCGTTCGCCGCCATCTCCGTGTCGCCATCCACGCTTACGACGCGACGATCCGGCAGTTCATTCCCGGCTACGAGGAGATGCTCCGGACGGCCGCGCGGGAAATGGCGCCGGCCGCCCCGGGTCGGGTCCTGGACCTCGGGGCCGGAACCGGCGCACTCGCCGAGGCGATCCTCGAGACGTCGCAGTCCGGGACGGTGGAACTCGTCGACGTCGACGCCGAGATGCTCAAGCAGGCGGAGACCCGGCTGGCGCGGTTCGGCAGCCGCGCGCGCTTCACCGAGGCGTCCTTCCTCGAGCCGCTACCCCGCTGCGACGGCGTGGCGGCGTCCCTGGCGCTCCACCACATCCCGGAACTGGACGCGAAGCGGGCGCTCTACCGGCGAATCCACGACACGCTCGAACCGGGCGGCGTCTTCGTCAACGCCGACGCCACGATGCCGGCGGAACCGGCGGCGCGCGCCGCCACCTGGCGCGGCTGGGCCGACCACATGATCAGCCACGGCATCGAGGAGCAAAGAGCGTTCGAACACTTCGAGGAATGGTCGGAGGAGGACACCTACTTCCCGCTCGAAGACGAGCTGGCGGCAGTCGCTGCCGCAGGGTTCGAGGCCGAGTGCGTGTGGATCGAAGTGGGGATTGCCGTCGTGGTGGGTCGCAAGGCAGCGAGCCGTCACTCCCGCAGCAGCCGAATCACCCGGGCAATCCCCGCCAAATCCGCCACCACTACCTCCACCACGAAGCCCGCCTCCCTCGCCAGCTCCAGCACTCCATCCACCTGTCCCTTCCCGATCTCCACCAGCAGCCGCTGACCCGCGGCGAACCGGCTCCCGGCCCCGAACAGGCGACGGTAGAAGGCGAGTCCGTCACCGGCCAACAGGGCCTCCGGCGGCTCGTGGTCCCGGACCTCCGGCATCAGGGCGTGCCATTCGCCTGTGTCGATGTAGGGCGGATTGGACACGACCACGTCGAACGGCCGCAGGCGGAGAGCCGAGAGCAGGTCGGCCCGGACAAGACGCACTCGTCCCTCCACGCTGTGCCTCCGGCAGTTCGATGCCGCCACCGCGAGTGCGCCGAGCGAGAGGTCGGTCGCGACCACCGAGGCGCCGGGGCGCTCCAGGGCCATCGTGACGGCGATGCAGCCGGATCCCGTGCCCAGGTCGAGCACGCGACTGCCGGCGCCCGTGCAGTCGAGGGCGGCCTCGACCAGGTGCTCCGTCTCGGGCCGCGGAATCAGCACCCGCGGATCGACTTCGAAGCCGCGGCCGTAGAACTCGCGGCGCCCCAGGAGGTAGGCCATGGGCACCCGGTCCGCCCGGCGCCGGATCAACTGTCCGTAGCTCACGCCGGCGGGTTCGGGCACGTCGTCGTCCGAGCGCGCATAGATCTCCGCCTCTTCGAGACCCAGGACCTCCCCGAGCAGCAGCGCCGCCTCGCGGCGCGGCTGTTCGACCGAACCGCTCAGGTGCTCGCGACCCAGGTCGAGCAGATCGACGATTCGAGCGGCCCCCGGCAGAGGCCTGCGGCCATCCGGCACCGGGAAGGCGGCTTCCTCAGCTCGCGCTACCGCCCGACTGCTGCAGCCGCTCCGCTTCGAAGTGCTGGTGCAGCGGGACGATCAGTGGATCGAGGTCGCCTTCGAGAATGGAGGGCAGCTTGTGGACCGACAGCCCGACGCGGTGGTCGGTAACCCGGTTCTGCGGGAAGTTGTAGGTCCGGATCTTCTCGGAGCGGTCGCCGCTGCCGACCATCCGCCGCCTCTCCGCGGACATCTCGGACTCGGCCCGGGCCTGTTCGATCTCGAGCAGGCGGCTCTTGAGGACCCGCATCGCCTTCGCCTTGTTCTTGATCTGGCTTCGTTCGTCCTGGCAGGTGACGACCAGGCCCGTCGGCTGATGCGTCAACCGCACCGCCGAGTAGGTCGTGTTGACGCCCTGGCCGCCGGGGCCGGACGCGCAGTAGGTGTCCACCCGCAAGTCCGAGGGATCGACCGCGATCTCGATGTCCTCCGCTTCGGGCAGCACGGCGACCGTGACCGCCGACGTGTGAATACGCCCCGAGGCCTCGGTCTCCGGCACCCGCTGCACGCGGTGGACGCCGGCCTCGTAGCGCAGGGTGGCGAACGCTCCCTGGCCCTCGACGATGGCCGACACATCCTTGATGCCGCGAATGCCGGATTCGGAGAGGTCGAGGATGTCGACCTTCCAGCCGTTCGCATCGGCGAAACGGCTGTACATCCGGAAGAGCTCCGCGGCGAACAGGGTTGCCTCGTCACCGCCGGTTCCCGCGCGAATCTCCAGGACGGCGTTGCGCTTCTCGTTCGGATCCTTGGGCGCCAGCTCCTCCTTCACCCGTTCCTCGATCGTCTCGAGGGTCGCCTCGAGCAGACGCTGCTCCTCGGTCGCCACCTCGAACAGATCGTCGTCGCGGTCGAGTTCACTCAGGAGCTCCGCGGTCTGGTCGAGTTCTTCCCGGGTCCTCTTGTAACGGTGGAAGAGCTCGACGACCGGGTTCAGCTCCGCCAGCGCCCGGCTCGTGTCGCGATACACGGCGGGGTTTCCCAGCACATCCGGATCGGCGAGCTTGGCCGTCAGCTCGTCGAAGGTCTGCTCTAGCTGTTCGAGCTTGTCGAGCATTGCCCGAGGATCCTCCAGGCCGTATCCTGCCACGGACCGGGTGCGGCGGCGTCATCTAGTCTCCCGCCCGAATTGCCCGAAGGAGGCACTGAATGAACAACACATCGAGGCTGCTGATCGTGGGAGCGAGTCTGGCCATGGCGGCGGGCTCGCTGCAGGCACAGGACAGGACGATCTCGTATGCGGCCACGTCACAGCCGGAAGATGCCGGAAACCTGATTCGCGTCGATGCGTTGATCGCCCGAAAGGCCCTCACCGGCGAACTCCGGCGCGTGTCGACGCGAACCGACCGGATCGGACGAGTTCACGAGTACTTCAGCCAGAGCCACGACGGCGTGCCCGTCTACGGCGCCGGCTTCTCGAGGCAGCGAGACGCCGGGAGGACCGTATCCGTGTTCGGCAAGGTCCACGAGGGCATCGACCTCGAGACCTCCCCAGGTCTTTCGCCAGCCGCGGCTCTGGCTCGCCTGGAAGAGATAGCGGGCGCCAGGCCGGCCACCGGCGCGCCGCCGACCCTGGCCATCATGCCGACACCGCTTGGCGAACTCGTGCTCACCTGGAGCGCACCGATGCGGGACCGCCACACGCACTTCATCGACGCGCATAGCGGCGATGTGGTCCACCGGATGGACCACATCTACTCCGAGCGAGCCGTCGGGTTCGGTGCGGGAATCACCGGCGAGCCGCAGAAGGTCAGTACCTGGCACACGGAGGGGCTCTACCAATCCTGGGATCGGTTGCGGCCGGCCGAGCTCGTGACTCTGGACGCGGAGAACGATCTACTCAACGCCTTCCTGCTGACCCTTCCCAGTCCCGCCTGGCTGGATGCGGTGGGGGAAGACGATGACAACGAGTGGTCGAACCCTGCCGTGGTCGCGGGCCACGCCAATCTCGGATTAATGTACGACTACCTGCTCCAGAGGCATGGATGGCGAGGCATGGACGGCGAGGACGGGCGCGTGTTCTCGATCGTCGCTGCCGGCGACTTCTTCAACGCCTTCTTCCTGTCGGCCCCCTTCGGGCCGCAGGGGACCGGCACGATCGCATTCGGCACAACACCGGACAACATCCCGTTCGTGCCACTGGACGTCGTGGGCCACGAGTTGATGCATGGCGTCACCTTCTCCTCCCTGGTGGCGCGTACCGGCCTGCCGTTCCTCGACACGCACACCGCCATCCTGGGTCCGTCGTCCTTCACGGTGGAAGGTGAGACCGTCCGTTGCGGCGACACCTACACCTTCGAGGATCCCTTCAGTGACGATCCGCAGGCCATGACGGACCCGCCGCCTCTGGTGGCGCCCCTTCTCTGTCTCGACGAGAACGGAATGCCGACTCAGTCCCGCACCGGAAAGCTCGCGCTGTTCTGGAACGAAGGCGGCGCGATCAACGAGGCGTACTCGGACATCATCGGCGCCAGCGCCGAGTTCGCGTTCCATCCGCCGGGTGATGGCCTGCTGCGCGCGGACTACGAGAATGGAGAGGACGCGGAGGTCTCGATTCGCCGGATGGACGCTCCTCGTTTGGCCCGCATAGGGCCCCACCCCTATCCGGAGGCCATTGGCCAGGAGTTCCGCTTCGTCGTAGCCCTCGTCGGCGAGCGGCTCATCGCCTACACGGGCTACGGCATGCGCGGCAACACCCCCTTCCGGAGAAGCCGCCCGGGCTACTCCGGACTTCACTGGAACTCCACGATCCTGAGCCACGCCTTCTACCTGGCCATCGAAGGAGGTGAACACGTCCCCAGCGGGCGGACGATCCAGGGGGTGGGAGGCGCCAACCGGGCTCAGGTCGAGCAGGCCTTCTTCCGGGCCATGGTGGACCTGACGCCTCCGTTCACCACCTTCGCGGCGATGGGCTTCGTCATTCGACAGGCGGCGGCCGACCTCCACGGCGTCGGCAGCGACGCCTTCAACTCCATCCACGAGGCACTGACGGCCGTAGGACTCTGAACCAATGAAGAAGACCCACAGACTCCTCTCGTCCCTCATCGGCGGGCTCTCACTGCTTCTGTTGGCCACCTCCGCCCTTGCCCAGGATGACGAGGCGAAGGAACGCTGGTACCTCGGCATCGGCGCCGGCATCCTCTCGACCAGCGACGCTCCCGCAGGCACGTTCAGTTTCGACAACAGCCTGTTCGGTTCCGAGCAGGGAGAGTTCGACGCCGACTACTCGGCAGACGACGACACCGTCTTCGAGCTGTCCGCGGGTGTGCGCCTGGGCGACGGTCCGTTCGGCCTCGGCCTGACCTGGTCCCAATCGTCGATGTCCGCTCCGGCCGACATCGTCGGGCGCCTGCCGCATCCGTTCTTCTTCGACACCCTGCGAACCGTCGAAGGCACGGAGGGCAACCTCACTCGAGAAGAGACGGCGATTCACCTCTCGTTCCGTTGGCTGGTCCGCGAGGGCCAGAAGATCGAGCTGACCCTGTTCGCCGGTCCTTCGCAGATCGAACTCGACCACGATCTGGTGGCCGAGGTGCACTTCGACCAGACGTACCCGTTCGACGAGGCGACCTATGCCGGCACTCACCGGCAGATGGAGTCCGGCGACGCGATGGGCTACCACCTGGGCATCGACATCGTCCGCAAGTTCCGGAACACCGTCGGCGTCGGCGGCGTGCTCCGCTACAGCCAGGCCGGAATCGACCTGGACGGTCCCGCCGGCAGCAGCGTGTCCGTCGATGCCGGCGGTTTGACGGCGGCCGTCGATCTCCGGTTCCGGTTCTGATCGAACTCCCGTTCGGCGGGACCTGATACAGCGACCACGAGTTCGCTCCCGTGGGCGCCTCCCTGTGCCGCGGGAATGTAGAATCCCGCTTTCCGGTTATCGTTTCGTATGGCCGCGTCAGCCACGATCGCCTTGACGCTGCCGCTCCTCGTGCTGGCAGCCGAGGTCGATCCGCGCGTTCGCCTGGTCGAGCTGCAGTCCGACGGGCAGCAGGAGGCCGCCCTCGAAGAGACCAGGCGGCTTCGCGGCGAGCAGCCGGACCTCGGAGCCGCCTACGGCCTGTGCTACCTGGAGGGAACGCTGCTGGAGGAGCTCGGGCGGCTCGAAGACGCCTCCGAGGCCTACGCCACCTGCCTGAACGAAACCCCGGCGCTCGAACCCTGGGCCCGCTACCGGCTGGCGGTCGCTCAGACCCGGCTCGGCGCCCCGGAGATCGCCGCCGGCGTCACCGCGACGCTGCTCGGTGCCCGTCCGCCGCGGGTCCTCGTGCGGCCGGCCGCCGAACTGCTCGCCTCGAGCCTCGACCGGGGCGGCGACTGCCGGCTCCTCGCCGGCATCCCCGTATCCCGCATGCCGGCATCCGAACGCCGCCTGCTGACCCTGAGCCGCGCCAAGTGCCGGCTGGCCGCGGGCGGGCAGGACGAGGGGGCCCTCGACCTGGTCGGCCTGCTCGAGGAGCGGTCGAACGACCTCGTCGCCTTCGAGGCGGCCGAACGCCTGCACTGGCTCCGACCGGAACTCGAGGATCCCGACGAAGTGCTGCTGCTCGGAACGACGTTCCACGAACATCGCGCGTTCGACCGTTCCAACCAACTGCTGGGGCAGATCGTGATCGACCTGGAGGTACGGTCGAACTCCGACTTCGAGGTCCACTACCGGTGGGCGCGAAGCCACTTCTGGCAGGGCCGCCTCGAAGACGCGGCCCGGCACTACGAAGTGCTGGCCACCAACGTGAACTCGGCCAGCCGTTCGGCCCAGGCGCTCTACCAGAAGGCCCGGTCCGAAGAGCTGTTCAGCGACTGGCCGGCCGCCTCGAACACCTTCCGGCGCGCCTATCTGGCCCAACCCCAGGGCAACTTCGCGGCCGCGGCGCTGCTCGGCGCGATGCGCCTCGACTGGCGCCGCGGACTCGAGGACGAGGCGCTCGAGCTCTACCCCGTCCTGCTCCAGATTCAGAGCGATCGCGCCGTGGTCGCCCGCGGCAGCCTGTTCCTCGCCGTTTCGGACATCGTCCAGGGACGCCTCGACCGCGCCGGGGACTGGCTGGCCGACGCCGCCCGCACGAGTCGAAGCGTGACGCTCGAGGTGCGCTACTGGCAGGGCCGGCTGCTCGAAGCCCGCGGCGGCCTGGACCGCGCGATCGAGCACTACGCCGACGTGCTCGCGGCCGACCCCTTCCACCCCCTGGCGGAGGCGGCCGCCAAGCGCCTGGCGGCGCCGGCGCTCGCGGTTCATGCCCGGCGCATCGCCGGCGAGATGATGAGTTCCCAGAACCCCGCGGCGCTCTACCGAGCCTGGCTGCTCTACGGCCGGCGCGGCGACAACGCGGAGGCCGCGCGGCAGACGCTCCAGGGGCAACTGGCCGCCGACTCGGCCATCCGCTCCTTCCTGACGCTGCAGGGCGTGCCGGCCGAGAGCTGGCCACTCTGGAACGAGTCGCTCTCCGATCCGCAGGAACTCATGCTGGCGCTCGGCCTGTGGGGAGAGGCGGTCGAAGTCGTGAACCGGCACTTCCCCGTGGCCAGTCCGCGTCTCGCCCTGACCGCGGCCGAGGGTCTCGCCGAGACGCGGCCCCGCCGCGCGCTCCTGATCGCCGAGATCCTGGCTCAGCGGGCACCGGGCCGGCTCCCCGAGCCGCTCCACCCGCCGACCCTCCGCAAGGCGCTCTACCCGAGGGCCTACGGCGACCTGATCGACTCCGCCGCCGCCCGGCGCGGCCTCGACCCCTTCCTGGTGGCGGCGATCATGCGCCAGGAGAGCCGGTTCGACCACCAGGCGGTCTCCGCGGCCTCGGCGCGGGGCCTGATGCAGTTCGTCTATCCGACCGCGGTGCGGCTGGCGGCGAGTTCCGGCACGCCGCTGCGAACGCCGCGCGACCTGGAGGATCCCGCCCTCGCGATCGAACTCGGCGCCGCGTATCTGGCCGAGTTGGGCGCCCTGTTCGGCAACGAGCAGCACATGATGGTCGCCGCCTACAACGCCGGCGAACCGGTGGCAGGCCTCTGGCGCCGCTACTGCTACACCGATGGCGCCGACGAGTACTTCACCAAGGTCGCCTTCAACGAGACCCGGAACTACGTGGAGCAGGTGCTCCACAACGTCGCCCAGTACCACGACCTCTACGACCGCACGGGCTAGCGCCGCCAAACCTGTCGCAGGCTCCATGTTTGGCCCCAGCCCCCACCTCACCAGGAGGCTGCGTCGCAGCCTCCTGGTTCTGCCATGAGCTCGCCCAGACCGGCGGCCGGCCGGCTGCGGATCGTGGCCACGCCGATCGGCAACCTGGCCGATCTCTCCCCGCGCGCCCGCGACGCCCTGCTCTCGGCCGACCTGGTCGCCTGCGAGGACACCCGCCGCACCGGACGGCTGTTCCAGAACCTGGGCGCCGCCGGCCCGAGCGCCCGGCCGCCGCTCCTTCCGCTTCACGACCACAACGAGGACCGCCAGATCGGCCGCGTGCTGCGAACGCTCGAGGAAGGCGGCGCGGTGACCCTGGTCTCGGACGCGGGCACCCCGCTCGTCTCCGACCCCGGCTACCGCCTGGTGCGGGCCGCCGTGCGGCAGGGCCTCGCGGTCGAGGCGCTGCCCGGCCCCTCAGCCATCCTGACCGCCCTCGTGGTCTCCGGCCTGCCGCCCTACCCGTTCACGTTCCTTGGCTTCCCGCCAAGGAAGAAGGGCCGGCGCCGACGGTTCTTCGGCTCCCACGCGGCGCTCCCGCACACGCTCGTGTTCTTCGAGTCGCCCCGGCGCGCGGCCGCCTCGCTGGCCGACGCCGCCGGCGCCTTCGGCACCGACCGCGACGCCGCACTGGCCCGCGAGTTGACCAAGCTCCACGAGGAAGTGCTGCGAGGAACGCTCGGGGAAGTCGCCGCGCAGGTGGCAGGCCGCGCGAAGCTCCGCGGCGAGGTGACGGTCGTGGTCGGCGGGTGCAATCGGCGCCCCTGACGGCGCGTCGCGCTACTGCTCGGGCTCGATCCAGCCTTCCGGCAGCGGCGGGCTGGCGCTGGCGGGCGGACATTGGGAAGCGGGCCGCCCTCCAAACGTAGGCACCTGCGGCTGCCCCAGCGATACCAGGCTCTCGAACAGCCCCTGGCACCTGGGATAGGGCTCGAAGTACCTGGCCGGGATCTGCCCGTCCTGGTCCCATGCGTCGTTGAGCATGAGTGCCGTTCCCCAGTAGCAGCGCCAGGCGTTGCGACGCGCACCGCGCGGGATCATGCAGACCACTGCGGCGTCCGGATAGTCCCCTGCGTAGCCAGGAGCGACATCCTTGGCCAGACCGGTTCGCACGGCCCACATCGCCTCCGTGTCGTTGTGCACGGCGAACAGGATCGACTGGCGTTCCGTCGTCACCGCCAGTTCCAGTCTCCAGAGGCCGTCTCGCTCACGGATGTTGACAAGAGCCTCGGAATCCTCCTGGTCTTCCACCCAGTACAGGACTCCCCTGTCCGACGACCAGGCCGCCGGGTTCGCGAACGTCCCCATCGACTCGTCCTTCCATGCGACCCGGAACTGCGCGTTCTGCAGGTAGTCCCGGGCAAGGAGCGAGGAGCTGACAAACGCCAGTGCTAGTGCGACCGCGGCGACGATGGGAAGTCGCTTCATTGGGGACATTCCTTTCCGATGGTTGAGTTGCAGGTCGGCTTGAGTGCTTCGGGCGCGAGTGTAGTGCAAGAAGCAGGCAGAGAGATAGATGCTCCCCTCAGCCCACAACGGGGGGCCTGAGGCCTCGGCCGGCGGTCCCCGAAACTCACCGATGTAGACTCGCAACTCGGGCGAGATCCGGGCCGGTTGGCTGCCCCCTCGAAGAGACCTCACCAGGTCTTGCCCTCCGAAGCTCGAGAGCGAGGGGGCGGACATGAACAGGGACCAGATCGTCGAGGCCTTCAGACACCCGGAGCCCAGCGCCGGCAGCGTCGAACTCCAGCGGCGCATCGCGGAGACGATGACCGCCGCGGTCGTCGATGTCGCCGGCAGCCTGCCGGACTGCGACGAACGCAACGCCTTCATCGACTTCTGCCGGCGGGCCCAGTGGGCGGCCAATACGGCAGCCCTCAGAACGAAGGCCGGCGCATGGACCGATCCGGCCGAAGCGCAGGAAGCGGACGTCCCGGCCGGCCCGGAACGCACCGTTTCCGAGGACGGAGTCGTCCGTCTCGGGCTGGCCGGCGCGTTCCACCGCGCGACCGGGGAGCGGCCCGACTTCGAAACCCGGCTCGACACGCCGCCCGGAACCTACCGGCGGATCGTGTTCCGCTTCCGTGTGCATCACGGCGGCTGGAACCGTGTCCCGTCCCGCAACCAGAACCTGTTCTGGTTCGCCCGCGACCGGCACGCCGACCTGTTCGGTTTCGGCGTCGCCAGGGGGCCGGGCGGTCCGCCGCAGGTCTTCTACCGCACCGACTGGGGCGTCAAGCACACGGACAAGCAACGGGTGGTCGAGCGCTACCTGATGCAGGCCGGCGAGACCTACGACGTCCGCTTCGACTTCGACGCCGGCGGCGGCCGGATCGTCCTCGCGCTGGCCGACTCGAGCGGCGCCGAAGTGATGCGCGCCATCGGCAAGCCGAACATCGACCAGATCCCGTTCAGCGCCGGCCAGAAGGTGGCGGTCGGCTTCGGCTTCCGCGGCGACTACGACAACGAGCCCGCGCAGCCCGGCTGGGTGTGGTCCGATCTGGTGGTGGAGCTGGAGCCCGCGGGCTAGAGAGCCCGCTCGATCCAGCAGCCGCCGAGGACCTGGCTACCCCGATAGAACACCGCCGCCTGACCGGGTGCGACGCCGGCCTGCGGTTCGCTGAAGCGGACCTCGCAGGCGCCGGCGCCATCCGCGGCCGGCAAGCTCTCTACCGTCGCCCTGACGCCGGGGTGGCGCGAGCGGATCCGCACGTCGACCTCCACCGCCCGGTCCGCGGCGGCCCCGGCGATCCAGTGCAGGCCGCGGCCGATCAGGCCCGGCGCCAGCAGTTCGTCACGGCCGCCGACGACGATCCGGTTGTCTTCCGGCTGCACGTCGAGCACGTACAGCCGGCGGCCGGCGGCAACGCCCAGGCCACGCCTCTGCCCCACGGTGTAGCGGTAGTACGGCGCGCCGGCGCCCAGTTCCTCGCCGTCGCTCGCGCTGACCTGCGCCGGGCGCCGCGGCAGGTCGGGCCGTTCGCTCTCGATGAACTCCCGCACGCCGCGATCGACGAAGCAGATCTCCATGCTCTCGCCCTTCTCCGCCACCGCCAGACCGGCCTCGCGGGCCAGTTCGCGCACCTCCGTCTTGGTCAGCTCACCGAGCGGGAAGAGGGCGCGCTCCAGTTGCTCCTGGTTCAGCTCGAACAGGAAGTAGCTCTGGTCCTTCGACTCGTCGACCGCCCTGTGCAGCTCGTAGAGCCCACCCGTCCCGCGCCGGATGCGCGCGTAGTGGCCGGTGGCGATTCGGCCAGCCCCCAGCCGGCGCGCCCGCTCCCAGAAGGCCTCGAACTTGATCTCCGTGTTGCAGGAGATGCACGGGCTCGGGGTGCGGCCGCCGACGTAACCGTCCACGAAGGGATCGACCACGTGCCGGCGAAACTCCCCGTCCATCCTCAGCGTGTAGTGCGGCAGGCCGAGCTGCTCCGCCACCCGGCGCGCGTCGCCGAGGTCGAGCGAACCGCAGCAGCGGCCGTGCCGGACCTGCTGCGAACGATCCCAGAGCAGCATCGACAGGCCGACCACCGGCGTCCCCCGGCGCTCGAGGAGCAGCGCCGCCACCGAGGAATCCAGCCCGCCGCTCATCGCCACCGCGGTCAGCGGTGCGGGCACGGCACTCTCGCCGGCCGGTACCGCTGTCTGGACCTCGGCGGTCATCCGGCCACCGCCCGCGCCGCCGGCTCCGCGGAGAGGGACCGCAGCGCCTCCACTTCGGCCGCCAGCACCGGCAGAAACCGCGCGATCTCCGCCTCGTCGTTCGTCGTCCCCAGACTGACCCGGATCGACGCCAGGGCCTCGGCCGCCGGAACGCCCATCGCCAGCAGCGCCCTGCTCGGCTCGACGACGCCCGAAGCGCACGCGGCGCCGGTCGAAACCGCGAAGCCGGCCAGGTCGAGCCGGACGACCAGTTCCTCGCCGATCAGACCGGGAAAGGCGACATGGGTCACATGGGGCAGACGCGGCGACGAGGCGCAGTGCAGGCGAGCGTCCGGGAGACCGGAAAGACCCGCCTCCAGCCCGTCGCGCAGGTCGCCCAGGCGCTCGATGCGCTCGTCAAGCTCCTGTGACGCCAGCGCCGCGCAGGCTCCGAAACCGACCAGTGCCGCGACATTCTCCGTGCCGGCCCGCCGCCGGCGCTCCTGGCCGCCGCCGAGGATCAGCGGCTCGAAGCCGGCGCCCTCGCGGATCCGGAGCGCCGCCGCGCCCACCGGCCCGTTGAACTTGTGGGCCGCGACGACGAGGTAGTCCACCCCCAGGGCCCCGGCATCGATGGCCAGCTTGCCCGCCGCCTGGACCGCGTCGCAGAGGAGCGGCACGCCCCGGGCCCGGCACGCGGCCGCCGCCTCCGCCACCGGCTGCACCGTACCCAGTTCGTTGTTGGCCAGCATGAGGCACACCAGCCGGGTGTCCGGCCGGAGCGCCGCCACGAGCGAATCCACGGAGACGACCCCGTCCACACCCGGGCAGAGCCGCGTCACCTCGACGCCGAGTCCCTCCAGCCGGTCCGCCGCGGCCTGAATCGACGGGTGCTCCAGCTCCGAGATCACCAGGTGGCCGCCGCCCTTGCCGGCGAACGCCGACAGCAGAACCGCGTTGTTCGCCTCCGTCCCCGACGCGGTGAAGACGATCTCGGGGGAAATGCCGCCGACGAGCTCCGCCACCTGCTCCCGCGCCTCTTCGACCGCGGCACGCGCCGTCCGCCCGAAGGAATGAACCGACGACGGATTGCCGTGGAGCCCCCCGAGCCAGGGCTTCATGGCTTCCGCCACCCGCGGATCGAGCGGGGTCGTCGCGTTGTGGTCGAGGTAGACGGGAGCGGGCATGGTGGCGACAACGCACTCGCGTGCCTTACGGACGCCGGGCGTTCTCCAGCTACAGGAAGGCCAGGCGGACCAGGGCGAGGATGATCGGCACGGTGCTGGCGAGGACGAAGCCGAGCAGCCACTTGATCATCGTCAACTGACCGCTCATTCCGTCGATCTTGCCCTCCAGGCCATCCATGCGACCTTCAAGTGCATCGATCCGGCCATCCATACGACCTTCAATTGCATCGACCCGGCCGCCCAGGCGGGCCTCGAGGCTCTCGAACCTGGCAACGATCTCCTGGCGGAGAGAGTCGAACCGCTCTCGAACTTCGAGCCGAAGGCCCTCAACGACCATGACCAGGCCGTCGATCCGGCCCTTCACGGCGGCCATGTCGACCTTGAGTTCGCCGACGTCGGTCTTGAGGACCTCGACATCCTCCTTGAGGACCTCGACATCCTCCTTGGTCGCCAGTCGATCCTCGCGGCCGGTCATGACCTCCACCAGGGCCTCAACTTGCACTGCATCGAATCCGGCCTCCTCCAGCCTCTGTCGGGCTCCGCGCCGGTAGTTTACCGTCAGGTTCTCCACGATCCGTTCTCCTCCTTGAGCCGGCGATGGTCCACCGGATCCGGTTGCTCTACCTGACAAGGACGGATTCTCGGCCCGGCATCCGGGCTCGGGTGCGCCCGTGGCGGCACGCTACGCTTGACCGTTGATGGAAGCCGCCCGAAGAGCCTGGATTCCGGCCCTTGCAGCAGGGCTCCTCTTCGTCTTCACGGCCCCGCTGGCCGCGCAGGAGGAGAGGAAGGAGACCCGCAAGGAGAGGCGGGAGCGCCGGGCGGCGATGGAAGCGGCCGAAGAGGCGCTGCCGCTCGAGTTCAAGAAGTTCCTCGACGACGTCCACTACCTGATCTCGGAGACGGAGCGCGAGGCGTTCCTCGCCGTCACGCAGGACTACCAGCGCCGGGCCTGGATCGAACGGTTCTGGCGCGTGCGCGACTCCTACCCCGACACGCCGCGCAACGAGTTCCGGGCCCGCTGGGAGGAGCGCCTGCTCTACGTCGAGCAGGAGTTCGAAGACAAGCGATCGGACCGCGCGTGGATGTTCCTGCTCAACGGGGAGCCTGACGGACGGCTCCAGTTCCAGTGCACGATGGTCACCTGGCCGATCGAGATCTGGTTCTACCGGCGCAGCGACCAGGTGGGCCACGAGTTCTTCCTGCTGTTCTACCGCCGCGCCAACCAACCCATCTACGAACTCTGGCACCCCACCGACGGCCTCGACCGGCTGCTGGACTACGGCGTCAGCGCGCAGGGGGTGGCCGGCGAAATCCAGGGCTGCAAGGACGGCGACATCGCCGCGTCCGCGATCAACTGGCTGCTGCGCTCGAACGGCATGGAGTTCGCCATGCTGATGGGACGCCTGATCGAAACGCCGGAGGCGCCCTCGGCGGAGTGGACGCTCACCTTCGAGGCCTACACGACGGACGTGCCGGAAGACGCCGAGCCCCTGGACGCCAGCCTCGAGGTCCGCTACCCGGCGCGCTACCAGGCGCGGACCGTGGTCGAGGCCCTGGTCGAGATCGACCCGTCCTCCGCCCGCCCCGACACGGTGGGCGGGCAGTCGAGCTACAACTTCTTCCTCACCGGGGAAATCCTGCGCGAGGACGCGCTGTTCGAGAACTTCCGGTACAAGTTCGACCTGCCGCTGGGCAGCGCGGCGGGCATCGACGGCGCGCCGATCCTGCTCTCCTTCGAACGGCGGCTGCGGCCGGGCGACTACCGCCTCGTGCTGAAGATCGAGGATCTGAACGGCGCCCGCTTCGCCCGCCTGGAGCAGCCCCTCGAGGTGCCGACCCTCGAGGCGCCCGCCGCCCGCCAGCTCGACCCGGCGGTGCAGAAGATCATCGACCAGGCGGAGGCCGTGCTCTCGAGCGAGGTGCCCACCGTGCAGCTCCTGGAACCGCCCGGCGAACTCCAGACCGGCCTGGTGCGCTTCGACACTCTGGCGACCGGCGACATCGCCGAGATGCGCTTCTGGCTCGACGGCAACCAGGTTGCCCGCAAGCGCCGGGCGCCGTTCTCGGTCGAGCTCGATCTCGGCTCGGTGCCCCGGGTCCACGTCCTGCGCGCCACCGCCCACGATGAGGACGGCGCCGAGGTCGCCTCGGACGAGATCTCCATGAACTCCGGGCGCAACCGCTTCGCCCTCCGTTTCGCCGAACCGCGCGAAGGCGTCAAGTACGAAGGCGAAGTCCAGGTCGAGATCGACCTCGCCGTCCCGGACACAAGCCTGGTCGAGCGCCTGGAGCTCTTCCTCAACGACGAGCCGGTCGCCACCCTCTACCAGGAGCCCTTCAGCCAGCGGGTCGAGCTTCCGCCCGGCGACGAGATCACCTACCTGCGCGCCGCCGCCTTTCTGGTCGACGGCAACTCCACCGACGCGGTCGTCTACGTCAACGCGCCGGACTACCTGGAGATTCTCGACATCCAGTACGTCGAGCTCTACGCGACCGCGCTGCACCGATCGGGCCGGCCGGTCGAGGACCTGCGCGCCGACCAGGTTGCGATCCTCGAGGACGGCGCGCCGCAGGAGATCCTGCGCTTCCAGCGGGTCACCGACCTGCCGGTCCACGTCCAGGTGATGCTCGACGTCTCGGCCTCCATGGTCGACCGTCTGGCCACCGCCCGCGAGGCCGCTCTCGGCCTGTTCCAAAGCGCGATCACCCCTCGCGACCGGGCGGCCCTGGTCACCTTCAACGACCACCCGTACCTCGCCTCCGACTTCACCAACGACACCGCCAAGCTCGCCGGGTCGCTCGCCGGTCTCAAGGCCGAACGCGGCACCGCCCTCTACGACGCGCTCGTCTTCGGCCTCTACTACCTGAACGGGATCAAGGGTCAGCGCGCGCTGGTGCTCCTCTCCGACGGCAAGGACGAGAGCAGCCGCTTCAGCTTCGACCAGACCCTCGAGTACGCCCAACGCTCCGGCGTCGCGATCTACGCGATCGGCCTCGGCCGCCAGGTGGGCGCCGCCAAGCGGGCACTCTCACGCCTCGCCACGCAGACCGGCGGCCGCTCCTTCTTCATCGGCAGCGTCGGCGA
This sequence comes from Acidobacteriota bacterium, assembly GCA_011523565.1. GTDB lineage: Bacteria > Acidobacteriota > Thermoanaerobaculia > Multivoradales > Multivoraceae > Multivorans. The sequence goes on from WTGL01000072.1 coordinate 23,823, forward strand.
ACTCGCCGGCGTCTACGACCAGATCCTCGGCGAGCTGCGCTCCCGCTACCTGATCACCTACCAGTCGACCAACACGAGCGGCAACCGCCGCTTCCGCGAAATCGAGGTCGACGCCAGGGTTCCGGGCGTGTCGATCCGTGCGCTGAAGGGGTACTACCCGTGAGATTCGCAGCAGCGTCCGCGCTTCTCGTCCTCACCCTCCTCGCCACCGCCGCCCTGGCCCAGGACGACGCCACCGCCACCCTCGACCGCCGCCATGCGGACTTCCTCGACACCGCCGACGCGATCCTCACGGACACCGAGCGGCGCGTGTTCGGCGAACTCCGGCACGGCTACCAGCGCGACGCCTTCATCAAGCGCTTCTGGAGCGTCCGCGACCCCTATCCTGAAACGCCGCAGAACGAGTTCCGGGAGCGCTTCGATCACATGCGGGAGCTGGCCGACGAGCGCTTCGGCGGCGCCCGGGGCGCCCGTTTCGAGGCGCTGCTCCTGCACGGGGAGCCGCAGCGCGCGTTCACCACCACGTGCCGGCTGCTGCGCACGCTTCACATCTGGCACTATTCGCACAGCCCGGTCGTGCGCGGCGAGTTCTACCTCGTCTTCCTGCGCCAAGGGGGCGACTACCGCTTGTGGACGGTCACCGACGGGCTCTCCGGCCTGCTCATCTTCACCGGTGCGGCGATCGACCGCGATTCCCGGATCGAGGAGATCAACCGCGAGTGCGCGCGCGGCGGCGACGTGCTGACCGCGCTGGCACTGGCGCTCGACTGGGAGGCGATGGGCGGCGAACCCGAGCCCGGACGGGCCAACGACGAATGGGCGCTCGCCTTCCTCGACCGCAGCACGGAGGCGCCGGCCGGCGCGGCGCAGTTGCCGGCCGAGATCGCGATGCGGTACCCGGGACGCCGGGGCAGCCGCACCGTGGTCCAGGCGATCGTCGGCATCGATCCGGCCCGGCTGCCCGAGGCCGGGGACGGCCGCCGGCGCTTCCTGCTCGACGGCGAGGTCCTGCGGCAGGGCGAACTGTTCGAGAACTTCCGCTATCGCTTCGAGCCGCGCACCCGGTCTCCGGCCAGAGGCAGCGGAGCGATTCCCCTCGTCATGCAGCGCTATCTGCGACCCGGGGCGTACCGGCTGGTGGTCAAGGTGCGCGACCAGGACAGTGGCAGCTACTTCGCCGCCAACGCGGACATCGACGTGCCGCTCGTGCCGCGGACACCGGCGGAAGCGGCCGCCCCGGGCCTCGCGGCCAACCCGACCAGCCCGGCCAGCCCGGCCAGCCCGGCGGACTGGCTGGCCGAGGCGAACGCGGCCGCACCCCTCGACACCGAGTCGGACGAGCACACCGTCCGCATCCTGCCGCTGCCCGAGCGGCTCCTCGTCGGCCGCGTCCGGATCGGCGCCGACGCCGAGGGCGCGGACATCCACCGGGTCGCGTTCTCGCTCAATGACCGGGAGCTGATCAGCAAGCGACGGCCGCCTTACCAGGTGGAGATCGACCTGGGTCCGACGCCGCGCATCCACACGCTGCAGGCGAACGCCTACGACCCGCAGGGAGGTGTGCTGGCAAGCGACGAAGTGCTGCTCAACTCCGGGCCGCACCGCTTCACCGTCCGTCTGACCTCGCCCCAACGCGGAGCTAACCACACGCGCAGCGTGCGCGCGGTCGCCGAAGTCGAAGCGCCGCGCCACGAGCGGCTCGACCGGGTCGAGTTCTTCCTCAACGACACCCGCACCGCGACCCTCTACCAGCCGCCCTTCGAGCAGCCGATCCGGATCGATCCGGGCGAGCCCCTCTCCTACGTTCGCGTGGTGGCCCACCTGGAAACCGGCGCCTGGGCCGAGGATCTCGTCTTCGTCAACTCCCGCGACCGGGTCGAGTACGTCGACGTCGCCCTGATCGAGCTCTACGTCTCGGTCACTGACCGCTCCGGCGCGCCCCTGACCGGCCTGGCCGAGGGCGACTTTATGGTCTTCGTCGACGGCGAGGCGCAGCCCCTCCAGCGTTTCGACCAGGCCGCCAACCTGCCCGTCCACGCCGGCATCCTCTTCGACACCTCGACCTCCATGGTCGACCGCATCGACGCCGCCGAGGAGGCGGCGCTCCACTTCTTCGAACTCGTCCTCGGGCCGCAGGACCGCGCCTGTCTGATCACCTTCAACGACCGGCCCGAGCTCGCCGTCGGCTTCACCGGCTCCAGGGAGACCCTGGCCGGCGGCCTGGCGGACCTGACCACGGAGGGCGAGACCGCCCTCTACGACAGCGTGCTCTACGCCCTCTACTACTTCGGCGGCCTGCGCGGCAAGCGGGCGCTGATCCTGCTCACCGACGGCGGCGACTCCAGCAGCGAGCACCACTTCGACGACGTGCTCGACTTCGCCCGGCGCAGCCAGGTGGCGATCTACAGCATCGGCATCGACATCGACCAGCGCGAACTCCTCGTTCGGGGCCGGCTGCAGCAGCTCTGCAACGAGACCGGGGGCCGGTGCTTCTTCATCACCGGAGCATCGGAGCTGAAGCGCGTCTACGAACGGATCGAAACCGAGGTCCGCTCCCAGTACCTGCTCGCGTTCGAGTCTCCCGAGGGCGACCCCGACGCCTTCCGCAAGGTCGACGTGAAGCTCGCCAACCCCCGACCCCAGGGCCGCCGTGGCGTCAAGGTCCAGACGATCCCGGGCTACTTCCAGTGAGCGGGGCGCCCTCCGCCCCTGGCTCCCTGGTTCTCGCTTCCGCTTCCCCCCGCCGCCGCGAGCTGCTGGAATCGCTTGACCTCGACTTCGTGGTCCGCCCCGCCGCCGTCGACGAAACGCCGAACCCCGGCGAGCGCCCCCGAGACCTGGTGCGGCGGCTGGCGCGCGAGAAGGCGGAGGCCCAGGCCGAGGACGGCGAATGGGTGCTCGCCGCCGACACGATCGTCGTCGAGAACGGCGACGTCCTCGGCAAACCCCGGGACCGCGACCAGGCCAGGGAGATGCTCCAGCGTCTCCAGGGCCGCTGGCACCTGGTCCTCACCGGCGTTGCCTTGAGGCCCCCCGACGGCGACACGCTGCACGCCGTCGAGAGCACCCGCGTCCTGTTCGCCGAACTCACCCCTGAGCAGATCAACTGGTACGCCGCCACCGGCGAACCCGACGACAAGGCCGGCGCCTACGCCGTCCAGGGCCTGGGGGCGCTGTTCGTCGACGAGATCGACGGCAACTACAGCAACGTCGTGGGGTTGCCGCTGCCGACGGTGCGGCAGTTGTTCGAAGGGGCGGGGAGTGATGTGAGGGCGTTTCGCCGGTAGGGGGAGAGGGACTCCAGTAGTATTGCGACACCTGAGGGGGTGTTCTCTTCGAGTTCACGAACCAAGCGACGGCCGGTCGCCAATCGAAAAGGAGATCCCGAATGACCGAGAGGATCCTCGCAGAGGAAATCGCCTTCTACGAGAAGCACTTCGAGGAGTTTCGCCGGAAGTACGCCGGGCAGTACCTTCTCATTCACGGCGCTCAGTTGATCGGCGCGTACGACGACGAGTTGGAGGCCAACTACGACGGCTATCGGCAGGTTTGGAGGACGCGCACGGAGGGGCAAGGCTACCTGGTCCTGAAGGCGGGCGACCCGGCCATGCCGGTCGTGGAGATGCCCATCGTGACCAGGACTCGCTGGCCCTCCGATGCTGAGAATCCAACTTGAGGAGCGCTTCGGTGCCATCGTACAAGTCGAGATTCGACTACCGAGGGATCTGACACGAGAACAACACGTTCTTGGAAGGCACCCTGAGACTGTTCGGGGGGACGCCCTTGTCGATACCGGGTCCGATGTCACGGCCTTCGACCTTGACGCCGCAGTCCGAGCCGGATTGGAAAAGAGCGGTAGCGGAAAACTGACTACCGTCCTCGGCCACCACAGCGGGCAGGTTCCGCTACTGCTGGCTGAGGTCGAAATCACCGGATTCGGTACGTTCCCGGTGACAGGCGGCCGAGGCTTCGATCTTGCCCACCTGGACTACGTCGCGGTCATCGGCCGCGACATCCTCCGGCACGGCATCCTGGTCTACAACGGCAGAGAAGGCTGGGCGACTCTGTCCCGCAATGGCGGCCAGACAGAGGGGCGGTCGGTCTGAAGCCGGCGTGCGGGCGTTTCTACCGCCAGATTGCGTCTAGATCTCTATGAGGGGTCAAGACTCCCGTGAGTGCCTGCGCCGAGCATCGGCGATCGTCCCTCTCGACATCCCGCTGTTAGCATCACTACTGACGACAGGCTTGCCTCAACGGATTCCACCGCCCTACGGAGAGCACATGACAACCGGAGAACAGGTCAGTGAGTCGCGGCGAAACGAGGCGTGGTTCGACTATCTTGAGGCGGTTCGGCTGGAGCGCTACTACTACAAGCTCTACGACCGCTACCAGGTGTGGAGGCAGGCAATCCGCCTCCTCATCTTTCTGTCTGTCTCGGGCAACGTCGTCGGCGCCTTGCAAGGCGCGCCCTCCTGGGTCATCTGGAGCGTGAGCACGGTTGCCGCGATCCTGCTGGCCGTCGACTTCCTGGGGGACCATGCCCGAAAGGCCGCCAGTTCCTTCGCCATCAGCCAGGCTTGCGCGGCGCTCTGCAACGACTACAGCCGTTTGTGGCAACAGATCAATGAGCGGGAGATCGACGAACTGCAGGTCGTCTCCAGACTCGCCGACCTGGCCGAGACCGTACGGAGAACGACCGGCCGAGCCGGCGATGTGGACCTGCGAACCAACGAGCGGCTGAACGAGCGGTCCACCGTGGAAGCCAACCAGCTCCTGGAGAGCCGCTATGTCGTCCAGGAAGCATAGTGACGCCGGCAAGCGTCGCAGCGAGATCCGAACCGCTTCCTCCGGAAAGCCGCCGAGGCCGCCGAAGATCAAACCCGTGAAGCCGCCGCCACGGCCTTCGCCCAAGAAGAAGTAGGGCGCCATCGTTTCCGCTGGGTGTGCGGACCTTCTGATCAGAACTCCATCCGCTGCCACCGGGCGGCTTCCGAGTCCCAGTACGTCGCGTTCCGGTCGTACGACTTGGCGATTCGCTCCAACACTTGGCTAACGAAGGGAGACCGGAAGGCAAGAGGCCTCGCCCAGCCCCGGCACCTGGCCGCGAGTTCTCGTTCCTGACCACCGCCTTCTCCACGCCAGACGGCGCCACGAGAATTCAGGACCCCCACAAGAAAACCGCTCGCCGATGCCTCGGTCGCTACTGCCTCCATCGCCTCGCAGACAGCAGAGCACGGCCATGAGCCATCGCAGTCTGACGGACTCTTGGAGAGTAGCTGGCCGATCCACTCGTCTACGGCGTTGGCTCGACCATGCCGACTACCTTGTCGCCTCGCTTCGGAAACCCAGCGCTGGAGAGCTTCAACGTCGATCTCGCCGCCTCCAGACTTGGCGCCAGGGATTCGGGCGGCCTTGCCAAGCACGGAGAAAGCCCTTTCACCCAAGAACGCTCTCTTGTCCGGGCTCGATACGGGCCAGCCATCCGGATCCTCGCGCCCGTCATTGCGCTTGCACAGAAGGGCCACAAGCCAGACGAAGTAGCTCGGGTCTTCGGAGACTCGACGCTCAAGGTTGGGGATGCCGTAGTCGTCGTGTTCCAGCTGGTCGAAGAAGGCGAACTCGTAGTCCGCCATCTCCTGCGGAGTTACTCCGCTTCTCTTACTCAGGGATTCGATCGCCCGGCAAACGTCGTAGGCGCGAATCTGGATACTGGAATCCGGCTCCGGGCCGGCAACGATCCCCTCCAGCAGGCGCCTCAACCGGAGTGTCTCGACCGCACCCCAATCAAGGCGAAGGGCAAAGAGTGCGGCGCGGGGCCGACCCGCAGCGAGGAGACGGTCGACCAGGTCCGTGAGTTCGTCCCCGGGCACCCGGACGAGGGGATAGGGCCGGACGTCGCGCCAGTACTTCTCCTGGATGTCACCGCTCTGTCGGCAGACGAGGCGCCACGTCTCCGGACTGAACGGCGCGCAGCAAAGGAGGCGAGCGATCTGTTTCCGTCGCAGCTCCGCGGTAAGGCCTTGCAGTAGCTCCGTTCGCTCGTCCTCATTTGCCTGGCTGAGAAAGCCTCGAAGGAACCCGTCCACCTGGCCTTCCTCCAGGTCAAGGCCGGTGGGGAGGTCACGCGACAGGCAGCCGCGAACGACTTCGGCACGTTCGCGCCGGTCGACCGCGCATGGCCAAACGAAGGCGCCCACCTTACCGGCAGAGTTGCTGGAGGGAAGAAGCGACAGGGCGCCCTTAAGGCCTCGGTCCGTCCAGATCTCCGCCATCGCTTCAGCCCGCCGCCTCTCAATGGCCTTCGTCCGCTCGGACAAGTCCATCCCGGCATCATGGTCGCCAGGCCATTCGCGAATGAAGTGCTCGGCGAAGAGCCACGCATGGCGCCTCGCCGGATCGCGCGGCGCGAGGCGGTCGTACATGATCTTCGCCCGCTGCCTCAAGGTGGGCTCGACCGCGGACGCGGACCTGGCGCTGCTGAAGGGCCGGACGCGCTCCCGCAGGGCGGCCCGCTGCGCCTCGTCCGGGCGCTCTTCCAGCCACTCGTCGACGAGACTCCAGACCCGAGCCTGCTTCTCGTCCGGCATGTCGCCGAGAAGATCGATCACGTCCCCCAGTCGCTCGGCATCAAGCTCCTGTGGCCACTTCAGGAGCAACTCGAGCGATTTGCGCTCGAACTCAAGGCGGTCCTGGACGGAGATCGGCTCGCCCGCGTCCGCCGCATCGCTCCGCCACCGCGGCCGATAGCTGTAGTCGCCTGTCCTTGGACTGCTACGGAGCTGCTCCAGGCAGACTTGCCAACCCACTTCCGGGACGCGTCTGCAAAGCAGGTCAAGCGCCCCGAACCGATCATCGAGGGATGCGGCTGTCTGCGGCATCCAAGATCGGAAGATCGCCTTCAGGCTGTTGATCGGCCGATTGTCCCAGTTGTCGTCTATCGGCGTCTTGGAGAGCTGTCCCAGGATCAGAACGACCCGAGACAGATTCTGCGGGTTCCATGCCAGACACTCCAGCGCCCAGAGAAGACTGGTTCGCGGACAGTCCCCGAAGGGACCCGGAGGCGCCGGCTTCAGGAGTTCGAACAGGGCCGAATCGTCCTGCCTCAGGTCCCTCTCAAGCAGCCGAAGGAAGGCGTCCGGGGCCGCTTCCGCAAGCCTCGGAAGGTCGCGGTCGTAGGACATCAGCGCCTCAACCGTCAACGGCGCCTCCGCTCCGTCCGGCGCCAGCAGCCGCCTGACGAGATCCGAGACCTGGGCTTCATGATCAATCCCAAGCCGCGCCTGGAATAGGCCGTTTCCGTGCACGGCCAGCAGCACCAGCGTTTCACAAACCCCGGTCCGGATCGCGTCCGAGTGATCGCGCAGTTTGCCGTGGATAGCCGCGGCCCATCTCTCGCCCAAGGGCAGATCCAGAGCGGGATCGATCTCGGACAGGACGTGCTCGGCGCGAAGGAGGAACTCGTCAAGATCATCCCGCGTCATGTGCCCTGCGACAGCAAACAACGCATCGATCTGCGAGGCCACCCCCCTGTACTCGCCAACGGACCACACCGGACTGTCGTTCCACGCCAGCAGGCCCTGCAAGTCTTGGTCGACTTCGCGAAACGGGCGATCGGCAAGAGTCGACAGAAGCGCGCGATCCGCCCCGGAACCGGTCTGCCACGCCCCAACGAGAGCCATCGGCACCAGCCTGCGCGCGATCTCAGGCTCCTCAGCCCATCGAGGCGTCCCAAGTGCGGCGTTCCCGGAGAGACGACGCCGGAGGATTGTCGGAGAGCGGCCCGACTCCAGGGCCAACCGACCAACCTCCGCTCGGCTGAACCCCATCGTCTTGAGGGACTCCTCGAACGTCCCGTAGCCCACCAGGCCGAGTTCGATGTCCGGCTTCGGGTCTACCGGGTTGCGCGGACGAACTACAATGGCTGGACGCCTCCCGTGCGCGAGTTCACGTTCCGTCTCGCGATCGCTGGCGATCGGAATGAACGACGAGGTTGCACCTGCCAGGGTTCTCAGCGTCTGCGCCGAGTTCACGACAACGGCATGATCGGAGCTATCGGTGCCAGCTTCCTTGAACAGGCAGGCGAGGAAAGCAAGGGCCTCCGCAGTCGAATCCGCCGTCACAACGAATGAGCGCTCTCGATCTGGCCTGTTGAGCCAGGAGGCAAAGTCAGTCCGGTGCGTGCGAACCGCGGGTCCGAACATGCCTTCTGTCAGCCGGGGCTCCGTAACCCCGGCCCACCGCTCCCAGGCCCGGTCGAGAGTCATGCAATCTTCGACCGACGGGAGACCAAGCTGCTCTGCGAGCCAGACTTGGCCCTCGATGGACTCCTCCAGCCACTGCTCCAGATCGCTCGCGTCTAGAGCCCTCACGTCCTTCCAGTGACCCTCTTTCCTGCGTTCCTTCGCCCACTGGTTCTTCCTCGGCCAATTGCGCGACGAGACGAACACGAACGTCATCCCGTCTCTCTCCTCAGCCGGAAGAGCCAGTCGATTCCTGAAGTCGGACGTGGCCTTGCTCGCGGGATCCTTGGCCGTACTCAACTCCCAGCCCGACCGGCCCTCCGGGATCCAGGGGGTCGCCGCCGCGGCCTCTACTCGACCGTCCCAACCCCGCCGCTGACCTTGGCCGTATCCAGGAAAGTCGACTTCGCGCAGTTCCCGGCCCGCTGACCGAACCAACCTCCTGACGAGGACCGGCAGGCGGCTCCGGGCCTTCTCGTCGTGGTCTGCCCAGGAATCGATCTGCGACGCCTCGATTGTGAGAAACTCCGGCACATAGCTCCGAACCGCGATCGTCCGCTCTTCCTCGCGACGCCGAGTACTCTCTGACTCGGCCTGGACGCGGAAAAGGTCGTCCAAATTGGCCCCGAACGCGGTCTTCAGGCGAAGGGCCATCTGCTGCGACAGTGAGGCTCTGCCGTTGAGGAGGTTCGACAGAGCGACCCTGCTGACGTTCAATCTCTCGGCGGCGGCCTTGACCGTCATCCCGCTGGGAATGACCCGTTTCCTGATGTAGTCGCCAACGCCCCCCGCCTCGTCTGGTGTCCGCACGATCAGATGATCGTAAAGCGACGCTTATCACTTGTCAACGGTCGCTGTGGTAACAGTCAACACAAACGGAGGGGATCATGAACCCGGCGACGGCCGGTCGCCAATCGAACAGGGAGATCCCGAATGACCGAGAAGGCACTCGCCGAAGAGATCGCTCTCTACGAAGAGCACTTTGAGGAGTACCGCCGGAAGTACGCCGGCCGGTACCTCCTGATACACGGCGCCAAGTTGATCGGCGCCTACGACGACGAGTTGGCGGCCCACTACGACGGTTACCGGCGGGTGTGGCGAACGAGGACGGAAGAGCGTGGCTACCTCGTGCTCAAGGCCGGCGAGCCGGCCGTTCCAGTCATCGCGATGCCCATCGTGACGAGGACGCTCCGGCCGTCCGATGCCGAGAATCCGACTTAAGGAGAACTTCGGCGCCATCGTCCAGGTCGAGATTCGACTTCCACCGGATCTGAGCCAGGAGAAGCAGGTTCTCGGAATCCACTCCGAGCTGGTCGCCGGAGAAGCTCTGATCGACACAGGGGCGGATGTCACAGCGTTCGACCTGAAGGCAGCAGAACGAGCGGGCTTGGTACGCAGTGGCACCGGAAGACTCAGCACGGTTCTTGGTCAGCATGACAGCGAAACGCTTCTCTTTCTCGGCGAGATCGAGATAGCCAGCTTCGGCGCCTTCACCGTCCCCAACGGGCGCGGCTTCGACCTCTCCCACCTGAGCTACGTCGCGATCATCGGCCGCGACATCCTCCGGCACGGAGTCCTGGTCTACAACGGCAAGGAGGGGTGGGCGAGTCTGTCTCGCAATGGTGGCTCCAAGGAGCGAGCGCCGGCTCCCCCCTAAGCCCCGAACTTCCCGAGCTTCCCCGCATTCGCCAGCAGCAGCCCCATCAACTCGCTTGACGGGATCGTGCCGACCGCGCCGCGGATCGCCTCGGCCTCGGTGAACCGGGCGCAGTCGTCCACGAAGCAGTACTCCGACGACAGCAGCAGCGGCACGGGGTGCCAACTGTGGGCCTTCATCGGCGCCGGGGTCGAGTGGTCGCCGGTGATCGCGAGCACGTCGGGGCCCAGGTCCAGCAGGCGGGGCAGCAGGGCGTCGACTTCCTCGATCACGCCGACCTTGGCGGCGAGGTCGCCGTCCTCGCCGGCCATGTCGGTGCCCTTGACGTGGAGGAAGAAGTAGTCGAAGTCCGCCCAGCACTCCTCAAGCCGGTCGAGCACCTGCCCGAAGGACTTGCCGCAATCGACCACGTCCATGCCGCAGGCCCTGGCCACGCCGCGGTAGAGCGGATACCCGGCCAGGGCGGCGGCGCGCAAACGGTAGAGCTCGCCAATGCCCGACAGCGACGGCAGCCTGGAGAAGCCGCGGAGCAGGAAGGTGTTCGCGCGCTCTTCGGACCGCAGCTCCCGCTGCAGCACCTCGAGGACCGGCGCGATCCGGCGGGCTGTCTCCCGGGCCGCATCGCCGCCGATCGCCTCGATCGGCAGCGGCGGAACGCCAAGCTGCTGCGGGTCCGTGTCGGCAAGCGCCGAATCCAGCGGCGCCGTCCCAGCCCGGGCCCGGAACAGCAGCACGAACCGATACGCCTCGCCGGCATGGACCTCGACCTCGACGCGGTCGCCGAGCACCCCGCCGTCCGCTGCTATCCGCCGGGCGAGCAGCCCGCAGATCCGCCGGCCCTCCGCGGTCGGGATGCGCCCAGCGCGCCGGTCCAGCAGCAGGCCGGCCCCGTCGACGGTGGCGAAGTTGCCCCGGGCCACCACCGTGTCGGGCGGAACGTCCAGGCCGAGGCCGAGCGCCTCCAGCACGCCGCGGCCGACGTCCGCATCCGGCGAACCGGGGTCGTAACCGAACAGGGCCAGGTGACCCGGCCCGCTACCCGGCGTGATCCCGGTCCCCGCCGGCACGAGGCGGCCCAGCGCCGACCGTGCCGCGAGCTCGTCCAGGTTCGGCGTGCGCGCCTCCTCGAGCGCCGTCCGCGGCTGGTCGGCGGTTCGCAGGTCGCCGACGCCGTCGAGCACCAGCAGGACGATCCGGCGCTCGTTCCCCTGCGCGAGGCGCGTCAACAACTCCTGACGCGTCATGGCGGCACCGCCTACGCCACGAAGTAGGCCGACGCCCGGATCTGCACCCGCGCGCGAGGCTGGAAGCCGCCGCCGTGAAGCCGCAGCGCCGTGTCGCCGGACAGCACGGGCAGGACGATCCAGCCGTCGAACGTCTCGCCCCGCTGGTACGGCGAGACAACCGGTTCGAGTTCGGCGAGCCGCGTCCAGTGGCCGTTCTCCGCGAAGTTCGCCCGCAGTTCGAGGTACGCCTTGTCGAGGTCGATGTTCTTGCCTTCCCGCGGGTGCCACACCGAGACGACGAAGCGCATCTCGTCGAAGCGGTGCGTGTCCAGGCGCTCGCCCTCACCGTGCGTCAACGGGTAGACGAACGCCCCCTTGTTGTCGGTCGCGTAGATCTCCGGCGTGGCCGTGAAGGCCACGTGGAGCGGCTGTACGTTCCGGCTCAAGTCCTCAGCGGAAACCGCGGCGGAGTTCGTTGCGGAACGTCTGGTAGTTCTGGTCGCCGTGCAGGCAGACGACGACGCGCTCCAGCTTCGTGCCGCCCTGGAGGTAGCGGTGGACCTCCGTCAGCAGGATGCGGGCGCAGCGATCGACCGGGTATCCGAACACGCCGGTGGAGATCGCCGGGATGGCGATCGTGCGCTGGCCGTTGCGATCGGCCAGGGCCAGCGACGCCCTCACCGCGGCGGCGAGCTTGCGGTCCTCGTCGCCCTCGCCCATCCGCGGGCCGACGGCGTGGATGACCTGCCTCGCCTTCAGCGTGCCGGCGCCGGTCATCACCGCGGTGCCGACCGGGGTGCCGCCGATCCGGTTGCACTCGTCCTGGATCGAGGCGCCGCCCTTCTTGCGGACGGCCCCCGCGACGCCGCCGCCGAGCTGAAGCTCCTCGTTCGCGGGATTGACGATCGCGTCGACTTCCAGTTCCGTGATGTCGCCCTCGATCAGCTCGAGCAGCGTATCGTTCATCCTGACGGCCACAACCTACTCCCAAACTGCCCGCCGAAGGCCGCACCGACCCCTACGTTCAGCGGCCCGCGGAGCGACGGATTTGCAGAACTGTCGAAGCGCGGCGATTCTATCCCACAGATGAAGATCCCGTGTCACAGGCAGTGCGCCCGTCCGGAATCCGGCGGCGATAGGAAGGCGCTGTTCGTCCGTGGGCGGCCGTCAGGAAAGGACGCGGGGCTCGAAGTCGGGCGGGTTGACGATGCTGGCGCTGCTCCCGGTCGCCCGGATGACGAACAGGCCCCTTCGCTCGGCGTACCGAACCACCGACTCGTCGCACCTCAGGTACGCCACCGCACCGTAGACCGTCTGCCCCGCCCGCGACCGGAGGCGCCCTAACCGGTCAGAGGTTCCCACGGACTGATGACATCGACGCCCAGACTTCGGAAGTGGGCGACGTTCCTGGTCGCAACCGTCAGGTGGTGCACAGCCGCCGTTCCCGCGATGAGCGCATCCGCGAGACCCGCGGTCCGGCCTGCGCGGCGCGCCTGGGCGCGCAGCGTCGCCGCATGCTGGGCCACACGGCGCCCGACACCGAGAAGCCGGTTGTCGTGCTCGGTAACGATGGCGGACAGCACCTTCCGGAGTTCGCGCCGGCGACACCCCGTGGCAAGCAACCGCAACCCGAAGTGGAGTTCGTGAACGACGATGGTCGAAAGCCAAAGGTCGTCTCTGGAGTTCAGAAACGCCACGACCTGGAGTTCCGGCGCCGACTTCGCCAACTCCGAGACGACGTTCAGGCGCGCCTTCGCCTCAGCGACTGTCCAGGCTCTTGGCGAATCGGTCTGCTCTGCGTTCACGGGTGGTTCCTCTCGTCGAACATGGTCCAACATAGACCATGTATGGACTGCGGTCAAGAGACACGGTTGCCAAAGGCGCGGGGCTCGAAGTCGGGCGGGTTGACGATGCTGGCGCCCTCCGGCCTCGCCGGCGCTCGATCCGAGCGCACCCGAGTAGACTGCCTGTCAGGAGTCACGATGGCGCAGCAGTGGCAGGACTGGTGGAATCAGGCTCAGTACGACCTGAAGCACGCTGCAGCCGCGCGGTATCCGAACGGCCACGAGGAAGGAGCGCCGTTCGAGCACTACGGTCCGATTCACAGCGAACTGGGGATTCCGTCTTGCCGGTCACATCCACGACTTCGTCGGTCAAGCGCTGGCCGAGCTCTGAGACGGTCCTCGATGCCCTGAACGCCTAGGGCGCGGCAGCCGCCAGACGCCGGGACGACCTGCTCGCTCTCGGCTACTTCGGCTCCGTCGCTCGTGGCGACGCAGGCTTCGGCAGCGACCTGGACCTGATTCTCATCGTCGCGTCCGATGGCCGCCCGTCGATGGAGCGAGCGATCGACTGGCGAACGGACTCCCTCCCGGTTCCAACCGACCTGATCGTCTACACAAAGGACGAGTGGCGACGCCTCCAGGCAGGCGGCGGCCGATTTGCACGTACGCTGCAGGAAGAAGCGCGGTGGCTCTGGAACAGCGTCCCGTCCCGTGCGGCGAAGGTGGGCCGGCGCTAGCGAGCGGGCCAGTGTCGGGACACTGTTCGCGAGTCGGGCTGGGGAGGCTGACCATCACCGAGCCTCGCAGCTTCCGGTGAAGGCCGGGCATGACGCGCGGGAGAGGTGGGAAGCAGGCACCCCATCGAAGGCGCGACCGAGTTCGCCCCCATCATCGCTCCTGCCGGAGCGAAGCATGCCGTCAGCCTGTTCGCCTACCGTCGACAGGCATCCGGGAACGCCCTGGTATCAGTGATCGCATTCGCCGGCTTGCCCGGGCTCTTCGCATACGTCCACGTCGCGTTGGTTTCCGTGTCGGTCACCCGGATGCGGAATCCGAGATCCGTCGCAGACGCAGCAAACACCCAGTGCTGTCCGTTCACCGCGCAACCGTCCAGTACCTTGATCAGCATCTCCCAGTTCCTTGGATCGAAGAACGAGTAGAGCCCCGAATCCGTCGTACCCACCGGCACGCGGCGAGCGGATTTGTAGTCGCCGCCCGACGTTCGCCACAACACCCTGACCCGATAGCGCCCATCCTGGAGACAGAGGATCGACGACGAGTTCATGCACTCGCCGCTCACAGGTTGAGCCACGGCGACACCGAAGTCGACTTCCTCCGGCCAGGACACGGCATCCCCCACGCTCCGATTCTCAGGCGGGTCGAACGTAGCCAGATACCCAGCAACAGCAGAAGAACTGGCGCTGCAGCTCCTCGGAAACGCCTTACTGTCCGTAATCGCGGGCGCCGGCTTGCCCGGTCGATTCCGATACACCTTCACGCGGCCCGTCACCGTGTCCGTCACGCTGATCGAGTAGCCGAGGTTCGTCGTCGAAGCGCCGTATACCCATACATGGCCGTTCACCGAACACCCATCCAGTACCTTGATGAGAACCTCCCAGTTCTCCCGCCCGAAGAACCAGAACAGCCCCGAGTCGTTGGTTCCGGCGTAGGCCACTTTCGCCTGCCCTCGCCTACCATCGGCCGTTAGCCACCGGGCACGTACCCTGTAGCGCGAATCTCCAAGACACAGCGTCTCCTTGCCAGGCTCGCACGTGCCGGCCGGATCGCTCGACTCCACCAGGAACGTCCGCGACGTCGCAGACTCGCGGGAACCATCGCTCACCCACAGCGTCACGTCATAGAAACCCGGCTCCGACCAGCTATGGTCGACTCTAGGCCGGTTCGACTCGACGCCGTCGCCAAAGGCCCATCGACGGGACGCCACGAAGCCCGTGCTGATGTCCGTGAAGCGGACCTTCTCCCCGGTCGCTACCCGGCACAACTCGCTGTCGCAGACAATACCGCTCACCTCTATCTCGGACGCAAGAGGCGCAAAGCAAGGGAAAGCGAACTTGTCATTCCGGGCTTCAGCTACCTCTCCTGAGCCGTTCGTGTGTGCCCACCGCTCACCCTTCGGGTTTTCCACGTACAAGTTGAATGCCCGTAGCGTAGCTGGGGCCACGTACACCCAACGATGACCGTTCACGCTACAGCCATCGATCACCTTGACCAGCGCCTCCACGGTGTTGCGGTCGGAGAAGTAGAGCAGGCCCATCCGGCTGGAGTCCAGCCCCCAGTCCCGGGCATCGCGAACTTCGCCCTTGTCCGTCTCGTAGCACATGCTGACCGTGTAGCCGCCGCGCAGCGTCAGTGAGGGACCGTCGGGCTCACAGTCCGTTTTCGCCCCGGGACTCAGCGGCGTCGCCGATACAGGCGACACGTCGGGCAGTGGCGTGTCGTCTGACGAGAAACCCCTCTCGCTTCCCTTGTCCAGGGAGGCCCTAGCAGCCTCAATCTCTGCAGTCGTACATGGAAACGCCGTCGTGTCGCTCACGGTGCGCGCCGTCCGGTCCTTCCGGTTGCCGACCATGTCGCCCAAGGTGCGCCGAATCCGGTCCTGCGCCCGACGTTCCGAGTCGTAGTACCAGACCTGTCTCCTGTTCTCGATGTAGGGGCCTGACTCCCGAATCTCGAGCCGGAACGGCAGAGTCGTGACCGGAGCCACGAACACCCAGCGGTGGCCGCTAGTTGCGCAGTTGTCCAGCACGTTGACCAGAATCTCGGCGTCGTCCCGGTCGGAGAAGTAGAGGAGTCCCGACTGGTCTGCCTCGAGTTGGTAGTCCCAGGCCCGCCGCCGGGCGCCGTCAGCAGTCTCCAGGCAGGCCCAGACCTGGTAGCCGTCCAGATCGATTCCTGTTTCCCGGTGGAGGCAGTCCGTGATCTCTCCGGATGGGGTTGGCTCCGGGTGCGGTCCCGGCATGAACTCCAGATCGAAAGTCTCGCTAGCGTTCCACCCCTTGTCGTTGTACGCAACGACGACGAACGAGTAGCGGCCACTCTCGGCCCTACCGGGAAGCCAGTCCCCGTCCTCGGTCTTGTAGTAGTCCGTGACCGCAGGCTCATCCTCGGCCAAGAGGCCGTCCACGTCCACGTACCGGGTACGCGCTGGCAGCGGTTCACCGAAGCGACTCCAGACCTCGTCCGGCTCCTCGCCGGACCACTTGCGGTACCAGACCTCGTAGCCGTCCTCGACACTGGAGTTGTCGCGCCAGTGCAGGCGGACACTGTCGGGGCCGGTCACACGAGCGCCGAGCTGGGTCGCCGCAGCCGGCGAACCGGAGACGCGGCCACGCGGTTTCAGGTGGAACACTTCGCTAACCAACGCAATCGTCCGTGTCTCCGTATCGGGGTCCCAAAAGTTGGGACCCTCAACCGCAATCCTGTAGCTGCCGCCAGGCCGCAAGCCCGCTATATCGACGCCTACCTGAGAGCCGTTGGCCCTGACGATCGGTGTAACGTTGCCGTCGGACCACCGATAGGTGTCGTTGGCCCCCCCCACCAGTACCACGCGTACGTTGCCACTTTCCTGAGAACGCCAGTCCCCCGACCAGGCCACTCGCACCGTGTCACGACTCGTCCAGCGGGCTCCGGTCACCCGACGGGGATACTGCCGGGCCCTGTAGGGCACCTGACCACTAACCACCGCCACAGGAACCGTCTCGTAGAACAGGCGTTCGACCTCGCTCGTCCCCGCGACCCCGATCGTCCAGCCGTTCGGCTTGTGCCTGACCGAGGAGTAGAAGGGTTCCGTTTCGTAGAAACGCGTGGGGTCGTCAAACGTCTCCTGGCCATAGCTCATGATCGTCGCCGGACAAAGTAACCAGTCGCCAGACCCTCTCCGTTTGGCGCACGAGGTCATGTCCGTGTGGCCGAAGCGGTAAGGCCTGAAGCTGCTGGATTGGTACTCCTCAAATCCGTCGCCGAACGTCACCGGTTCATGGTGCCCACCGAGGTTGTGGCCGATCTCGTGAGCGAACACCCACCCTGATGGCACGGACCAGCCGGTCAGCACGTACGGATCAAGGCTGAAGCGCAGGGCGCCCTGGCCGGCTGCGCCAGGTGCTCTCACATCCGGAATGAAGTGAATCAGATCCGGCCTGTGGCGCTTCCGGAGGCTCGCGACCTCCGGACTGTCCCTCAGTTCCCAGTGCCAGACTCGTCCGACGGAGAACCGGCGCAGGAAGTGGAACCCCTGCGTCCGTGGGTGGTTCGCGAGCTTGGGGTCCCAACGCACTGGGATCAGGTTCGCGGTCTCCTTGATCGCTCCGTTGCGAAGCACCATGTTCAGGTAGTCGGCGAGTTGCCGGACGCCCACCGCGGTACCGCCGATCGCCCGCCAGTACCGCTCGGTTCCACTTGTGTAGAGCGTAAGGATGTCCAGGCGGTCGTCGCTCGATTGTGAGGCCACTGATACTTGGCGATCCGCCGTCGCGGCAACATCACGCACCAGGTCGCTCCCCGGACCGGCCTCGACACCACACCAGTCGCCGGCCGGCCCGACTTCCTGGGCCAGCGAGCCGCGCCCGTCCGGGTCGGCGTAGACGACGTACTTCGGCCCTCCTGGCTCCCCGAACCACCCCACAAGATGCCCGTCCTGGACGGTGAACAGCACGCTTTCGTAGCCCGCTCCCGGCACTTCGCCGGTCCACATCAGGTTGCCGCCTCCCCGGTCCTCGAACACCGCGTTCTCGGCCTCAACAACCGAGCCGTCCGGCAGCGGGAACTCCAGGTAGCCCATACCGAGGCGCAGGTAGTCGTAGGTGACCTGCACGGTCGCCGCTTCGACGGACGGCGCGCCGGCGGCCGCGGAGCTGATCGCCGTGCCGTCCATCACGATCGGCGTAGCCGGCTGGAGTGCAACTTCCTCGATGTTCCAGAGCTGCTGGGCCGAGCTCGCGGCGGGCAGGGCCAGCAGGGTGATCAGTCCCAGAGTGGCTCCGGTCAAGGCGGGAGTGCATGGGGTCATGGGGGCTTCTTCGTGTAGTTCACGACCAGGCGGTGCGCGTTGGAGAGCGCAGAGTAGGACGCCAAAGCGAACCAGGCGTGAACTTGCGTGTCAGAAATGTGAACGGCCTACCCGCCGGGGCAGTCCGGGGCCGCAATGAGCGCAGCCGTCGATAGTCCAGCAGGGGCTACTCGGCCCTCGCGGTCTAGCCTTCGCCGAAACTCATGCGATAGCCGACGCCGCGCTCGTTCAAGATGTAGCCCCCTCCGCTCCCAGCGTCGCCCAGCTTCCGGCGGAGCTTCTTGACGAAGGTGCGCACCAGCTTCCGGTTGCCGGTATCCCGCCCGCTCCAGACCCTGCGCAACAGGTAGTCGTAGGTCGACACGCGCTCGCCGTTGGCCGCCAGCGCCCGGAACAGTTCGAACTCGGTGGCCGTGAGGTCCACCGGAGCGCCGGCGACAGTGACGCGCCGCCGCTCGTAGTCGATGGTCAGGTCTCCCACAACGAGAGGAGCCGCGCTGGCGCGTTTTCGCAGCGCGGCCCGCACTCGCGCGACCAGCTCCGTGGCCGAAAAGGGCTTGACGATGTAGTCCGCGGCGCCGAACTCCAGGGCGCGGGCGATCGTCTCGTCCCTGCCGTAGGCAGAGATGAAGATGACGGGCAAGTCCGCCATCTGGGGAAGGCGCTCCATCAGTTCGACGCCGTCCGTACCCGGAAGGATGAGGTCCAGCAGGATCAGCTTCGGCCCCTCGGACTCGATGATGCGGGGGATCTCGTCCGGGTCGGCGCTAACGAGGGGGGCGTAGCCGCCTCCGATCAGGGCGTCGCGAACGTACCGGAGGATCTGGGGGTCGTCGTCGACCACCAGAATCGGCTCCCGGTCGCGCCTTCGCCCGGACGAGCGGACCGCCCGGTCCCTGGCCGGGCCGGCGGCGCCCGTCGCGGCGCCCTCCGCCACGGGAAGCGTAAAGCTGATCCGCGTCCCCTGGTGCAGCCCCCTGCTCTCGGCCCGGATCCGCCCTCCATGCGCTTCCACCAGCCCCTTGCAGATGGCGAGCCCCAGGCCATGGCCCGTCGCCCCGCGCTCCCGATCCCGGGTACCCAGTGCCGTGTACTTCCGGAAAAGGTGCGGAAGCCGGCCCGGAGGTACGCCCTCACCCTCGTCCGACACCGAGACTTCCACGAGCATGCCGTCTACCCTTGCCTCGACGCTGATCGCCGAGGATTCGGACGAGTGCCTCGCGGCGTTCGAGAACAGGTTGTTCAGGACCTGAACGACGCGGCGCCTGTCCGCCATCACGCGCGGCAGGTCCTGCGGCAGATCGATCCGGATGGCGTGGCGACCTCCTCCGCTCAGGAAGGTGCTCCGGGCGCCGTCCACCAGG
The DNA here is from genome assembly GCA_011523565.1 of Acidobacteriota bacterium. Classification (GTDB taxonomy): domain Bacteria; phylum Acidobacteriota; class Thermoanaerobaculia; order Multivoradales; family Multivoraceae; genus Multivorans. The sequence goes on from WTGL01000072.1 coordinate 43,120, forward strand.
CTGGCCACATCCATCGGCTGGGGGTTGACCGACAGATTGCCCGCCTCGATGCGCCCCGCGTCCAGCAGGTCGCTGATCAGGCCGTCCATGTGATCGGCCTGCTGATCGATGATCCGGAGAAACTGGAGCCATTCGGCCCGCTCCATGTCCGCAGACCTGCCGAGCACGGTCGTCGTCGAACCCTTGATCGAGGTCAACGGCGCGCGCAGCTCGTGGCTCACGATGCCAAGAAACTCGGCTCGCTGCCGCTCGAGTTCCTCGAGCGGCGCCAGGTCCTGCATCGTGACGACCACGGACTCCACCGCCCCGTCACCTGAGCGAATCGGCGTGGAGTTGACCAGCGTCGTCACGCTGCGGCCATCGGCGACCGAAAGGGTGATCTCCTCGAAACGAACGGTCTCCGCCGTGCTCAGCTCCCGCGCGAGCAGAAACTCGCCGGCTGCGATCTCGTGACCGTCCGCCCGCCGGAGCGACACGAGCTCGAGCAGTTCTTCCGGGGAACCGTCGGGGAGCTGAAGACCCGAGAAGATCCGCCTGGCCTCCCGGTTCAGCGACGTGACTTTGCCGGTCTGCGCATCGAGAACCGCGACTCCTACGGGGGAGGTGTCGACGAGCGCTTCCAGGTCGGCCCGGGTTCGCTGCTCCTCCCGGTGGGTGCGCGCGTTCGCGATAGCGACCGCCGCCTGACCAGCGAACAGGAGCAGAACCTCTTCGTCCTCCGGCGTGAACTCGAGGCCGCCTTCCTTCTCGGCGAGACAGAAGTAGCCGACATCGGCATCCCGGTAGCGCATCAGCGTGCCCTGGAACGTCATCGGCCGGATGATCTCCGAGAAGCGACCGAGCGCCTCGACGTACGGCGGCATCTGCTTCTCCGTCATCACGCCCGGATGACTGCGCAGCAGATCGAACAGCCTCGGTCCTTCCGGCCACTCACTCATACGGCGGTGTTCCTCGGCCGTGGCGCCGGACGTCACGAAGTCCTCGGGGCCGCCGGAGTCGTCGAGGCTCACGATCGCGCCGTATCGGGCGCCGGTGAGCTCCCGCGCGCTCTCCACGATCTCCTCCAGGACCGTCCCCACCTCGAGGCTGGCGTTGATCCGCAGGGCGGCCGCGCTCAACCTGGACATCCGTTCCCGCAACATCCTGTTGTCTCGCTTCATTTCGTCGATATTCACTGGCCCTCGTCCTTCCTGGAGCGTGGCGCCTGAACCAGCGGACGCTCGCTGCCGCCCCCGGTCGATTATGGCCGTTTCCGTGAACGCCAACAGGATTCCTCTAAGGCAACTCCCAAGAGTTCACGATTCCGACATGAAAGTTCACGACAGATTCGCTTGAATGGCCTACCCTAAGTGGAATAGTCCGTGTTTCTGTCAAGAGGCCACAGGAGACGTGTCCGGTTCGCAGACTTTGCTCTTGCAGCATTGGCGGTGGCAGTTGGAGTGTTACTGGCAGCTGCCGCTCTTGTGTTGATCTACTACTGGGTCATCGCCTCCTGACTTCCGTGGCGGCGCCTCCTAGCTACCTCGACAAGAGCGCGTGCCGGGGGTAACCCCTCGTGGGCTGCACTTGGAACTCGAACCCGAAACGGAGGCGACCCCATGAACTGCAACCGCTCTCGTACCTTGCCAGGGATCGCCGTGGGACTTGTCGCCGCAGCGAACGGCATGCCCGCCGTGGCCAGGGCCCAGCAACTCTGGAGTGTCGAGGAAGTCGCGGCCCAGCGACCTCCGTCGATCGCGATGGACGGCCTCGCGGTGAGCGCCACAGCCGCGGCCGGCGGTCCGGCTGCCGAGGCGGCGACCGTGCAGGTGGTGTACGACTACCTGCGGCTCGGGATGGGCTACCTCGAGTTGCCGCTGCCGGACGGCTCAGTGATCGAGGCCGCGAACGCTGTCTTCGAGGACCGTGGCAACGGCAACCTGGTGTGGACCGGAGAGGTGCCGGGAGCCGGCTACGAGAGCGTGCTGTTCACGGTGCAGGACGGGCACCTCGTAGGCTGGCTCGGCGAGCCGGGCGGGCCGAAGTACGTCGTGTACGCGGGGCCGGACGGCCGCGGCTCGCTGGCCGAGGAAGTGGGACCGACCGGCGACTGGTGCGGCGTCGAAGCTGGGCCGGTCGGCGACCTGGCCCGGGACGGGGCGAGCGGGGCTGGGGCGTGGCCCGTAGGTGCGGACCCTTCGCGGTTCGTAGAAGCCGCTCCGCCAGCGGAGCCGTCGCGCAGCGCCACCGGCAGTTCGAACCTCGACATCGTCGTCCTGTACACCGAGAGCTTCGGGCGAGCAGCTGCGACGGCCGGAGGCGCCGAGACGGTGATTCGAGCAGGGTTTGACTACTTGAACATGGTGTTTCGAAACAGCGGATTGCCCGCGACGGCCAGGCTGCGAGCGGCGGCACCTGCTTCGGAAGTGATCGAGAATGCTGTCCCTGGTGGTAGGAGCGCCCTCTTGGCGGCGCTGGGCAGGGATGTGGAAGCCGGACGCCTCCGACAAAGCAACGAAGCCGATCTGGTACACCTCTTCTCAAGCGATTTCGGGGTAGGCGGACTGGCCCAACTCTTCACCGGGACCGTCGCGGCGAGCGGAGGCTTCGGAGTTAGCTCGTCGCCGTTTGTGATCTTCGCGCATGAGGTAGGTCACAACCTGGGTGGAGGTCACGACCCGAACTCGTTCGGAGATCGCTTCGAGGAAGTGAGAAAGGCGTACGTCAAGCCTTACGCCTTTGCCCATGTCGGCAGCACGGAAGACCCGGAGGAGCCCGTCTGCACGGTCCTCGCAATCGCGTACTACGATTGTTCGTACGAGCCCTACTACTCCTCGGTTGAGCACAAGCCGGTCGGCTGGACGATCGGAGCGGCCGGAAGGACGGAGAACGAGCGTGTGTTTCGGGAGACGATCCACGCGGTGGCGACCACCAGCGACGAAGTCCTTCGTTCTCCCTTGGGGCCGTCCAACCTCAGGGTCTCTGTCACGGGCCCGAGAAGCGTGCGCCTGATGTGGGAGGACAACTCCCACAATGAAGACGGCTTCGTCCTGGATGTTTGGGGCTCCGGCGATTCGAGGGACAACAGGTCGGTCGAAGTGACTCCAGGCGCACATGCATACGACCTTGTCGACCTTGAGGCGTCGGAGTATCAGGTTACGGTTCGGTCCTTCAATGACGCAGGGCAGGCTCGCTACTTCTGCTGGTGGACAGTAGAAGTTCGGATTGAGGGTCTGCCGCTGACGCCGGGCGCGCCGTTGCCTCCGTACGCTCTGAGACGGTCGAGCGGGCGGAAACCTCTCAGTCAAGCCGTCGTGTGGCAAGAAGCCTCCTCGGATGAAGAGGGCTTCCGGTTGTGGCGGCGAGGCGGCGGTCCGGGAAGTTCACGGGTTCTGGTGGCGGAAGGCGACCGTGAGGCGACCGCCGCGGCGGTGCCGAGCAAGTTCCTGCGGTCCGGAGTGCGGACTGGTTTCTACCAGGTCGAGGCGTTCAACCGGTACGGCAGTTCCTGGAGCAGAGAGGTGGAGTTGGATGAGTTCAGGGCCTTTCGAATAAGGGCCGAAGCCTCAGGCACGGACAAGGTCCGTGTCGTGTGGCCAGCCGACCTGGGAGAGGTGAAGGCTCTGTACCTCACAGCTGGCTGGGAGGACGCCGATGGAGAGTGGCAGTACCGCGCATGGTTGCTGTCCTCGGCACACGGGGAACTGGAGGAGTTAGAGGTTCCGGATCTGGTCGAGGTTGTCCAGCTTTCCCCGGGGGACACGGAACTGGAGTTCGACGTTCCGGATCTGGCCGGGGTTCTCCAGTCGTGGCGCGGAATTGAAGTCCAACTTGGCTTGAATCCGACTACATGCATTCCCGTCGTGGGCTGTGCTGCGTACTGGGGCGCACAGGTACGGCTGCACGACCCTTCGCGATCGAACTTCCTCTATTGCAGAGACGGGTGGGGCGTGGGACCTTTGGACTATCTTCGTCCCGAGAGTGATCATCTGGTCACGTTGTGCTTCGAGGACCCGACGGGACAGCAAACCATGGCCTGGGACTATGAACTTGAGTCGAGCCAGTCGGGCCTCATGTACTTCTTTGACCGCGACAACGTGGAGGTGCTGGTCAAGGTCCAGAATGGGTGCGGGATCAACGGTCATCACTGGGTGTTCGTGGCTCCGGTGACGGATCTCAGGTTCTCCTTGAAGGTCTATGCTCCGGGTCGGGAACTGCCTTGGCTGCACGAGAATCGCGTAGCCGGTAGGACGGCGCGCACGATGAGCGACACGACAGCCTTCCCCTGCACCACGGCGGAGATTGCCGCCGCGACGGCCAGAGCGGCGGACCTTCCCGCGCCGGCTCCCTCTGCATCACTGATGACCGGCGCCGAGACCGACTGCGTGCCGTCCGGCCCGGCGTTGACGCTGGCGGGCGGCTACCGGGTGAGCGCGTGCTGGGAGACGGAGAACGGCGAGACGGGCGACGCCATGGACTGGGGGCTGGATTCGGACCGGATGGGCCTGCTGTACTTCTCGGACCGCGACCTCGTGGACGTGCTGATCAAGGTGCAGGATGACTGTGCGGCCGGCGGCAACGTGTCGGTTGCTGTGGCGCCGGCCACGACGGCTGCATTCAACCTGCGTGTGGAGAGTCCGAACGGCTATGTCTGGCGCTACGCCAACCGTCTTGGCGAAACCGCGGAGGCGGTAACCGACGTCTCGGCGTTTCCCTGCATGGGTGCGCCGCCGGACGCCCTCGTGTGCACCGGTGTGACCTGCCTCCTGCAGGGAGAGCGCTTCAGGGTGAAGGCCTGGTATTCGAAGGGAGGCAGTCGCAGCCAGAAGGCTGGAGCGATAGCGGCGGCGCTGGGAGCTTCGGCCGGGCTCTTCACGGCCGACAGCGGCAATGCTGAGCTGCTGGTGCGGATCGTCAATCAGTGCAGAGCGACCGGCTGGTGGGAGGTCCATGCGGGCGTCGCGTCGGACGCGAACTTCGCCGTTGCGATCCGGGACACCGAGACCAACGCGCTCAAGTGGTTCCGTTCGCGAGGCCGGTCCGCCGTCGATACGGAGGCGTTCGCGTGTACGGAAAGCGATACCGGGGCCATGGCCGGCGGTGCTCCGGCCGAACCGGGTGCCACTTGTACAGGCGTAACCTGCCTTCTCCAGGACAGCCTGTTCAGAGTGAAGAGTCGTTACAGACGTGAGAGCGGTTCGAGTGCGTCAGCCGCCGCAATCCCGGTGGACCTTGGCGGGTCCGCCGGCCTCTTCGCTTTCGCCAGCGGCAATCCCGAGTTGTTGGTGCGGATCGCTGACACCTGCAGCAGCAGCGGTTACTGGACGGTCTTCGCAGGCGCCGCTTCAGGCTCGGACTTCAGCGTCGCGATCAGGCACACCGGGACCAACGAACTCAAGTGGTTCCGTTCCCGGGGCGGTCAGACGGTTGTCGACACCGGGGCGTTCGCCTGTGGCGGCCGCTAGCAGCTAGCTAAGCTAGAACAGGTCGCTGTCGCCCTTCGTGTAGTACGCCCGACGCAGCCGCGCGTGCGCGTCGCGGCAAACGAACGGCACCTGGATCGTGACCAGCGACTGCGGCTCCGGCCGGCGGACGAAGCCGAGGCTGTCCAGTTCCCTTGACCACCAGCGCGGCCGTTCACTGAACCAGCCGACGATCGGGAAATCGGGCACCCGGATCTCGTCGACCAGCACGCGCAGGGCGCCGAGTTCCGCCGGATCGACCAGCGCATCGCCCCACTCCACGCGGTCGGGGAACCGCATCGCCGCCACCCATGCCGCCAGGCGTCCCCCCCGGTAGGCGGCGATCAGCTCGGGACCCTCGACCGGACAGTCGAGATAGCGCCAGCGCAGGTATTCGGCGGAGCGCTCGACGAGCAACCCGTAGCGGCCGCTCACCCGCTCGAACAGGGCGTCGAACGCCGCTCCGACCTCCGAACGCTCCGTGACGCGCCTCAGATCGTAGTGGCGGCGGAATCGGATGCCGCGGCCGAGCGGCGCCGACGGCGGCAACTCGCGGTAGGGCGCGTCCTCCACCACCTCGGCTTCGAGAAAGCGACAGGAGAACTTCGTGATGTTGCCGGTGTTGAAGCCATAGTTGAAGGCGATCCGGTTCCTGCAGTGCACCGCGTAGAAGTGTCTCCCCGTCCGCGCCAGCAGGCTGGTCGGTCCGCGGCCGACGGTACGGGCGCTGGGGCGGGTCATCGTGTCGCCGACCTGGTGGCTGTCGTCGGGGCCAAGCGGCGGCAGACCGTGCCAGCGCACCGGATACGCGCAGTACTGGCCGACGAGCTCGCCCTCGGGCGAGAAGGCAAGGGAGATCCGTGGACCGCCACGTGGATTGTCGACGTACCGCCACCTCCAGTGCTCCGGATCCTGAGCGACACCGAACGTCTCCCGGTACAAGTCGAAGATGGCGTCCTCGTCGCCCGGGCGGTAGTCGCGCACCCGATAGCCGTCGCGGCGCCCGCGCACGACGCGGAACGGCGGCGCCGCCTCCTGCCCCGCGACCGGCGCGGGAAGTCCGGCCCGTTCGGACACCAGCCGGAATCCCCCCTCCAGCAGATCCACGATCAGCCGGTCGTAACCGCTCGGCCCGGCCTCGCCGGCAGCGGCGTCGTACGCCCACCCGACCAGCACCTCGTCCGGCAGCTCCTCAACAGAGCCGATCGCCTGCGTGCCGACCACCACGCGAAGCCCCTCCGGCGGCATCTCCGTCAGGCCGCCACGCGGCAGCACGGCCGCCACCGCCTGGTCGAGACCGGCTTCCGGCTCCGCGCCGGCGCGGCGGCGTTCCAGGCAACGCTGCCAGGCCTCGACCGCCGCAGAGGCCGTCTCCGCGCCGCGCTGTGCGTTCACGACGGCGATGCTACTCGGCCCGCAGATCGCGGCAGCCCGCGCCGCTCACCCGAACCGACAGGTCCGCGCGCGCCTCCCGGACCACCTCGGGCGGGAGTTCGAAGTCCGCCGGGGCCTTGGCAGCCAGGCGGCAGCCGGCGGCCGGGACGCCCAGCGGCAGCGTCGTGACCTCGATCCACGCCTCGCCCTCCACCGCCGAGGCGGGCAGCGCCGGCGGATCGGCGAAGCGCCGGGGCAGGCGCTCGATCAGCCGCAGCAGCGCCGCGAACCAGGCGCCGTAGCGGCGGCGCCGGAAGCGCTTCATCGACTCCTCGAACCACATCTGGGCTCGAGGCTCACGCTGCGCGCTCTGGTCGTAGGCATGCACCGCGCGCGCCGCCGGAACCAGCACCGCCCGCGCGCCCTGCTCCCGGGCGCGCAGCAGCCAGTCGGTCTCCTCGAAGTAGAGCCGGAAGCCCTCGTCGAACGGCCCGACCCGGCGCCAGCAGTCCGTTCTCATGGCGAGAAGGGCGCCGGTCAGCTCGAAGCAGGGCATCGGCTCGCGGGCCGACCAGAAGGCGCGGGCGCGCCGCCGCCAGCGCCGGCGGTACGAGCGGCCCCAGAGCTTCGACCGTTCGGCGCAGACCGCGTCCACCTCGGCGGCGCGCGTGCGCACCTGCTGCGGCGGCAGCATGAGCCGGCCGCCCCGGTCCCAGAACAGCCGCGGACCGGCGATGTCGGCCTCGCGCAGCGCCTCAACCAGCGCCCGCAGACACCCCGGCACGACGATGACGTCCGCGTTCATGAGCAGCAGCACGTCGCCCGCCGCCGCGCGGGCGCCGAGATTGACCCCGCCGGCGTAGCCCAGGTTGGACGGCGGCTCGATGACCCGGGTCCCGAGATGCCCGGTATCGAGCCGCTCGTCCCGCGACGCCGAGGACGCCCCGTTGTCCACCACGATGACCTGGAGCCTCAGGTCCGCATGCCGCGCGTCGGCCTGGAGGGCCTCCACCGCAGCCGCGAGGAAGTCCGGCGTCCGGTAGTGGACGATCACCGCCGTGATCGTCGGGTCAGATTTCATCCGCCAGGCCGTCCTTCAACCGGGCAAACAGCGCGCCGCCCAGGACCACGGCCCCGGCGGCGCAGGCGATCAGCGGCACCAGGCTGACCCGAAGCCCGCCGCCGAGGAACGCCGCGCGGTAGAGGTAGACCAGGCCCGTCAGCGGGTTGAGTTCCAGCAACTGCCGGATCGTCTCGTTCTCGATGAAGTTGATCGAGTAGATGATCGGCGTGACGTAGAACCAGGTGTTGAGGACCAGACCCGTCGCCTGGGCGATGTCGCGGAAGTAGACGTTCGCTCCGGCCAGACCCAGGCCGAGGCCGAAGGTCAGCGCCGCCTGCAGGACGACGGCGACCAGCAGCAGGGGAAGGCTGGCCACCGAGAGTTCGCCGAGCACGGCCAGAACGACGATGAACGCCAGGGCGCCGACGCCCGAGTGGAGCATGGCGCCGAGAACCAGGGAAGCCACCAGGAGTTCGGCAGGCAGGAGCATCTTCTTGACCAGGTCGGGGCTGTCGGTGATCGCCGATGCGGAGCGGCTCAGCCCCTCGTGCATCGCGAACCAGGGCAGCAGCGCGCAGAACAGGAAGACGGCGAAGCTCTCCGTCTGCTCTCCCGGGATACCGAACTTGACCACGTACGAAAACACGAACGTGAACAGCGCGAGCTGCCACAGCGGGTTGACCAGCGACCACAGGAGGCCAAGGACCGAGCCCGCGTAGCGCGACCTGAGGTTCCGCACGACCAGCTCGCGCAGCAGGAAGAGGGACTGCCGCGCGCGACGGCCGCCGAGCGGAACACCAACCACGGGCGGCCGTCAGCTCAGGAAGAACCGGTCGAGCGCGGTGAAGATCGCAAGCAGCCCACCCATGGCCATCACCATGCGCCACGTCAAATCGGCGCGGACCTTCTCCATCTCGGCACGCAGGTCGCCGATGTCCGCCTTCATCTCGGCGCGCAGGTCGCCGATGTCCGCCTTCATTTCGGTACGCAGCTCGGCGATGTCCGCCTTCATCTCGGCACGCAGGTCACCGATGTCCGCCTTCATTTCGGTGCGCAGCTCGGCGATGTCCTTCTTCAGCTCGGCACGCAGCTCGCCGATCTCGCCGCGCAACTCGCCGATGTCCTCCTTGGTGGCGACTCCCTGGAAGACCGCGATGCGGATCGTCTCGGTGACGGCTTCAGCCTGGGAAGTCCCCATGCCGGCCTTCTCCAGGTTGCGGACGGCCGCGAGGGTGTCGAACGTGGCGACGCTCATCTGATCCTTCATCGTACCGGAAGGGCCGACGGGTCAGTGCGACCGCAGGCACTTCTACGGACCAGGACGGAAAAGGGGCGCTGGTTCTTGTTGCCTACCGGGCGAGGCTCACGGAGAGCCACCAGCCTTCGGATCTGCGGCTGGTCTCTGCCCGGCCCGCTCTACGGGCAGACCACGGCCACCGACCGGGCAGCCGCCCGGTTGTTCGTCGGCGGATTCAACTCGACGATGGCGGGCGTGACCTCATTCGGCACGGTCGCGTCCGCCGTGATCGTGACGGTGACCGAGTAGTCGTTGTCTTCGCTGCAGTAGTCGTCGTTTGGCGTGATCGTCAACGTCGCCACGTTGGCGGCCGTCGCGATGGACAGGCCCGCGGCGCTCTCGCTCGTTCCGCCGGGCGCGTCGACCGCCGTGTCGGCGTCTACTCCCCCCGCGGTGTAGCTGGCGGTGAACGTGGCGGTCAGCGGCGTACCACCCTCGTGGCCGAGTCTCGCGTCGCCCGTCTCCGCCGAGGTGAAGTGACCGGTTCCGTTGCCCCAGAGGTCGAACTTCACGTCAACGGAAGCGTCGGTTGCGACCGGCCGGAGAACGCGGCCTCCGGGCGAGATCGGGCTCCGCTCGCCCGCGTAGACGTCCTCGGGGCCCAGGACGCGGAGCACGGTTCCGCCGTCGCCCAGCGCGCAGTTGGTGGTTTCCCGGCGGTAGGGGCTGGCGGTCGTGCCGGCGCCGGTGTAGTCGCAGACGTTCGCCGGCCCCAGGTCCGCCTCGGGCACCGGCAGGATGGTCGGCAGGATGCCGATACGGCCGCTGGCCGTGTGCTTGAGGAAGGCCGCGCCCATGCCCGCCGAGATCGAAACGCTGTCGCCAGGGTCGGTGATCTCGACCGGCTCGTTATCGAGAACGTCCGCCGCGATCAGGTTGCCGATGGCCGAGCTCCAGGTGTCGTTGACCCAGTACCAGCCGCCATCCTCGAGGCCCGCGATCTCGAAGGTGCCGTCGTCCCGATCGCAGCGGAGGCCGTTGTCGCGGTTGAACGACTGGGACACCGTGTCAGCCTGGACCGGGATCTCCCCGGTGGTCGTGACGCTGCCGCAGGAAGCCACGAAGGTGACCTCGTCGACTCCTGCGGCGGGCGTTCCGATGAATCCGCCGGCGCCCTTGTAGATCGGGACGACGTGGTCGCACCCGCCGCAAACGAGGTCCTGCGCGAACGCCGTGCCCGGAAGCACGCAGAGCATCAGCGCGATCGCGATCTGCTTCATCCGTCCTGTCTCCTGGGGCGAGGCGGACCAAGAAGAAAGAGCGGCAACCTCCGCGCCGGGCGAACCCGGCGCGGAGGCGCCGCTTTGAAGTCGTTCTCCCTGTTGGACTTAAGGACTCGTGAGCCCCTCAGCCCGAGGGAAGATCGGCTGTTCCCCTTAGTTGACGGGGAACGGGTTCTCCGGAACCAGCTCGACGCCCTGCTGAGAAGCAGAAGGCGAGGGGCAGACCACCGTGAGCTTGAACGTTGCCGCATTGCCGCCCGCGGCGGGGACTGCGAGCCTGGGCGTCACCTGGGTGGCCTGGGTCGTGTCAATGGCCGCCGTGAAGGTGACCTCCGCCGGGTAGTTGACCGGGGGGTTCGCCGTGGGAGCGCAGTAACTCGCGTGCTGCGCCATGGTCAGCGTCCCCACGTCCGAGGTGCCGTCGTGCTCGAACGTCAAACCCGCGCTCGCTGCGGCGTCCGTCGTGATTGCCACACCGGCATTCGGGCCGACAGCGCCGAGCATGGCCGAGATCGTGGTGTCCAGAGGGACTCCATCCGGGCCGTGTCCGAGCCTCGCGTTGGCGCCGTTGTCGGCGGCATCGTACGTCGTGACGAAGTGGCCCGAGCCGTTGCCCCATAGGTCGACCGTCACGGTCAGGTTTCCGGTAGTCGGCCTGGTAACGCTTCCGCCTGGCATGAGGTCGGTCCGCTTACCGGTGAAGACGTCGGTCGGACCCTGGGCCCTGATCATCGTCCCACCGTTGCCGAGCATGCAGTTGCTGTCTTCCCGCACGTACGGGCTCGCCGCCGTTCCGGCTCCGCCGTAGGAGCAGGTGTTGACCGGCGTCGGCTCCACATCCGCCACGGGCAGGATGTTCGGCAGGAGGCCGAACCGACCGCTCGTGTGCATGACCAGGGAGACACCGGCACCGTCCGTGATCGTCACGCTGTCGTGCGCGGTGATGTCGGTCATCTCGTTGTCCATGACGGCATCGGCGACAAGGTTGCCAATGCCCGAGTTCTCGCCTACGTGCATCCAGAACCAGCCGCCATCCATGACGGGGCCGAGTTCGAACGTGCCATCTTCGTCATCGCAGGCGAGGTCGCCGCCGAGCGACATGGAGACGACACCGTCGTCGTCGGCCATTTCCGAGCCGGTCCGGGTGACGTTGCCGCAGGTAGAGCGCCAGTTCACCTCGTCACCGGTGGCCGTGGCGATGAACCCGCCCGCACCCATGTAGATGGGCACCTGGTGGGTGCACCCTTCGCAGTCGGCGGTCTGACCGAACGCCACCGCCGGAATCGCGCAGAGAACCAGCGCGATCGTGATGTGCTTCATCAGCTTCATCAGTTTGTTTTCTCCTTGAGCGGCTTCATGCCGCCGTTCGTTTACCGGGCTGGCCGTGTGCCGGCCCGGAAGTTCTTCGATCCGAAGATCAGGCCACGAAGATGCGGACAACCCGCTCTGCCATGGCCGCTGACGTTTTCTCTCTTGACGACCGGTTCCTGGTCCTAAGTGAACCGCCGACCGTCACACACGCTGATGCTGCGCATCACCTCCCGCTAAAAGACTTCAAGGCCGTCTGTCCAAACGTTGGTGGAACCTTACCGGAAATGACCGCTTAAATCCAGTGGCCCGGCACGTCGCTGACGCAGGGGGCTGGCGGATCGGGATACGGCCTCTTCTGCCGATTCAATTCCTCCGAGGCACGACACTATAGGGCCTTTTGGGGGATTCGTCAAGGGGTAGGGGTGTGGGAGTCAAATTATTGAGGGGATTGGAGTTAGGGTCGAACGGGAGAGTCCCAGGGGAAGTCCTCCGGGTGCTCCTCGCCCGGGGCCGGTTCGGCCGGGCGGACGAGGCCGCGCTCCAGGGCCGGAAGCAGGGTGCGGGCGGCGGTCCCCTCGCGGTAGGCGGTCGTTTCCGGGGCCTCGAGGCGCCGCAACGCGGAGAAGTGGACCTTTTCGCCGACAACCAGCGGCACGCCGTCCTCCCGCCGCTCGCCGATTCGCCGGTCGTGGCGGCCCCAGAGCCGGTAGAGCAGGCGCATCGAGTCGCCCAGGGGGCCGAGCTCGTCGGGTACCAAGCGGGCGCCGGCGGCGGCGGGATCGAGCGCCAGGCCGGCCGCGTGCGCCCTGGCCCACATCCAGAGCAGGGCGCGGTCGGAGAGCGCGGTGCTCGGCCGCCCGCCGCCGACATCGCTGTGAACGCCCGGGAACCAGAGCTGCTCGACCTGCTGGCCGGCCGCCGGCCGATTCGCCCACAGGGTCGGGGCGAAGGGGCGGCGGCCCTCGTCGATCGCCACCGCGTGGCACGCGTGCCGGATGTGGCGGTCGAGCCGCACGTCGTGGAAGCGGTGGCGGCGGGCGCCGATCCAGTTCAGCCAGGTGACCGGCACGCCCAGGGCGCCGACCGTGTCCCAGACGCCGACGAAGTGGACCTGGCAGGGATGGGCCGGCGCGGCCGGCCCAGGCTGGCGGTCTGCGGCGGCGGGCGTGGCCGGCCCAGGGTGGTCGGCCGTGGCCTGGGGCACGGCGAAGGTCTCGACGTGGCGCGCCGCCCGCTCGGTGCGCTCGGCGCCGCGCGGCCGGCGGTAGATCGTCATGCCCTCAAGAGCGATGTCGGCGACGCTAAGGCCGGCAGCGGCGCAGCGCTCCGGGTCTGGAACGCCGCAGAGACCCAGTAGCCCGGCCAGGCTGCGGGCGGTGTAGGCCCCGCGGCTGTAGCCGAACAGGAAGAGCCGGTCGCCGGACCGGTAGTGCGAACTCAGCCAGACGTAGGCCAGCTCCACGTTGCGGGCAAGACCCAGGCCGACGACGCCGCCCCGCACCCGGTCGAACCGCCCGGTGCCGACGCCCCGGTCGTAGTAGCGAAGCTGCGGCGTGCCCGCCGCGGTCTTCGGCACGAGCGCCTGGCTGGTCTTGACGACGTTCGTGGGCGAAGCCCGATCGTCGCTGTTCCAGGTGCCGTCGAAGCAGAGTGCGATGTTGCGTGGGCCGGCCAAGCAGGGACTTGGAGTAGGCGGGGCGCGTGGAGCCTAACCCGATCTGAACAGGCTCTCCATCTTCATCGCGAGCCCCATGTCGCCCGAGATCCGCAACCGGCCGCCCATGAAGGCGGTCATGCCGTTGAGCCGGCCGGCGATGAGCTCGACGTAGTCGGCCGCTTCCATCGAGATCGTCATCGTCGGCGTGTCGTGGGCGCCATCGTGGACGGTGCAGGCGCCGTCCTTGATCGTGCAGTGCCAGATGCCGCCGCCTTCGCCGCCGAGGTCGAGCTGGATCGTGGCGTCGAGGCCGGCGGCGACGCCCGGATCCAGACGGCTCGGCATGTTCGTGATGATCTCTCTGACGGCGGCGGCGGTATCGGTCATGGCGATCTCCTGCGTTTGAGGGTGGGCGCAGAGACTATCCGGGGCCGAGAAGCGTCACCGGCTCGATGCCCCCGGCCGGCATGAAACCGAGGACCTGGCCGTAGAAGCTGAGCTCCGCCTCCAGGGCGCGGACGATGTTCCCGGCGCGGCGGAAGCCGTGCTGCTCGCCTTCGAACAGGAGGTAGGCGACGGGGACGCCCGTGGCGCGCAGCGCCTCGACCATCGCCTCGGCCTGGTTGGGGGGCACGATCCGGTCTTCCGCACCCTGGAAGAAGATGACCGGGCAGGAGAAGCGGTCGCGGGCGGACAGCGGCGAGCGCTCGTCGTAGAGATCGCTGCGCTCCGGATAGGGGCCGACCAGGCGGTCGAGGTAGCGCGACTCGAACTTGTGGGTGTCGCGGGCGAGGGCGGCCAGGTCGGCGACGCCGTAGTGGCTGGCGCCGGCGGCGAAGGTGTCCTTGAAGGCGAGC
>WTGL01000087.1 GCA_011523565.1 Acidobacteriota bacterium
GATGAACTGCATTCCGCGCAGGCCGTCGTACACGGTGGGGAAGTCGAGCATCGTCGCGTCGGGTTCGACCCCGCGACGGCGGCAGTCCAGCGTCCGCGCGAAGTTCCGGTACAGGTTGGCGAAGGCCTCTAGGAACCCCTCGGGGTGCCCGGCCGGCAACCTGGTATGCGCCGCCGCGTCGTCGGAGAGCCCCTGACTGGACGTGCGCAGGACCTCGCGCGGCCGGTCGAGCCACTTGAGGATCAGGGTGTTCGGCTCTTCCTGGTGCCACTCCAGGCCGCCTGACTCGCCGTAGACCCGGATTGCCAGGGCGTTCTCCTCGTCGATCGAGATCTGGGAAGCGTAGAGCACGCCGCGCGCTCCGTTGTCGAAGCGGAGCAGGACGTTGCCGTCGTCCTCGAGCGGTCGCCCTTCGACGAACGTGGTCAGGTCGGCGCAGAGCGACTCGATCCGTAGCCCGGTGATCGCCTCGGCGAGGTTCTCGGCGTGGGTCCCGATGTCGCCGATGCAGCAACTGATGCCGGCTCGCTCCGGGTCCGTCCGCCAATCCGCCTGCTTCTGGCCCTCCGACTCGAGCCGGGTAGCGAGCCAGCCCTGCGGGTACTCGACGACGATCTTGCGGATTCTGCCGAGTTGGCCGCCGCGGACGCGGTGGCGGGCCTCCTTGACCATCGGGTAGCCGGTGTAGTTGTGGGTCAGGCCGAAGACCAGGCCGGTTCGCTCGACGAGTTCCACCAGGGCCTCGGCCTCGGCCGCCGACTTCGTCATCGGCTTGTCGCTCATCACGTGAAAGCCGGCTTCGAGCGCCGCGCTGGCGACCGGGAAGTGCATGTGGTTCGGGGTCACGATGGAGACGAAGTCCATCCGCTCGGCCGGGTCGAGGGCAGCCTCGGACGCCATCATCTCCTGGTACGTGCCGTAGCAGCGCTCGGGCGGCAGGAAGAGCTCGGCGCCGGAAGCCCGGGAGCGTTCGGGATCCGAGCTGAAGGCGCCGCAGACGAGTTCGATCAGGCCGTCGAGGCCGGCCGCCATGCGGTGGACGGCGCCGATGAAGGCGCCCTGGCCGCCGCCGACCATGCCCATGCGGATCTTCCGTTCCATCGCGTGCTCCCTGTTCGTGCGATCCGGGAGCGTACCGTAAAGGAAGGCGCGTTTGGCGCTACTCGGCCGACGCCAACTGGGCCCCTTCTTCGATCGCGTACAGCTCCGAGCGGGTCGCCACGTAGAGGACGCCGTCCTTGGCGAAAGGTGTCGTGTAGACCGCCCCCTCCATGAACACCTCGTTGATCAGGTTCTCTTCGCGACCGGTGGCAAGGATCGCGACCTCGCCGTCCTCGTCGCCGATGTAGATCTTGCCGTCGACGACGAAGGTCGAACCCCAGATCGCGGCGTAGGTGTGGTGCATCCACTGGAGTTCGCCGGTCTCCTCGTCGAAGCAGTAGACGTGGCCCGATAGGTCCGCGATGTAGACGAGGCCGTCATGGATGGCCGCGGTCGACATCGTGCGCTGGAAGTCCTCACCGCCGACGTGCCAGATCGTGCCCGTCTCCGTGATGTCGCCGGTTCCGGAGGCGTCGATCTTGTAGAAGTGTCCGGGACCCTCGCCGTGCTCAGGATCCTGGCCGACGCCGATGTAGACGACGTCGTGGTGGAAGACCGGGGTGGAGATGATGTTGTTCCGGGTGCCCTTGCCGCCGAGTACCCATACCGAGTCCTTGGGGTTCGTGTCGAAGGTCCAGATGAGCTCACCTGTGTCCGGCGCGAAGGAGTAGACGACACCCTCGCCGCCCGGGATGACGATCTGCTCGCGCCCGCCGGCGACGCCGGCTGCAGGGTTGGACCAGGTCCCGTGGAGGATGCTCTCACCCGGGTGGGCGCTCTCCCACACCAGTTCGCCGGTGTGCTTGTTCAGTGCCACGAAGCTCGGACCGAGCGGAGAGGGGATGTTGATGTGCCCCTCGTCGACGCCCTGGCCTGTGGTCGCGACGACGACGTCGCCGACCACCAGGGGCGAGCCGGCGGCGAGGTTGTGAGGGAAGACGTCGAGTTCGGCGATCGTGTCGTAGATCCAGAGGATGTCGGCGTCCATTTCGTGGCTGTACTGCTCGTCCTGCATGCCATCGTTGCCGTCCGCGAAGCCGTCGACATCGACCGCCACGAACTCCCCCCGGTTGGAGACGTAGTAGGCGACGCCGTCCTCGATGTAGGGGGTCGAGCAGATGCCCTGAAGCGGCCAGTCGTTGACCCGCCCGGCCGGCAGTTTGTCGTGCGTGGCCTGCCAGAGCAGCTCGCCGTCGCTCTCGCGAAAGGCGATGAGAATCCCCTTGTCGCCGACGATGCCGGGACGGCGTTCGCCCTCGTTGTTCGTGCCGACGAAGACCTTGCCGTCGTAGATGATGGGCCCGGCATAGGTCTGGGAGCCGAGCTTCTGCTTCCACTTGATGTTCTTGCCGGACAGGATGTCCCAGTCCGTCGGGACCCCGGTCTCGGTTGACACCATGTTGCGCGAAGGGGTCAGACCGAACATGGCCGGCGGGTCTTCCGCCAGCGCCGCAGCGGCTCCGGTCGAGATCAGGAACGCTGCTACAACGGTCCCCTTTTTCATGCTCTGCTCCTCGGGTTCAGTGGATACGTCTTGCCCTCTTGGCTGTGCCCATCGGTTGCACTTCAGTTGCTCAGTTGCTGGTGATCCGAACGTTGTCGTAGGAGACGACGGACGGCGAGTAGCCGAGAAGACCCGGCGAGCCGTTCCGGATCGGGTGCGGATCCTCGGCCGTGATCGTCCACTCGGCCGGTTCCTCCTCGTCGCGCGGCCATACCTTGCCCCGGATCGAGGCCGTGTCGCCGTCTGCTTCGACCTGCAGCTTCATCGTGTACCAGCGGTCCATCTCGAACTCGTAGTCGGCCTTCTGCTCGACCCGTAGCTGGGCCGACCAGGAGCGGATCTGGAGGCGCTGGTGGATGCCCATCATGTCGAGGATGTAGCCGGAGTTGATCAGGCCCGAGTCGGAGCGGCGCCGACCCTTTTGCGAGTTGCGGACATCGGCCTGAATCGTGTAGTTCCCCAAGGAGGGCGGTCCGAGCAGGAGCGGCGAGCGCAGCAGGCCGCGCCCTGCGACCGGCTTGACCAGGATCGTCTCGCCGTCTTCCTCGGCGATGTCGTACCGGCCGCCGCCGATCCAGTACCCCTGCTTGCCGCCGGAGAAGTCCTCCGTCCAGGGAAGGGGTGGGAAGACGCGGATGCGCGCTTCGGCTTCGAGCCCACCGCTGGTCGCGACCAGGGCGCCGGCCTGGAAGCCCGCGTCGTCGGCGAAACGGAGGGTGCTGCTCGCAAGATCCGCTTCGATCCCCTTGAGCGACCAGTCGGCTTCTACCGCGCCCAGCGGACGGCCGAGCGCGTCGTAGGCGAAGACCTGGAAGTCGTGGCTCTCGCCGGGGTTGGCCCTGACTTCGGCCGGCACCACGAGCAGGGTCGCCGGCGGCCCTTCGGCTTCGCCCTCGTCGCCGCGGCTCGGTAGCGGGGAAGCCGTGACCTCGAACGGCGCGTCCTTGTCGCCCAGGCAGTAGACCCCTTCCTCCGTGGTGAAGTAGATGCGGCCGTAGGCGATGGCAGCCGAGCCGTAGAGCTCGGCGTAGCGGCCGTCCGGCACCTTCAGTTGGTGCCGGGCCAGAATCTCGGCGCTCGTGTCTCCCGGCCGGACGATCGCGAAGTGGCCGTTCGTCTCGCCAGCGTAGATCTTGCCGTCGGCCCAGACCGGCGACGCCTTGCCGACGGTGCCGATGCTGAGTTCCCAGAAGACCTCGCCGGTCTCCGTGTCGACCGCGGCCAGGTTGCCGGAGTTGTTCACCACGTAGAGGCGGCCGTCATGGATGGTCGGCGACGGGAACCCGGCCTTGTTCCGGTTCCACCGCCACAGTTCGCCGGTGTTCGTGATGTCGCCGCTCAGGGTGCCGTCGATCGCGATGACGCGGCCGAGTGTGCCCTCGTCGATGTTCTCTTCGCTGTGGGAGATGAAGACCCTGCCCCGATCGTCGACCACGGGCGAAGAGTTGATACCCCGTTTCGAGAGGTTGAAGCCCCAGACCTTCTTGCCGGTGCGGGCCTGCAGGGCGTAGATGTGCCCATCGGCGTTACCAGTGATCAGCAGACGCTGGTTGTTGATCACGGTCACGATCGGGATCGATTGCGTGTTCCGGTCGTAGATGGTGCCGCCCGGTGTCGACATCCACTGGACGTCGCCGGTTCGCTTGTCGAAGGCGTAGTAGCGATGCCGCGGTACGCCCTGGTTGCCCCAGCTTCCGTTGTTCATGTTGACGATGATCAGGTCCTCGTCGATCACCGGGGACGCGGTTCTGCCGCCGTAGCCTTCGAAGCGCCCGTGTTCTTCCTTCAGTGACCGGAACCAGACCACATTCCCGTCGCGGTCGTGGCAGATGAAGAGGCCGCTGACGAGCTGCGCGTAGGTGTAGCCGGTCTCGGGGTCGCCGGTGAGCGAGGCCCACCCGACCCGGTTCATCGCGACGGTCGTGAGGTAGAGGTTGTAGCGGTTCTCCCAGAGCGGCTCGCCGGTACCGGCGTCGAACGCGGCGATCACCGCCTGCTCGTGGACTCCGGTGCCGGCGCGGCCGTTGACGAACACACGTCCGCCCATCACGACCGGCGTCGAGCGGGCGATGAAGTCCTGGCGCCAGATCAGGTTCTCGCCCTCCGGGCTCCAGGTGTCGATCAGGCCGGTCTGGGGCGAATAGCCGTTCTGGTAGGGACCGCGCCAGGAGGTCCACTCTTCGGCCAGTAGCGAACCGGCCGCGAGCGTCAGCATCACCACGGCGCAGGCCGTACGCCGCACCTTGTCGCCGACTGTCCCTTCGGGCACAGAGAATCGGGCCGCGGCCCTGTTCGGGTCGTTCATTCTGCAGAGTCTCCTTGCCGTCCGCGCTCCTGTCAGGTTCTCGCGGTTCGGCGGATGATGTCGCTACTCGGCTGTCTCAGCCTCCGCGGCTTCCTGGGCCATCTGCTCCTGCCAGTTGGCGGGGTAGATCATCGCCATCAGCGTCGACTGTTCGGACTGATACTGCACCATCGCGCCCTTCGGCATCCAGATGGCGTCGCCGGGTCCGAGTTCGTGGGCGTCCTCGCCGGAGAGGATCGTCAGGCTTCCCTCGAGGACGTAGAGGTACTCGTCGAACATCATCGGGCGCTGTTCCTGGGTGTCGAAGTTGTCCAGGACCGTGACCGCGCAGTGCAGGATGTCGCTGACCGCGACGACGCCAGGCGCGCTCGCGGGACCGACATCGGACCCGGTGTAGATGCCCGGTCCGTACTCGACGATCTGGCGGTCGGTGGCCGCGACGAAGACGACCGGGTCTGGGTCGCCCTCCATCGACCAGTTCTCGTCCGCGGGCGCCCAGTCGAACGGGTAGACGGCGACGAGGTTCGGGGCCATCTCGCCGGCCTCGAGCCTCTTGGCCACCGTACCTCTGGGGATCCACAGACCGTCGCCCGGACCGACCTCGAACACCTCGTCCTCGGTTTCGAGCGTCAGGACTCCGCCCTCGAGGCCGTAGATGTACTCGTCGTAGGTGTAGACCCAGTCCTCGAGGAAGAAGTTCTCGTACTGCGCGATGACGGCGGTCATCGCCGTGGTGCCCGCCACCGTGCCGATCGCGTTGGGGTCTCCGACCTCCGTCGACACCATCAACGTCGGGTTGCCGGGCGTGAGTTCCTGGAACTCGCGGCTGTCGCCCCGGATGACGACGATCTCACCCATGGGTGCCGGCACCTCCCGCACGGCGGGCGCCTCTTCCGGTACTTCCGCCGCTTCCTCTTCGGCGGGGGCGCAGGCAAGGAAACCGGCGCCGAGAGCGAGCGCGCAGAGCGCAACGATCGGGGTCGTCTTGAGAGAGTTTCTGGTCATCGGGTTCTCCCTTCTGCGGAACCTCATCCCCCAACAAATTTAGGAATTTCTAAGAGGTCCCGGCGAACGCTCCGGAACCGCGTCGGAGGCTTCCTGTGTCTTGGGGGAGACGTGTCGATTGACCTTTTCTCGGTAACTCAGGAGGCTTCGCGCTGCCGTTAGGATGGCTTTTCATAGTACTGAGCGCCCTACCCGTGGTCAACAAGAGGCAGAAGCGAACCGTGTTCAGACGCAGGGGGTTGAGTGCCCTGGCGTTGGCGCTTCCGGTCGTTCTGTTCGCGGCCTGCCAAAGGGATGCGGCCCCGGTTTCGGAGCCCACTGCAGCGTTGGAGCCCGCTGAGTCGGCTGAGCGTCCGTCCGTTGCCGCGGCCTGGACCGAAGCGGTCGGCGATCTGTCCCCCGAGGCGTGGAACGTCGTCCTGGTCACGATCGACACGCTGCGCGCCGACCGGTTGGGCTCCTACGGCTACGCGGAGATCGAGACGCCGCACCTGGACCGGCTCGCGAGCGAAGGCATCCTGTTCGAGAACGCGCTGACCACGGTTCCCTTCACCCTTCCCGCGCACACTTCGATCATGACCGGGGTCTACCCGCCGGTCCACGGCGTGCGCGAGAACGTCGGCTACGCGCTGGACGAGCGGCTGCCGACGCTGGCCGAAGACCTGTCGGCCGCCGGCAGGCGCACGGGGGGGTTCATCAGCGCCTTCGTTCTGGACGGCAGATGGGGGATCGACCGGGGCTTCGACCACTACTACGACGAGTTCAAGGTCCAGGACATGGGCATGTTGAACATGGGATCCGTTCAGCGCTCGGGGACGGAGACGATTGGCCAGGCGGAGGCCTGGCTCGACGACACGGCGGGCTCTCCCTTCTTCCTGTGGCTGCATCTGTTCGAACCGCACGATCCGTACGAGGCGCCCGAGCCGTTCGCGTCGCGCTATCCGGAGCGGCCGTACGACGCGGAGGTCGCGTACACGGACAGCCTGGTCGGCCGAGTGCGCGAGATGCTGGAAGGAAGGGACCTGCTCGAGCGGACCCTGCTGGTCGTCACGGCCGACCACGGTGAAGGGCTCGGCGACCACGGCGAGTACTTCCACGGCTACTTCGTCTACGACAGCACCGCCCGGGTGCCCCTCATCGTCCGGCTGCCGGAGGCCCGTCTCGGAGGCCGCCGGGTGGATGCCGCGGTGAGCCACGTCGACCTCCGGCCCACGATTCTCGATGCGCTCGGTGTCAAGGCGCCCGCCGTCCCCTCGCACCAGGGCGGCCGCAGCCTTCTCCCGCTGCTGCTCGGCCTGGACGACGGTGCCCGCTCCGCCTACATCGAGTCGTACTACGCGCTCTATCACTACGACTGGGCGCCGCTTCGCGCCATTCACACCGGCCGGCTCAAGTTCATCGACGCGCCGGAACCCGAGCTGTACTCCCTGGCCGACGATCCAGGTGAGACGGAGAACGTCGTGCGCGGCACGCGCGTGGAGGCACGCCAGCTTCGCGATCGCCTGCTCGGGATGATCCGCGGCTTCGAAGGGTCCGCCTCGGGCGAGAGCGCGCGGCCGGACCTGGACCAGGAGACGCTGGCGCAGCTCCAGGCGCTCGGCTACCTCGCCGGCAGCGGCAGCCGCGCCGAGGCGCCCGAGGACCTCTCCGGCCTGGCCGACCCGAAGGGCAAGATCGCGGTCCATCGGGCGATCATGCTCGCCCAGAGCGACATCGGAAAGGGCGAGACCGCGGCCGCCCGCGAGCGCCTCCTGGGGGCCATCGAGCTGGATCCCGGAGTGGTCGACGCCCAGCAGATGCTCGGCAACCTGCACCAGCGCGAAGGCGAATACGAGGCGGCGATCGAGTACTTCCGGAACGCCCTCGCCCGCAACCCGGACCACCAGGCGTCGCTCATGGGCCTGGCCGATTCCTACCTCTGGCTCGACCGGCCGGAGGACGCCCTGGTCGGTTTCGAGCGGCTTCGCGGACTGGCCCCGCACGACAGCAAGGCGGCGATCGCTTCCACCGACATCCTGGTCGATCTCGGCCGTCAGGCGGAGGCGCTGGAAGTCGCCGACTCGGCGGCCCGCTACGAGCACGCTCCGGCGCTGGTCCACAACCAGCACGGCGAACTGCTCGCGCTCGCTGGGCGGGTCGGCGAGGCGGAGAAGGCCTTCGAGCGGGCCATCCAGGCGAACGATCGCCCGGTGCAGCCGCACTTCAACCTGGCGGTGCTCTACGAGGAGCGCGGCGAGACGGCGAGGGCGATCGAGCGCTACAAGGAGGCGCTGGCCCGGATGCCGTGGCACTACAGGACGCTGTTCAACCTCGGCCGGCTGCTGGGCCGGGAGGGCGACGTGGTGGAGCAGGAGGAGCTGTGGCTGGCCTCGGTGAACGCGAATCCGGAGTTCATCGAGGGGCACTACCTGCTGGCGAAGCTGCTGATGGACCAGGGCGGCGACCTCGAGCGGGCGGAGGAGTTGGTGCGCGCGGGTCTCGAGCAGGACGAAGCTCACCAGGCGGGCGCTCTGGGCTACTTCGTGCTGGCCGACATTCTCAGTCGCCTCGGACGGACGGCGGAGGCGATGGAGGCGGTGCGGTCGGGCCGGGAGATCCAGGCGCGCTAGCGCTGGAAGAGATAGGTCGCCTTGAGGATGAGTTGCCGGCCCTCCGTACGTCGCTCCCTGAGCGACGGCGCCGTCCAGTTCTCGTTGTAGACGAGGAAGATGTCGGCCCCGGGCCGGTAGATCCAGTGAAAGCGGATGTTGACGCCGAGATCCTCGGCGGCGTCGTTGTACTGGGCGATCATGTTCAGCCGCAGGTTGGGCGTGAACGACAGGTCAAGGCCCGGGCTCCACAGGTTGATCTCGAAGGCGCCCTGCGGCAGCTCGACGTTGTGGTGCGACCAGGTTGTGGAGGCACGAACGAGGCGTGACAGCCGAAGACTGAGCTGCTGTCGCACGGAGACCCAGTCGCCCTGGTAGAACTCGCCCCAGAAGTTGAAACTCCGCAGGGACACGGATCGCGACGCGTCGGTGAGCAGCAGCAGTTCCCAGCCGTCGGACTCGAACAGGCCAGGCGGGATCACGACGCCGGGGAAGATCTCGAACGGCGCGAACAGTCGCTCCTTCGTCCGGACCGCGCCGATCTCAAGGAAGTCGTTCGTCTTGAAGACCATGCCGACCGGGTAGAGGACGGTCTCCTCGCTCTCGAGGCGTCCGTCGCTCGAGCGCTCGAAACGGCGGTGCGTGCCTTCGGCGTACCAGGAGCGGATTCCGGCCCGTTCGATCCGGGGCTGCCAGATGAAGCGGGGGTTGAACAGGCGGAAGTTCTCGCGCAGCAGGAACCCCACGCCCGGATCGAAGTTCTGCTGCGACTCGATGAAGTCCAGCGACGCCGTGAGCGTGGAACCCTGGAAGCCGACCCCGGCGCCGAAGGAGGCATCGTCGCCAGAGGTACCCGGCCGCTCGCTGCGGCTCCAGTAGCCGTTGAGCTGGAGGAGCTGGGTCGGCTTGAGCTCGATGTCGAAGCCGTAGAGGTTCTCCTCCCCCCGGGTGGCTGGATCGCGCTGCGTGAAGATCGCGCCGACGCTGGAGCGCTGGCCGATGTTGCGCTTCACCCGCGCGACGGAGAATGCGGTTTGCGGCACGCTCCGGCTTCCGACGTCGGCCTCTCCCGTGCCGACGCCGAGAACGCCGAAGTTCCATTCGCCGAGCCGGCCGGTCAGGCGAGCCCCCAGGTCCATCGGCACCGTCTCGCCGCCGTCGAGCCCAATGCGGCGCGAGAAGAATGCCTTCATCAGGGCGGGCAGCCACGGCACTCGCTGGGGAGGGCCGAACTCGAAGATGCCGGCGTTCTCGAGAAAGAAGTCCCGCTTCTCGGGAAAGAAGAGGGAGAACCGGGTCAGGTTCACCTGCAGATCGTCGACCTCGACCTCGGCGAAGTCCGTGTTGTAGGTGAGATCGAGCGCCACGGACTTGCTCACTCCCCACTTGATGTCGAGTCCGCCGTCGAGGTCGGTCCCCGAGGTCCGGACCGGCGGCTCTTCGGAAGCGGAACCGATCAGGTAGGGCTTGACGTCGAGACTGCGCGAGCGCCGGAGCCCCGCGAGGCCGGTCAGGCTGCCGGCCAGGGAAACTCGATAGGCGGCGTAGTGGGATACGCCGGACGTCGTGATCGGAAGCGTGGAACGGGGCAGGTACGCCCAGTTCACCTCCTCGCTCTTGCGGCGGATGAGCCGCTGGACGTGCAGCCCCCAGCGGTCGAGTGCCGGATCGAAGCGCAGGGTTGCGAAGGGAATCGCGATCTCCGCCGTCCAGCCGTCCGTCGTTCGTCGCGACCTGACGGTCCACACACCGTCCCACTCCACATTCACGTCGCGCCCCTCGTCGGTGATCAGCGCATCGTGACGGGCGCCGTTCGGGTTCGTGGCGAAGGCGAAGGCGTTGCGGCCGTCGAGAAACGTGTCGAAGACCAGAACGAAGGAGTCGTCGGAGGCGAGTTCCGCGTCGCGCTCCATCTCCTTGGCGATGATCCTCTCCGGCTCCCGGTCGAACGCGCGCAGCGCGACGTAGAGCGTCGACGGGGTGTAGGCGATGGAGAACTCGGTCCGCTCCGAAGCCGGTGCCCCCTCGCGGGGCTCGCGTTGGCGGAAGCCGTTGCCAACCTCGGCGCGATCCCAGGCGGGCTCGTCGAGACGGCCGTCGACAACGATCGGCTCGTCGATGGCGAGCGCCGCGATCGAGGGGCGTTCGGCGAGTTCGGCATCGACCTGACCGGTCGCCGGCGCGCTGAACGTCAGCGCGACGACGACTGGAGCCAGCCCCGGCTTGACGCGGGAACGGGCCGGAAGACGGGCCGAAAGCACTGAAAACTCCTGGAACGCGGGAGAGTCGGGTCTTAGCCGAGACTATTCGAGCCCGGGAGGCTGCGCTGGCGCTCAGGAATCCTAAGGTGCTCTCAGGTTTTGCTCTAGATCCAACCCTGTTCGATAGGTCAGAGTAGGCGCGCTCCAGGCGACGACAGACCGGAGGTGACCATGTCGAAGATGCGCTTGTTGGTGTCCGTCCCACTTCTCCTCGTGTTCCTCGCCGCGCCGGCACTGGCCCAGAACGTCGGCACCGTTCGCGGCGAGGTGCGCGACGCGAACGGCGACGCACTGCCGGGTGTCCTGATCGAAGTCGACGGGCCGCTGGTGCGCGGCGACCGCTCGACGACGACGGGCGTCAACGGCGAGTTCCTGGTCACGGCGCTGCTCCCGGGCACAGTCTCCGTCACCGGATCGCTAGACGGCTTCGAGGACGAGACGGTCGAGGACGTCCGCGTCTCGATCTCGCAGACCAGCACCGTGCACATGGTCCTGCAGCTGGCCGCGACGTCGGAGGAGATCACGGTGACCTCGGAGCGGCCGATCCTCGACGTGACGAGCAACGTGATCAGCACCCACCTGACCGAGGAGTTCATCGACGACCTCCCGACCAAGCGGAGCTTCCAGGACTACGCCGCCATGGCCAAGGGGGTGACGCTCCAGGGGCGCGACCAGACCTACGGCGACTGGAGGTACTCGGTCTACGGCAGTGGCGGCGTATCGAACTCGTGGAACCTCGACGGCCTCAACTCCTCGTTGCACGACTACGGCGGCGTGTGGTTCTGGATCAACCCGGACACGATTTCGGAGGTCCAGGTGCTCGGTGTGGGCGCCCCGGCGGAGTACGGCGGCATGTCCGGCGGCGCGATCAACATCGTCACGAAGTCCGGGACGAACGAGTTCGATGGCCGCGTGAACTACTACGGCCAGTTCGACGGGCTGACCGCGGAAGGCCCGAAGGTGGCTGGATTGACGGGCGAGGAGACCGGCTTCTATCGGGACAAGTTCAACAACTACACCCTGGCGCTCGGCGGCGCGCTGGTCCAGGACGAGCTGTGGTACTTCCTGTCGCTGGAGTACAAGGAGGACGCGCTCGGGGAGCCGGGCTCGATTCGGGAGTTCGTGCGGCCGGACCTCTGGGAGCGCTCCGCCCTGAAGCTCGACTGGACCTTCAACCCGTCGAACACGCTGACGCTCAGCGCCCAGTACGAGGACTACGACTGGCAGGCGTCCTCGGATCCGTTCCTCTCCCAGGACGCGCAGACGCACGAGTTCGGCATCCGGCCTTCCTTCCGGCTCGGCTGGCAGTCCGTGTTCTCGAACCGGACCTTCTTCGAGATGAACCTCGCCGACTTCGACAACTACGACCGCGTGGCCTCGGTCACCGGCAGCACGGAGCCGCCCTTCGTGGACTACACCCAGCCGGTGCCCACGACCGTCGGCGGACCGAGGTATCCGTACGACTACGGGCCCGGGATGATCCGCACCAGCGCCAAGCTGACCCACTTCGCGGACGACCTCGGCGGCAGTCACGAGTTCAAGTTCGGCGTCCAGTTTACCGACGCGACGACGAAGACGCCGCAGCTCTACCCGGGCTCGGGCGGTCTCTACTACGCCAAGTTCGCCGAGAGCTTCTACTGGCGCTACACGCGGCAGCAGCACTACTACGGCAGCGACTCGACGTCTCTCGGGCTCTTCGTGGACGACTCGTGGAACCTGGGCGGCAAGACGACCCTGAACCTCGGCGTGCGCTACGACCATGACAACGGCGGCATTCCGCCCTACGAGGTGCTGCTAGCCCACGGCGGCGGCAAGGGCAACGCGGTCTTCAGCGGTGACTTCTACCCCGCCTACGACGACCTCGTCGACTGGAAGAACATCTCGCCGCGTCTCGGGATCGCCCACCAGGTCGGCGATGGCGAGCGGCAGGGCGTGCTGCGGCTGTCCTACGGCAAGTACTTCGAGGCGAACAACACGGCCGTGTGGAACGGCCCTCATCCCGACCGGCCGCCCTCGATGTACGCCTTCAGCTACTACCGGACCGGCCCCTGGTACGTCTACCGGACGGTCGCGGACGAGAATCTCATCCAACCGGACCCGAACCTGAAGGCGCCCGAGTACGACCAGTACGCCCTCGGCTACGAGCAGCAACTCAGCGAGACGCTGACGCTCGGGGCCGAGCTCGTCGTCAAGCGCGGCACGAACCTGATCGGCTGGCACATCCTCAACGATGGCGTCTACGAGGAAGTGCCGTTCGTCAACCCGGAGACCGGCGAGACGATGACGCTCTACAGCATCGTCGAGGAGCCGACCCGCCGCAAGGGGAACAGCCCGGGGCCGGGCGCAAACGCGCCCCCCGGCGCGAAGTACGACCAGGACTACGAGGGCGTGTTCGTAACATTGACCAAACGCAAGGTCGGTCGGTGGGGAATGAACGCATCGCTCGGCTGGTCGAAGTCCGAGGGATTCACGGCACGGAACCTCGACCAGCGTCAGGCAGAACCGTTCTTCTCGTCCCAGTCGGGCGTTGATCCGAACCACCACATCAACTCCGAGGGGATGCTGCAGGGGGATCGAACGTGGGTCTTCGCGGGCCAGGTCCAGGTCGACCTGCCGTGGCAGCTCCGGGGCGCTGCCGTGCTGAAGGTCCAGGACGGCCGGCCGTACGGGCTGTTCCAGCGGGTGCAACTGGCTCAGGGCCAGATCGACGTCGCCCTCACCCCGCGGGAGGACGACCGGAGGATGCCGGGCAGCACAACGCTTGACCTTGGCATCGGGCGCAACTTCTCGCTCGGCGGCGACCTCTCGTTCGGCGTCGACCTGCAGGTCCTGAATGCGTTGAACGAGGACGCCTTCGACTGGTGGCAGGCCACTGCGTTCAGGGACGGTAATCTGGTGCCCTCGCTCTATCAGTATCCGCGCCGGTTGATGCTGCGACTCAGCTTCGACTTCTAGCGCCAGGCCGGTCGGTTTGGTCTGACTGCTGACCTCGACAAGGGAGATCACGTGATGCGGAAAGCGACAGTCGTTCGGTCCACCGGAGCGCTGAAGCTCCTTCTGT
>WTGL01000059.1:0-443 GCA_011523565.1 Acidobacteriota bacterium
GAAGACGAGCAGGGGCGCCGTCCAGAGGTGCAGGTGCTGGACGTGCGGCTGCCAGGGGTGGCCGACGATGGCGAACTCGTCGGTCGGCGCCGTGAAGTAGCGCATCCAGGCGTAGACGAGGCCAGTACCGCCGACCAGGGCGGTCGACGTGTGAACGCTCCAGGCGGTGAGGCGGTTCATGGCACGAGCTCGCCTTCCCGGAACGGGTCCTTCCTGAGCACCTGATCGAGCGCCAGGATTCTGCGGACTGCGTCGGTCGTGGCACGTGCGGTCAGGGTGGCGCCCGTCACCGCGTGGATCGACCGTTTCAGGCGCAGCCTCGAATCGAGCCGCAGCCTCAGGAACTGGTCGTACCAGCTCCGGCGGGGGATGTACTCCTCCGGTTCGAAGAAGGACATGACCTCCAGGCGGGCGACCCGGCCCTCGGCGTCGACCACGACCAT
>WTGL01000059.1:453-4570 GCA_011523565.1 Acidobacteriota bacterium
CATCAGGGTCTCGGCCAGCGTGCGGACCCGGTGGACGTCGAAGTAGGCGACGCCGCCGCAATCGGAGCGGTAGCGAACGACGAGCCGTGAGTTGACCTTGGCGCCGGCCAGGTCGGCGGCGCGCCGTCGTTCGTCCCGGGTCAGGTACTGGGTCTCGCGATCGACCTCGCAACCCGGGAAGGCGAGTTCCAGCGCTTCCTCGCGGGTCAGGAGCACGCCGCCGGCAGCCGGTTGCGGCGCCCACAGCGACAGCACGAGGGTGCCGGCTGCCGCGGCCGCGAGCGAGGCGCGGCGGCTGGTCGCGTCGAAACTCACGGCGTTGCGTCTCTGCCGCGCAGACCCCTAGAACAGGTAGCCCATGGCCAGGTTCCACTCGTCGAACCCGGTGCCTCCGGGGTTGGTCCAGTCCTGGTAGCCGACCTTGAAGACCAGCCGGTCGATCGGTTGCCAGGCTGCGCCCCAGGTCAGGATCTCGCGATCGAAGATCGGGTCGCTCTCGAATCCAGCCGGCACGCGGACCTGGGTATCGATCGACTCGACCCGGATGAAGGGCGACAGCGAAGCGCGCCCGCCGCCGTGGGCGAGAACGTCGTAGGCGAACTCGAGGTAGTGCCCCTCCAGGCGCTCGCCGATCGAGTCGCTGCCGGTGATGCCCAGCGCCCTGTTCAGGCGGGCCGCGTCGCCGACGTCGCCCTGGGCCCACAAGCCGCGCAACCGGAAGCCTCGGTGACTCCAGTCGAAGTGGAAGTCGAAGATCTCGGTGCGGGCGTCGATCGTGGCGCCGGCGGAGTCGAGGAGTCCCTGCCCGGAGTTCCCGACATAGGCGGAGACGCCGACGATCAGGCCCGGCGTCGCGGTGTAGTCCAGTCGCCCGGTCCAGGCGAAGTCCTCCGCCTGCGCCTTGGCGCCCTTCTGGCGCCCGCCGCGGAGGCCGTTGGACGTGAAGCCGGCGCCCTTCAGGCCGTTGACCACGTAGCTCCGGTAGGAGAACGGCCCCACGTCGCCGAAGATGCCGGCGCCATTCTCGCGCCAGGTACTGGGGATCAGGACCTGCTCCACGTAGGGGCGCTCCGCGCTCGGGAAGAGAGTGGGCTCGTGCAGTTCGTTGAGCCAGCCCATGGGAAGGAGCAGAATCCCCGTGCGGAAGTTCAACTGCGGCTTCCACAGATAGTCGAGGTAGGCGAACTCGACCGAGGCACTGCCGGACTTGGATGTCGAGGCGTGCTCGAACTCGATCTCCGAGTTGAACACCCAGCGCTCGTCGAACTTGTAACCGACGTAGACAATGGCGCGCAGGAAGTCGAACACGTCGCCGAAGCCGGTCGGTTCGCCGCCCTCGCGCTCGCTGGCGTAGCTCTCGAAGACCATCTCACCGTAGCCGCCGATCGACAGGCCTTCCTCCACCCGGTACACCTTGGAGGCGGCGATGCCGAGACCGTAGAGGCCTTCCTGGACCTGGCCGCTTTCCGTCGCGGCCTCGCCCAGGGTCAGTTCCTCGATCTCCTCGGCCAGAATCTCGATCCGCCGTTCCAGCTCGGAGACGCGTTCATCAGGCGCTTCGGCTGCCAGTTTCCCGATCGCCTGGCGCAGTTCGGCGATCTGCTCCTCCAGCGCCTCGAGGCGCTCGTCGGCAGACTCCTGGGCGACTGCCACGCCGGCCAGTAAAGCCAGTGCCAGCATCGCGGCAAGGAAAGGAAGCGGCCAGGTCCGGGCCTTTCGTGTGAGGGTTCTCCTCGGCGTTGCCGTCGTCATCGCCGGAGAATAGTGGATCGGTTTGGTCCTATTTGTCAAGAACCCCGCCGAGCGAGACCTTGGCCAGGTCGTAGGCCTACTCGACGGCGCGCGTCGCGGTCGCTTCCATGTCGCCGAAGTCGGTGGCGAACGTGCCGGTCAGCGAGTCGCCCTCGACCATGCCGGAGAAGACCAGGGTGAGGTCCTGCCCACCGGCGGGGACGACGACGGTGAAACCCAGGGAGCCGTCTTCGCCGAACGTGACATCGGTGGCGTCCACGGTGCCGTCGGGAGAGCCCATCGACACCATCAGGCCGCTTGCGTCGCCGGTCACGTCGATGGTCGGCGTCTGGGTACCGAGCGGCGTCTCGATCGACATGCTCCAGGAACCGACGGCGGCGGGGAGCGCCGGCGCGCCGTAGGCGCTGCAACCGAGGGCAAGCAGGGCGGCGACGAGCGCGAGCAGGAGGTAGTTGCGGATTCTCCCGGTTTCGGGGGTCATGGTGGCCTTTCCGGTCCCGTCGGGACCCGTGTCGTTCGGAGCGTGCAGAGAGCTTCCGGATTCAAAGTGTGTAG
Organism: Acidobacteriota bacterium; assembly: GCA_011523565.1. Classification (GTDB taxonomy): domain Bacteria; phylum Acidobacteriota; class Thermoanaerobaculia; order Multivoradales; family Multivoraceae; genus Multivorans. The sequence goes on from WTGL01000059.1 coordinate 2,761, forward strand.
GCGGCGGATGATAGCCGAGCTTGGCCTCTCGGGAGGCCTTAGTCGTTCTCCAGTTGCCGCCGCATCTCGTCGAACATGGCCAGATCGGCGAGCGAGGGTTCCGGGTTGTGCAGGTCGAGCCGGGCCAGGGCGTCGCGCACGATGTCCGCCACCACCCACCGCATGTACGGTTTGCTGTCGGCGGGGATCGCGTACCACGGCGCCCAGCTCTTGCTGGTTGCGCGGATCGCCTCGCCGTAGGCGCTCATGTACTCGTTCCAGAACCCGCGTTCGCGGACGTCGCTGATCGCGAACTTCCAGTGCTTGTCGGGCCGGTTGAGGCGCCGCAGGAAGCGCGCCTTCTGCTCGTCGCGGGAGATGTTCAGGAAGAACTTCAGGATGACGGTGCCGTTGCGCGCGAGGTGCCGCTCGTGCTCGACGATCGACTCCATGCGCTGTTGCCACAGCCCGTTGGGGTCCAGGTGGGGCAAATTCTGTTTCTGCAGCAGTTCGGGATGGACGCGGACGACCAGGACCTCTTCGTAGTAGCTGCGGTTGAAGACGCCGATGCGACCGCGCTCGGGCAGGCTGCGGGCGGTGCGCCACAGGAAGTCGTGATCGAGCTCCTCACTCGAAGGTTGCTTGAAGTTGAACACCTGGCAGCCGGCCGGGTTGACCCCGGTGAGCAGGGCGTTGATCGTGCTGTCCTTGCCGGCGGCGTCCATGGCCTGAAAGAGGAGGAGCAGGGCGTGGCGGTTCTCCGCGTAGAGAAGCCGCTGCTGGCGGCTGATGTCGCGCACGGCGCGCCGGCGCAGCTTGCGAAGTTCATTGTGGCGGGGGGCGTCCGGCGGCGGCTCCGTGGCCCAGCGCCGGGGATCGAAGCGCTTGACTCCCTCGGGCACGAGGTAGCGCTGGGCCGGCCTCGCGGCCTGGTGGAGGACCCCTTCGGAGTCGTCTGGAGACATGAAGGACCGATGATGCCACAGCGCCTCCCGACGCTGCCGGCTATCTGGCGTTCGTCTCGGGAAGGAACCCCGCGAGTTCTTCGACCACGGAGGCGTACTCCTCCAGCGGCGCCAGGTTGGTCCACTCGTGCGGGTCGGCGTCATGGTCGTAGAGTTCCTGGCCGCCATCGTGGTACTCGATGTAGCGCCACCGGTCGGTGCGCACGGAGTGGTTCCGGTAGCCGTAGGTCGTCAGCACGGGTCGGGACCAGTCCTGCCGGGGATTCTCGAGCAGGGGCACCAGGCTCTGACCGTCCAGTCCGCTCCGACCGGGGACGCCGGCAAGCTCGATCAGGGTCGGGTAGAGATCGATCAGGCTCACCGGGCTCGGGCAGAGGGCGCCACGTTCAGCCCCCGCCGGAGCCGAGATGATCAGCGTGGTGCGTGTTGCCACTTCCCAGAGGGCGTGCTTGCGCCAGTGCTGCTTCTGGCCCAGGTGCCAGCCGTGATCGCCCCAGAGCACGACGATCGTGTTGCTGGCGTGTTCGCTCTCGTCCAGGGCGTCCAGCAGGCGGCCGACGTGCGCGTCGACGAAACTGATCGTCGCCAGGTAGCTCTGCACCGCCCGGCGCCACTGGTTGTGTTTCAGCACCATCGCGTGATCCTCGCCGTGGGTGCTGAAGTTGCGTGCGTCTGAGACGGCATAGACCTCTGCCGCAAGTTTCTTCCCGAACGCGGGCAGGTCCTCACGGTCACCGTCCAGGGTGGCCGGCAGCTCGATGCCTTCGAGCGGGTGCATGTCGAAGTACTTCCTCGGTATGTACCAGGGCAGATGGGGCTTGGTGAAGCCGCAAGCGAGGAAGAAGGGCTTCTCGTGCGGCTTCTGC
>WTGL01000059.1:4580-12299 GCA_011523565.1 Acidobacteriota bacterium
ACTCGCCGATCGTCCAGTCCACGATCCTGACGTCGAACATCTCGGAGTCGTCCAGGTCGAGCGGTCCCCAGGGCGCCCACGCGGATTCCGGCACGCCTTCCTGTCGTTCGCCGATGTGCCGGGGGCCCCTCGGACGCGGCGGCGTGTAGTAGTCGTCCCAGGAGGCCGGATCACCGGCACTCCTGCCGTGGAAGATCTTGCCGCCGCCCTGCGTCGAATAGCCGTGCGCCTTCAGGTGCTGCATCAGGGTCACCGCGTCGGGCAGCTTCTCGCGGAACCGTTCGCCGTTGCCGTAGACGCCGGAGTTCGACGGCAGCACGCCCGATAGCAGGCTGACGCGAGAGGGATTGCAGAGTGGCGCGGGGGCGTAGGCCTTGGTGAACGAGACGCCCCGGCGGGCCAGCCGGTCGATGTTCGGCGTACTCGCCTGCGGGTGACCTCCCAGGTGGCCAACCCAGTCGTTCAGGTCGTCGACGGCGATGAAGAGAACGTTGGGGGGCGGGTCCTGTGCCGGTAAGGGCGAAGCGGCGAGCACCGAGAGGGCTGTGAGCTGAGCGATGGTCAGGAACCGGATCATGGGTGCCTCCGTTCTGTCGGATCGGTTCCGACTATAGGGCCGGCCAAGCGCCGTGCGGGTGCGCTGCGGAGACACCGGCGCGCCCGGTGTCCGCCGCGCTAGAGTCGAAGCGGTGCAGACAAGGCGAGCGTTCCTGGCATCTTCCGCCGCGATGTTGAGTGCGGCAGCCCTACCCGCAAGGGGACGACAGGCGGGCAGCGCTCCCAACATCTTGCTCTGCATCTCCGACGATCAGTCGTGGCTGCACACCGGGGCGGGAGGCGATCCCGTGGTCAAGACCCCCGCCTTCGACCGGGTGGCAGGCGAAGGGGTTCTCTTCTCCCACGCCTTCTGCGACGCGCCGACGTGTGGACCTTCGCGCAGCGCGCTCGTCACCGGGCAGCCGATCTGGCGCCTCGAGGAGGCCGGGAACATTCACAGCACGCTGCCGGCGAAGTTCTCCACGTACACGGAGATGCTGGGGCAGGTCGGCTACGCCATCGGCCACACTCTGAAGGGCTGGGGGCCGGGACGCCTGGAGCCGGGCGGCAGGACGCGGAACCCCGCCGGGAACCGGTTCGGGAGCTTCGAGGAGTTCCTCGATTCGAGGGATGAGGGCCAGCCGTTCTGCTTCTGGCTGGGCAGCTACGACCCGCACCGGCCCTACACGGCGGGGTCGGGACAGGAATCGGGCAAGGATCCGGCGGAGGTCGACGTCCCGCCGCATCTGCCCCATCATCCGATCGTTCGGGACGACATCCTCGACTACTACGTGGAAGTGGAGCGGTTCGACGGCAGGGTGAGAGCCGCGCTCGAACGTCTCGAGCAGGCGGGAGAACTCGAGAACACGCTGGTGGTCGTCACCAGCGATCACGGCATGCCGTTTCCACGGGCGAAGGCCAGCCTGTACGACTACGGCAGCCGGGTTCCTCTCGCCGTTCGGTGGGGAGACCGCGTTCCCGGCGGTCGGGTCGCCCATGACTTCGTCAGCCTGAGCGACCTGGCGCCGACCTTCCTCGAGGCGGCCGGTCTCGAGCCGGCGGCGGAGATGACGGCAAGCAGTTTGCTGCCACTCCTCGAGTCGTCGGCGAGCGGCCGTGTGGAGGCGGCGCGCGATGCTGCCTACATCGCGATGGAGAGGCACGACGGTTGCCGCCGCGGCGGCAAGGGCTATCCCTGCCGGGCGATCCGTACCGACAACCACCTGTACATCCGCAACTTCGAGCCCACCCGGTGGCCGTCCGGCTCGCCGGACGCGAAGGACTGCGCCCGGGGCATCCCCTATGGCGAGATCGATTCGTCGCCGACGAAGACGCTGATGATGGAGTCGCGCGGCGAGTCCGGGATCGACCATCTGGCCGAGCTGTCCTTCGGGACCCGGCCGGAGCACGAGCTCTACGACCTGGCGAGCGATCCGGGGCAGTTGAACAACCTCGCGGGGCAACCCTCCGCGCAGCAGCTCGTCGGGCAGTTGCGCGATCGGCTCATGGATCACCTGGCGGAGACCGGCGATCCGCGGGCCCTGGGCCTCCCCGCACCCTGGGACTACTACCCCTATTACGGACGGCGCGTAAACGAAGACTGGGAAGTCGATGCGCCGCCGGCCTGAACGTCCCGGCGCGCTAAAGTTGCGCCAACCCCCCCTTGAAGGAGAAACGCATGGGCAGAGTCGACTGGTACTACCACCGCAACGGCTGAACGAGCTGCAAGAGAGCGTCCAAGTTGATGGACGCACGCGGCGCGGAGATCGCTGACAGAACGCCGGCGAGTCGCAAGCTGGGCCGGGAGGACGCGGAGGCGCTGCTCTCCGACGCGGAGACCCTCTATGTCGCCAAGGGGCGCAAGCAGACCGAGCTTCGCGCCTCGGAACCGGGCGCGGCGGACCTGATGCTCGGACCGACGGGCAACTTGCGCGCGCCGGTGGTCAGGGTCGGCCGCACCCTGATCGTGGGCTACCACGAAGAGGCGCTGAACCAGGCTCTGGGCTGATCGCCTCTCAGTTGTAGGAGAGGCGCCGGACCTGTTCCGGGTCGTCGCCTTCGAAGAGGAGCCGGCCGTCGACGAAGCGGGCGTCGGGAAGCGCCACGGCCAGCACTTCGCCCAACTCCTCGACGGCGTACACGCTTAGCGATTCCCGCACGTCAGCGGGCAGATCCTCGAGATCAGCCTCGTTCTGCTTCGGCAGCACGATCTCCCGGATACCGGCGCGGACCGCGCCCAGCACCTTTTCCTTGACTCCGCCGATGGGCAGGACGCGGCCGGACAGGGTGATCTCCCCGGTCATCGCAAGCCGTGCCTTGGCCGGCCGGCCCGAGAGCGCCGAGACCAGGGCAGCCGCCATGGTCACGCCTGCGGACGGGCCGTCCTTGGGGATGGCGCCGGCGGGGACGTGGATGTGGACGTCCGCCTCGAAGGCGGCGGCCGGGATCTGGAGCGCCGCGGCGCGCGACTTGGCGTAGGTCCAGGCGGCGCGCGCCGATTCCTTCATCACGTCGCCGAGCTGGCCCGTGAGTTCCAGCCGGCCCTTGCCCTTCGTGGTCTCGACCTCGACGAACATGATGTCGCCGCCCATCGGCGTGTAGTACATGCCGGTGGCGACGCCGACCGCGTCGCGTTCGAGCGCGCGCTCGGGCCGCACCCGCGGGCGGCCCAGGAACTTCCGGACTTCGCTGGCGCCGACCCGGGTCGTCGCGTCGTCGTCTCGAGGCCCGGCTTCCTCGGGTGTCGACGCGAGCTGGCGGGCCACCTTTCGTACCATGCGGCCGAGTTCCCGTTCGAGTTGCCGGACGCCGGCTTCGTGGGTGTAGTGCGAAATCACCTCGCGGAGGGCGTCGTCGCCGACCTCGATCTCCTCCGGTAGCAGGCCGCCGGAACGAACCGCCCGCGGCAGCAGGAACTGCCGGGCGATGTTCTCCTTCTCGTGCGCGGTGTAGCCCGAGAACTCGACCGTCTCCATCCGGTCACGCAGGGGCGCCGGGATGTTCTGGATGAAGTTCGCGGTCGCGATGAACAGCACCTGGCTGAGGTCGTAGGGGACTCCCAGGTAGTGGTCGATGAAGGCGCCGTTCTGTGCCGGGTCGAGGACCTCGAGCAGCGCGGCGGACGGGTCGCCCTGGAGCGAAGCGCCCAGCTTGTCGACCTCGTCGAGCAGGAAGACCGGGTTCTTGACGCCGGCCTGCTTCATGCCGTGCAGAATTCGACCCGGCATCGCCCCGACGTAGGTGCGCCGGTGTCCGCGAATGTCGGCCTCGTCCCGGGCGCCGCCCAGGGAAACCCGCACGTACTCGCGGCCCATGGCACGGGCGATCGACTTGGCGATCGAGGTCTTGCCGACGCCGGGAGGTCCGGCGAACAGGAGGATCGGGCTGCGCTCTGCTTCCTCGTCGGTCCGGGCTTCCTCGTCGGTTCGGGCCTCGCCGTCGGTCTGGCTGTCGCCGGCGTCCTCGAGACTCGCCTTGGCGCTCTCGTTCGCGGGTTCCGCGTCGCGCTCGCGTCTACGCGACTGGCGGTCGTGCATGACCCGTACGGCGAGGAACTCCAGGATCCGGTCCTTCGTGTCCTCGAGGCCGTAGTGGTCCTCGTCCAGGATGCGTGCCGCGTCGGCCAGGTCCAGCCTTTCTTCGCTGAGTTCGCTCCACGGCAACTCGCACACCGTGTCGATGTAGGTGCGGATGACCTGGGACTCCATCGATTCGCGGCCCATCCGCTCGAGTCGCTTCAGTTCGCGGTCGACTTCCTTCCTCGCGGCGGGCGGCAGTTCCAGCCCGGCGACCCGCTCCTTGAGTTCTTCCAGATCGTCTGCGCCGTCGTCGTCGCCGAGTTCCTTGCGGATGGCCTTCAACTGCTCGCGCAGGTACATCTCGCGCTGACGGTCTCCGATCTCCTCCTCGACCTGGGTGTTGATGTCCTGCTGGGCGTCTAGCACCTTGATCCGCCGCTGGACCAGCATCAGGACCCGCCGCATCCGCTCTTCGACCGCGAGCGTCTCGAGCAGAGACTGATGGTCGCCGGCCGGGAGTTCGAGGTGGCCGGCCACGAGGTCGGCAAGGCGGCCGGGGTCGGTGACGCCGCGCAGGGTCTTGGTGAGCACGTCGCTTGGGATGCCGGCCCGTTCACCGAGCTCCGCGGCCCGGTTGCGCAGTTCCTCGTCGAGGGCGATGAAGGCGAGGTCCTCCGGGTCCACCGGCATCAGTTCCTCCGCCGGCGAAACGGTGGCGACCAGATGTTCCTCGGTGCTGTCGATGCGCAGCGCGATGCCGCGATGCAGACCGAGCACGAGGGCCTGGGTGCCGCCCAGACCCTGCTGTAGCTGGACGACGCGCGCAATGACGCCGATCGTGTGCAGCCCGAGCGGGTCCGTGTCGTCGCTCTTCTCGCGCTGCAGGAGAGCGAAGAACCTGCGGTCCGGGCTCTCGGCGGCGCCCTGGATCGCGCTCAACGTGTCGGCCCGGCCGACGGACATCGGCACCGTGACGCCCGGGTAGATCACCATGTCCCGGAGGACGACGACGGGAAGTTCGGGCTTGGTCCCCGTCGCGCGCGGCGAGAGAAGCGCCTCGGATGCCGTGGGCCCGGCGGCCTGGGCCTCCCGGTCGGGCTCTCGGGAATCGTGCCGGTCTTCGTGTTCGGTCATGTGGTTGTCGCCTCGCTGTCCGGGTTCGCTGGTCGGTCGTGTTCTTCGACGGAACGGGACCGACGCGAGATCTTATTCCATTTCGCTTAAGTCGGCTAGATCTGAGTCGATATTCATAAAGATCGTGCTTCGAAGCAACGCGTCCTTGCGCTGCCAGCGGTCATTGAGCCACTCCTGGGCTTGCTCGGGTGGCACGTCGGCGATCGGGATCGTCTCCCACTTGACGTTGACCGGCCCCGTCGCCCCGCCCAGGAACTCCCAGAACGAAACCGCCCGCGGATAGGCGAGGGTCAGGTCGACGAGGGTGCCCTCGCCGGGTGCGAGCGCCTCGATCATGGCGGCGAGGCCGCCGGCCCTGGGCGGCAGCAGGTGTTCGTACGGTCCGCCCAGGGCTTCCCGTTTGGTCCTGGTGAACCGCGTCCCCTCGGCGAAGGACAGGATGGCGGCGGGGGAGTCGAGCAGGGCCGCGGAGGCCGCGGTCACCCGGCGGCGATCGTCGTCGCGCCGATGCGCCGGGTCGCTTCCCCGCCGCGAGCGGCGCCGCAGCACGGGAAAGTCGAAGGCGAGGATGATCAGGCCGAAGATGGGCACGTAGAGGAGCTCGCGCTTGCAGAGGAACTTGACGATCGGACCGCGGGTCGCAACGACGCTCTGGACGATCAGGATGTCTGCCCAGGAGCGGTGGTTGGCAAGGACGATGTGCGGCCGGGCCGGGTCGAGCCTCAACTCTTCGCATCGCCAGGTAGCGCCCGAGACGTGCCGGAGCAGGGCGTTGTCGACGCGCACCGCCCGCCGGTAGATGCGGTCGGAAAGGCGTCGAAACGAGGGTCGGGTGCGCCGGGCTGCCTTGGCGGGCAGGAGAAGCAGCAGCAGGATGACCCAGAAGACCAGGTTGAGCGCAGTGCCGGCGAGGCAGGTCGCCGCCCTCAGGTGGCGATGGAGCCTCAAGTCCGGCGTGGCGGCCAGAGCAGCAGGGCGTTCGTGCGCCGAACGTAGTCCCGGTAGCCGGGATCGTCTCGCCAGCGGCGGTTCGCCCGCGCCTCGAGCATCCGGACGCCGCTGATCTTCGTCAGCAGCAGCCAGACGAAGACCGGCGAAGCCAGGGTCGCCAGTTGCCAACCCTGAAGCACCGGCGCCGCGATCACAGCTACGCCGATCCAGAGGAGGATCTCGCCGAAGTAGTTCGGGTGACGGGACCAGGCCCAGAGACCCGAAGTGATGTACCGGTTCCGGTTCTCGGCCACCGCGCGGAAGCGACGCTTCTGCTCGTCGGCCGTCACCTCGATGGCGAACCCGGCCAGCCACAGCGCGGCTCCCGCGGCAAGCGCCCGGTCCGGCGGTCTCGTCTCCGCCGCGAGCAGCGCCGCCAGGGCCGGGGAGGCCGTCGCCGAAACCCACAGGCCCTGGAGGGTCCACGTCATCAGGAACAGCGGGAAGCTGGGCTTGATCTGCCGGAAACGCCGGTCGTGGCCGTCACGGCGGACGTGAAGAAAGAGAAAGGGGCCGAGCCGAAGGGCCCAGACGGCGACCATCGCCGCGATGAGCAGCGAGCGCACATCGTGCGCGTCGCGGACCGCCAGCGCGCCGCCGACGACGGCGAGGAACGTGAGGCTTCCGGTGAGATCGAAGAATCGCTCGGTCTGCAGGAACCAGGCCGGCACGAAGGCGATCCACTGGATCGCGTAGGCGGCGGCGACAAGAACGGCGAACGCGGGCCAATCGGCGATCTCAAGGCCGTGACTGCTGCCAGCCGCCGCGATGAGAGCGCCGGCGGCGATCCCGGCCGCGATGCCCAGGAAGGGAACGGCTTTCGGCATGTCGCGAACCTAGCAGTAGAGTCGCGGCGTCCGCGCCGCGCTGACGCACAGGGAGGTCAGTTCCACGCAAGGGAGATCAGTAGGGCATGTCGTCGTCGCCCAGCCCGAAGTGGTGCCCCAGCTCGTGGACGAGGGTGTCGCGTACCTCGCGGACGACGTCCTCCTCCGTGTCGCAGATCCACAGGATCGGCAGGCGGTAGATCACCACCCGGTCGGGCAGGGCGCTGTACCCGGCTCCGCGTTCGTCGAGGGGCACGCCGTGGTAGAGACCCAGGAGGTCGTCCTCTTCCGGGTCCAGGCCGACGAGCCGCAGATCCTCCTCCGTCGGTTCCTCCTCGACGACGACCGCGATGTTGTCGAGTAGATCGGCGAAGGCCTGGGGCAGCGTATCCAGCGCCCGTGCCAGGAGTCCCTCGAAGCGTGGGAGGTCGACCTCGATCATGGTGCGCAAGCCTTCCATCGTCCGGCGGAGCCTGTCCACCGGCGAGGGCGACGCGATCGCCTGCTAGGGTCCGCCGGCAAAGATCGAGCGTCCAGATGACCGACCCCAGACGACGTCCCAACATGCGCGACGACCCCCTGGCTCCGGGAGAAGCGGCAAGGAACGCGCTGACTCTCCACGAGCTCGTCGTGGCCGCGCGGCGGAACCTGGGCGGGAGCGTCTGGGACTACCTGGTCGGCGGCGCCGAGACGGAAACGAGCGTCAAGCGGAA
>WTGL01000059.1:12309-13545 GCA_011523565.1 Acidobacteriota bacterium
TGGCGCCGATCGGCTCGCTACAACTGTTCGAGGAAGGCGGCGGCGCCACGGCCGGAAAGGCGGCCGAGGACTTCGGGATCATGAACTTCGTCAGTTCGGTGTGCCTGCCGGGGCTCGAGGGGACGGCCGAGGCATCCGATTCAGCGAAGGTGTATCAGCTCTATCTCGCCGACGACGAAGACTGGATGCGGGGGTTGATCCGCCGGGCGGTGGCCGCGGGCTACGACGGTTTCTGCCTGACCGTCGACACCCAGGTCTACAGCCGGCGGGAGCGGGATCTGCTGAAGCGCTGGCGCCCGCCCTCGGTCGGCGAGGCGACCACCCGTGTCGCGCCGCTCAACTACCAGGCGCGGATGACCTGGGACCTGGTCAAGCGAATCAAGGACGAGTTCGACATCCCGTTGATCCTCAAGGGCATCGCCACCGCGGAGGACGCAGGGCTCGCGTGCGAGCACGGCGTCGACGTGGTCTACGTCTCCAACCACGGCGGCCGTCAGCTCGACCACTGCCGAGGCACTCTCGACACCCTCCCGGAGGTCGTCGAGGAAGTCGACGGCCGTACCCAGATCGTCGTCGACGGCGGCTTCATGCGGGGCACGGACGTGGTCAAGGCCAGGGTTCTGGGCGCCGACGCGGTCGGCATCGGCCGCCTCGAGGCCATCGCCATGGCCGCGGGCGGCCGCGAAGGCGTCGTCCGCATGCTCAGCATCCTCGAGCACGAGATCGTCACCTGCCTCGGCCTGCTCGGCGTCACCGGCTGGGACGAACTCGACGCCTCCTGCCTCCACCGCGCCCTGCCGGTCGATCCACCGGACGTCCTCGGCGCTTTTCCGTTCCTGGACCTGGACTACCCGTACCCCTGATCCCGCGACGCGCATGGAAGAAGCCCTGCTCCTGCGGCGGATCCGGGAGGAGTTTCCCAGCGTCACATGGACGTCGCACCGGTACCTGACGCACGGCTGGGACCACGCCGTCCTGATCCTCGACGAGGCGCTCGTCTTCCGGGCTCCCAAGGCCCGGGCGAACCGGGATGCGCTGGTGAACGAAGCCAGGCTGCTTCGCTACCTCCAGCCGAGGGTCGACGTCGGCATTCCCGACTACGTCTACGAGTCCGCCGACGGCTCGTTCGCCGGCTACAGGCTTCTCGCCGGTCGGGAGCTGGACGTCGCCACGTTCGGTCGGCTCTCCGATACGGCAAGGGAACGGATAGCGGAACAGCTCGCCACGTTTCTCACC
>WTGL01000304.1:0-2130 GCA_011523565.1 Acidobacteriota bacterium
GGCGTTGCACTCCGTGACCGCGATGGTTTCGACAGTACCCGACTATACGGCGCTCGAGGCTCCGGGTTTCGGCTTCCGGCCGGAACGCGGTGCTACGCTCGGCGGCATGTTTCCGGTCGAATCGGCACGCAGGCGGGGCTTCCTTCCGGCGGCGGCTCTCCTCGTGTCGAGCCTCCTGTGGGCCGACGGTCTGGCCGCCCAGAACGTGCTCTCCAGGGCGCTCCAGGAACGCATTCAGGAGAATCCGCACACGACCGAAGCGGACGTCGAGTCCGGCGCGCGCGTATTCCGCCGCAGTTGCTCGCTCTGCCACGGCGCCGACGGCACCGGCGGCGACGGCCCCGACCTGACCCTCGGCGTGTTCCGGCACGGCAGCAGCGATGCCGCGCTGTTCCGCAACATCCTGACGGGCATCCCGAACACCGGCATGGGCGGCATCTACCAGCCGGACAAGTCGATCTGGCAGGTGGTGTCCTACGTGCGCTCGCTCAGTCGGGGCGGCGACGATGTCGAGGTGCCGGGCGATCCGCGACGTGGACGGATGCTGTACATGACCCGCGGTTCCTGCTCCGACTGCCACCGCCTGAACGGCTCGGGCGGCCGTCTCGGTCCCGATCTGTCCGACCTCGGCTGGCGGCGGGCGCCGGACCACATCAGCGCGTCGATCACCGATCCTTCGGCGGCGATGGACGCCGACTACCGGACGGTCGAGATCAGGACGGATAACGGCAACATCGTGCGCGGTCTGTTGCGGAACGAGGACCGCTTCTCGATTCAACTCTTCGACGAGTTCGAGAACCTCAGGTCCTTCGAGAAGACGGATCTGACAGCCATCGACAAACCCGAGGAGTCGTTGATGCCGCCCCTCGCCAGTTTCTTCCGCGGCCGGGATCTCGACGATCTCGTCGCCTACCTCTACTCACTGCGGCCGGAGTGACGATGACGATCAAACCGAAGACCGTGGCTTTCGCCGCGGCGCTCGCACTTGCGGCTAGCAGCCTGTCCGCTCAGGGGGGGATTTCCTACGAACAGTTGAAGGCGGCGTCGGACGACCCGGGCAATTGGCTCATGTACTCGGGCGAGTACAACAGCCAGCGTTTCAGCCGCCTCGACGAGATCGACCGTTCGAACGCCGCGGAGCTCCAGCTCCGCTGGGTCCACCAGATGCCGACGCTGGGACGGCTGGAGACGACGCCGCTGGTGATCGACGGGGTGATGTACGCGACGACGCCAGACAACGTCGTGCTCGCTCTCGACGCGCGCACCGGCCGGCAGTACTGGTCCTACGCTCACGAACTGCCGGATCAACTCGCACTCTGCTGCGGCAAGCAGAACCGTGGCGTGGCCATTCGAGGCGACCGGCTCTACATGGGCACGGTCGATGCGCACCTGGTCTCCCTGGACGCCAAGACCGGCGCGGTGATCTGGGACACGGAGGTGGGAAGCCCGCGCACTGGGCACTCGATCACGGCTGCGCCCATGATCATCGGCGACCTCGTCATCACGGGAATCGGCGGCGGCGAGTACGGCATCCGGGGCTTCCTCGACGCCTATGACGCGGACACCGGCGAACTCCGCTGGCGTACCTACACGATTCCAGGACCGGGCGAGCCGGGCAACGAGACCTGGGAGGGCGACTCCTGGAAGACGGGCGGCGCGCCGACCTGGATGACCGGCTCCTACGACCCGGAACTCGATCTCCTCTACTGGGGGACGGGCAATCCGGGGCCGGACTGGAACGGTGAGGTCCGCGAGGGCGACAACCTGCACTCGGATTCCGTGCTGGCGATCCGTCCGGACACGGGCGAGATCGTCTGGACCTTCCAGTTCACACCCCACGACGTCCACGACTGGGACGCCTGCCAGGTGCCGATTCTGTTCGACGCGGAGTACCAGGGCGAGCAGCGCAAGCTGATGGCCTTCGCCAACCGGAACGCCTTCTTCTACCTGCTGGACCGCGAGACGGGGGAGTTCCTGTTCGCGCGCGAGTTCGCGCGGCAGACCTGGGCCGAGGGGATCGACCAGGAAACCGGCCGGCCGATCCGGGTGCCGAACATGTTCCCCAGCGAGGAGGGCACCCTCGTCGCGCCGACGATCGGCGGCGCCGCGAACTGGTTCTCACCGACCTAC
>WTGL01000304.1:2140-10374 GCA_011523565.1 Acidobacteriota bacterium
GTCCGGCCTGCTCGCGACGAAGGGCGGCCTGGTGTTCGGCGGCAGCGTGGCCGGCATCTTCTACGCTCTCGACGCCGAGACCGGCGACGAACTCTGGCACCGGCGGCTTGGCGGCGGCGTCCACGCGGCACCGATCAGCTACGAGGCAGGCGGACAGCAGCACGTGACTCTCGCCGCCGGCCGGGCACTGTTCACGTTCGCGTTGCCCGCCGAGTAGGGACCCGCCGACAAGCCTCCGGCTATCCGTATAAGCTCTAGCGTTTGCCGGACATGAGCGTACTTTCAGAACTGGGGATCGCGAACCTTGGGGAGCGGCCGACTGCCGGTGGGGTCCAGCGATGAACGTGTTCCCTGATCTTCATCTGGAGGACTTTCGGGCCGAGGTCGAACCCAAGGCGTTGGGGCGCCAGCTTGGCGAACGGGACCGCCCGATGCTTGATGCAGTCGAGGACCAGGGGCAGGCCAAGATCAGCCAGTTCATCGCCGAGAAGAAGAACGAGGCGGTTCAGCTTCGAGACGAGAGGCTGACGGAGATCGACAAAGGTCTGGCTGAGCTTGACCACCCGCTGCTTCCCGGCGCATTGGAGAGTGTTACGCAGAAGGCGCTCGCCGAGTTCCAGGACGCGGAGCAGAGGTACGCCACCAACTTGCGGAGCGATCTTCAGGAGTGGAGGAAGCGACGAGAGGACTTCCTGGACTTCAAGGAGGAGAATGGAATCAGCCGGGAACCGGACTACCACTCGACCTTCAGGCGGTGTATGGGTGGTATCGGTCTCTTTGTCCTCTTGGTTGCGGAGAGCTTCATCAACGGCGGTTTCCTCGCCGAAGGCAGTGAGGGCGGGATGAGAGCCGGCTGGACTCTGGCGGGAGGCTTCAGTCTGGTCAACATCCTCCTCCCGTTTGCTCTCTTCGGTCCGGTGAGTCGCTACGTTCGGCATGTGAGGCCCGTCCTCAAGATCGCTGGCGCATCGAGTCTCGTAGCGTGGGTCCTGATGGCTCTGGCTCTCAACTTCGGGCTTGCCCACTATCGTGAGGCTTCCGAGGCGCTAGTGGAGGATCCGGACGCGGTGATGGTGGCCCGTCTATTCACGCAGCCTTTCGGCCTGGAGACCGCCGCTTCCTGGCTGCTCCTTGTTCTGGGCCTGGGCTTCTCCGTGCTTGCCTTCTACGAGGGATGGAAGTTCTGGGGCGACGCTTATCCCGGCTACCGGGGTGTGCATGTGAGGATGACGGAGGCTAGGGAGAGGCTTGACGATTTGAGGGACGAGGCTGGGCACGGGTTGAAGGTGGTCCGGCAGAAATGGCTCGCCACGGCGCAGGAGACCTTGGACCGCGCGCGAATCCAGCCCGCCGAAACCCGCCGGTTGCTGAAGAGCGAGGGAGACCTTCTCTCCGCCTTCGAGGACCACGTTGAGCAGCTGCAGAGCTACGGCGCCATGCTGGTGGAGGAGTACCGCGTTGCCAACCACGCCGTGCGCAGTGACGGTGCCGTACCCGCGTCCCATGTCGGTGCGTGGTTGCTCGATCCTGCCCCTCCGCATCGTGTGCGGACGTGGGAACCCCGCATGGTGGACGACTCCGCGCTTGCAACGCTCCAGGCGGAGCATGTGGAGACTGTTCGCGTGTTGAACACACAGTGGGAGACGGCTCAGCAGCGGCTCGGGCTCGCCAGCCAGAACCCCGGCGGCGAGAATGCCGCGCCGTAACAGACGCCGGTCCCGTCGCGGGCGGCGCTCCGGTCGACTCTCAAATCGCGAGAAACTCCAGCTTGGTGCGGCCGGGTTCCTCGCCGCTGTCGTCTTGGTCCTGTTCGTCCGCTACGTGCTGCTTGTGCCCGGTCCTCCCGAGCGCAACCCCGACACGGGTTGCCCCGAGACCGGTCCCAGTGCGCTGACGGCGATCATGATCGACGCGACGGATCGGATCGGAGCGATCAGCCGTGCTGACGTGCTGGCGCGTCTGGAGGAGTATGTCGCGGCGAGCCGCGAGGACGAGATGGTCCTCGGATTCGAGGCCAGGCCGGTGGGCGAAGAGATCGACGAGCCGTTGCTGACGGTCTGTCATCCCGGCGACCCGGAGAAGGCGAGCGAATGGACGCAGAACCCACGACTTATCCGCCGGCGGCTCGAGGAGCGGTTTCGGCAACCGCTCGAGGCTCTGTTTCGGGACCTGCTCGGCCGTGACGAAGCGCCGACGTCGCCGCTCATGGAGAGTGTTCAGAGCGTCGCCGTTGCCTTTCTTGGCCGCGAGGAGTACGTGGACATCCCGAAACGGTTGATCCTCGTGTCCGACCTGATGCAGCACAGCGAGTACTTGTCCTTCTTTCGTCAGCCGGTCGACTACGACGCGTTCGCGAGGAGTCGCGGGGCGGACGCCCTCGGCACGGACCTAAGGGGAACCACCGTGGACATCCTCTTCGTTCAGCGGGAGGCGCACCGCCGGCTCCGCAGCACCCGCGGTCTGGCCGAGTTCTGGGGACGGTGGATTGAGGATCAGGGCGGCGTAGTCGGACCTGTGTTCAGCGTTGACGGGATGAACTGATGGCGCCGGGCCGCCGCCGTGGCGGCTACAGGGATGTGAATCCCCGCGCGGCCTTTCTGTGGTTCGCGGCCGGAGGTGGGCTCGTGCTGGCGCTCCTGAAGCTCGTGACGAGTCACTGGTTCCCCCCGATTGTCCTCTCGCTGTTACTGATCGTTGCGTACGGCTTCTTCTTTCTCTGGGACCGGGAACTGAGGGGTCCAAGGTTCGAGCACGCGGGCGACAATCTCTACTACGTCGGTTTTCTCTACACCCTCATCTCGCTGGCGGTATCGCTCTACCGGTTTACCAGCGACGGCTACACCGAGGACATCGTTCAGGGCTTCGGCGTCGCCTTGAGCAGCACCGTCTTTGGCCTGATCGGCCGCGTGTACGTCAACCAGTCTTCCAGCGCCGAACCGGCCCGCGTGGAGGCGGCTGCGCGTCAGAGTCTGGTAGTTGCCCACCGCGAGCTCCGGGCCGAGATGGACTACGCGATCGCGGATTTCAAGCGGTTCCGCGAGGACGTGGGCGAGCTGCGGGAGGCCGTCGAGCGAGCGAAGGGGGTTACCGCCGAGGAGACAAAGGCACTGGCGAACGAGGCCGCCAGGCTCGAGGATGTGCGTGGCTTGGCTTCCAGGCTGGACAAGGCTGCCGAGGGCGCCATCGGGAGGATTGCCGAACGACAGGAGGAAATGGCGGTCCACATGAAGGAAGAGGCGATGGGGACCCTGCGCAGCATCGCCACTCAGCAAGAGGCCCTGAGCGACGGCATGGCCAAGGCGCAGCGGGATGCCTTGGATCGAGCCGCGGCTCGGCTGGATGATGCATCGTCCTCATTGGCCGGGTCGGCAGCTTCGATGGCGCGGACGATCAAGAACTCGGAGCAGGGAATCGAAACCGGTGCGAGTGCACTGCGGAGCGCGATGGACCGGTCGCTGGAGAGCTTTCGCGCAGCGGACTTCGAGCGCGAGGTTGCCGCCCGTGTCCTTGATCCTGCGGAGGCTCGCTTGCGTCAACTACTTGACGGGTTCCAGCCTCTGGTCGAGAGCCTGGGGAGCACACAGGAGGGGCAGGAACGGGCCGTCGCGGAGAGCAAGCGACTCCTCCAGTTGTTGTCGCACGCGTTTGTTCAGAGTGAGACCCTGGCGGGCCGCTACAAGGCCACCGCCGACTCGTTGGCCAAGGCGGCGAGCACTCTGGACTCGCTTCCCGATCAGCTTGAGCGGCAGGCCGCACGGTCCGAGGCTGTAGCTCGCGAAACGGCAGCCGCAGGCGAACATCTTCGGCAGATCAGCAGCGCGCTCGAGAGCGCAAGCTCTTCCTTGGCCGCCGTTGCCGAGTCGTCGCCGAAGCGCAGGCGCGGCCTCTTCGGGTCCTTTCGTCGCAACTGAAGCGGATGGCGTTCGGCGAGAATCCCGCAGAAACCGGCCGCGCCTTTCCGCGGGGCCTCGTCCTTGGCTTCACGATGGCCGAGATCGCGATCCTGATCATCTTCGTGCTGCTGCTCGTGCTGGCGGCGATGCTGGCACGCGAGTCGGACAAACGCGAGCAGGCCGAGTCGGAGTTGGAGCGGTACGAGGAAGTGCGGGAGATCTTCGAGGAGGAGGAGTTACCTCAGGATCCGACGGTTCTCCGGTCGTACTTGGTGGAGCGCGTCGAACAGCATGACGCGGCCGACAACTGGCGGGTGCTGGTCCGCGAACTGGAGCGAACGGTGCCAGAGCCCTCCGCGCAAGAACTCCTTGATCGAATCCAAGGGTCGGAGATTGGCAGGATGTCGCCACCAGAGGTGGAGGATCTGCTGGCGGCGCGGCGCGCCGTCGAGCAGGCGGATGCCCACTCCGAACTCGAAGAAGCGCTTCAGGAGGCTGGAGTCTCGCCTTCGGCGGGAGAGATCCGGGACATGGCGGCCGCGATGCATGCCGCGGACGAGCAGGGAATGACGCCTGCGGAAGTTCGGGACGCCATCGAGAACCGCGCCGTCTGGGACAAGGCCGTTGGTGACACAGGCCGGTCGGCCGAGCCGGACGAACTCAAGGATCTGCTGGATGCGGTCAGGGCCGCATCCGAAGAGGGCTTGTCGCCCGAGCAGGTGGCTGACGCCGTCGAGGAGGGGGGCCGTCTTGCCCGGGCTCTGGAGACCGAGGGGGTCGGGACGACTGAGGAGGCGATCGACGAAGTCGTCCAAGATGCGCGTCGCTGGCGCGAGCTGGGCGGCGAGGAGATAGCACTGAGAGACCGACTTGAGCAGGCGTTGGAAGAGCGAGACCGAGAGCGTGAGAGGGCCCAAAGCCTCGAGGCTCGCGTCCGGTCTCTGGGGGGCGGCTTGGTTCACCCAAGCTGTTGGCGGCAAGATGACGGCAGGACCGCCTATCTCTTCGACGTCGTTCTGACTCCAAGCGGCTTGGTGGTCGACTTCGCCGCAGTCCCCCAAGGAGATGTGTTTGACCCGTCCGAGCGCCGGCTTGGCTCTGTCGTGGATGCGCGCGCCTCTCTGCCGGTGGGCAGCATGGCTCGGCGGGAGCGGCTGTCGCCAGAGGAGTTCGTGCGCCAGACTGCTCGGGTTCAAGAGTGGAGCAGGGGACAGCGGCCCGAGTGCCGCTTTGTTGTCCGTGTCTTCGACCGCACCGCGCCAGACCAGAAGGACCTTTTCAAGGTCCAGCTGCAGGCGGTCGAGCAGCCCTTCTACAAGTTGCTCATGGAGAGTTCCACTCTGCCGCCCGGCTTGGCGCGGGCGGTGGACGAGTAGGCGACAGGCCAAGGCCTGCGCGGCTCAGCCGAAGGAGCGCGGTTCGAAGCCGGGGCCGTTCTCGATGCGTGCGTGACCGTCGACGACGCGGATGAGGAACAACCCCACGCGCTCCGCGTGCCGCCTCGCCTCGTCCTCGCAATCCAGATAGGCCAGCGCGCCGTGGATCTTCCGGCCTCGGTAGGTGGGCAGCCAGTCGAGGAGCTCGGACAAGACGGTCAGGAAGCTCTGGATCCAGTCGAGCCGCATAGTCGTCTCAAGGGAGACGGCCACGACTTCGTTCCTGGTCATCGCCATGGGTCCCGTGGCGAACACCTTGCCGCCGCGCTCAACGTTCCAACCCCCGCAGGTCCACTGCACTTCCATGCCGCGAGCCTCCAGCGCGTCCGCTAGTCCGCCCCGGATCAGAGCGTCCTCAAGCTTCCAGAACTCCAACAGGCCGTCGCGCGTGGCTCCCTCCAGCCGACGATTCGCATGCGTTCGGTCGACCGACGTCGGGTCGGCCTGGTTGTTGCGGCTGCTGGTCTTCGTTCTCCTCTTACGACGCGCGGCGAAGAAAGTCGTTCGCGTCGCGGCACTCCCAGGCCAGACGGATCAGTTCGACCGCGTCCAGCGCCGGATCCGCCTCGTCGAGCCAGGACCGCAGGCTGGGTGTGATCGCAAGGGAGCGCGCGGCGAACGCGTCGGCAACCGCGCTTCGCACGATGTCGAGTCGCTCGTCGACCCGGCCCTCGGCGTGACCTTCCGCGCGTCCCTCGACCCGACCTTTCTCCCGCCCCTCGGCCCGTTCCTGGCGCAGCAGGGGATCGTCGTCGGGGCCCGTGCCTCCGGAGGCGGCGAGGGCATCGGCCACGCGGCGCGCGATCTCGACGGTTTCCGCGGAGGGTTCGGTCTCGTTCAGCGCCCGGTGGATCTCCGCGGCGGTCCATCCCGGGAAGGCACGGCTCGACGGCGCCTCGACGTAGCGGCCGCCTTCCAGCACGTGAATCGTGAGGGTCGCGCCGCGGTTCTTCGGACGGTAGCGCCAACCGGTGTCGGGCACTTCGATCCAGACCTCCGGGAAGCCCCAGGACTCGTAGACGCCGAGCTTGTAGCGCCTCGCGTCGGTGCTGTAGTCGACCTCCAGGACGACGTCCGGAAGGCGGTGGACGCCGGCTTCGATCCACCGGTCTTCTGGGGCGTCCGCGGTTCGCAGGTAGACGCTCTCGTCGGCCTGCATGACGCGGCGATGGCTCTTCCCGTCGCGCACGACGAGGTCGGCCGATCCGACGACCGTGATCGCCGCTCCGCGCCGCATCCCGATCAGCGCCATCAGACGGGTCAGACGCCGGGCGCCGTACTCGTGAAAGGTGGTCGTCGGTTCCGCGATGAACGCGGCTTCGTTGCGGGCGTCCCAGTACTCGATGCGGCCCTCGTAGTCCTCGATCTCGTCGCGCGGGATCCGTACCTCGCGGCAGCCGGGAAAGTCGTCGGCCCGGGGCGGGGGAGGATCGTCGGAAACTCGTCGCGCGGGCTTGGAGACCGGTTCAGCCATGTGTCGAGTCTATGCGCGAAGGCGGTTCAGTCCGGTTTGCAGACGCCGCAGGGTTCGTACCGCTCCACTGCTTCGTTTCGTTTCATCGGGATCATGCTCTTGCTCAGGAAGCGGCAGCCTTCCCTGTGGTACTTGCGACCGGTGCGGGCGCTCGCCTCCTTGCCGAAGAACTCGACGGGCCGGTTCGGGTGGACGGTCTCCGGCGTGTCGACTCCGATGAGGCGGACCCGGCCCACGCCCTCGACGATGATGGTGTCGCCGTCGACGACCCGCTCCACGAGTTGGCCGGGCGCTGCGGCCGCGGCTAGGACGCCGAACAGGCAGGCAATCCCGTAGCGGACGGCGAGCGGATGGCGGAGCAGGGGGCGCACTTCGCGAGGGCGCACCGGCGGCGTCCATGCGGAGCGGCACCGCCGTCGAGCCCGAAGTCAAGGACGTTTGACGCTTGAACCGGTGCATTCTGCAAGCCGGCAAGGTGCTTTGTCTAGGTGGCGGGCTCGCCGCTGCCAGCCGGCGTCGCGGCTTTCCGTCCATGTCAGAAGGGGGACGGTGCTCCGTGGCCGGTCGGCGAGGGCGGTGCCTGACGCGGAGCGGCGCTACTCGGGGTACCCGGCGAAACAGGCGATCGTCTCGTCAAGAGCGCTCCACGGTGCCTTGGAGTCCGTGAAGATGTTCATCGCCGGCTTGACTCCCGGATCGCCGTCCAGCGACCCGGCCGGAATCTGCATCCCGCCGGGATCCCTGAGGCGAGGAACCAGACTGCCGCAGTGCCTGCAGAACGCGGTGCCCTTGATGTCCGCTTCCGGCATCTTGTAGTCGACGACCGCGTTCCGGCCGCCCAGCCAGCGGAAGGCGTCCTCCGCGACGAAGACGAACGTGCCGTAAGCGGCGCTCGTCTGGCGGCGGCACCTGGAGCAGTGGCAGTTCACCATGCGCTCGGGCGGGCCGTCGAACTCGTAGGTCACGACGCCGCAGAGGCAGCTTCCCGGCATGGCGCCGTGCGTCCGGGCCTCCCGAACCGGCCGGTCGATGCCGGGCGGAGCGCCCCAGTCGGGCGGGTACTCCTCGTGCTGGGCCAGGTCGTCGGCGATCCTGTGCCAAGGCGCCTTCGAGCCGGCGAAGATGTGCAGCGTGGGTCGGATGCCCGGATCCTCGGTGACGCTGCCCATCGTGACGAGGGAGACGGGGCCGCCTTCCGGGTTAGCCGGCACGCCCGAACCGCAGCGCGGGCAGAAGTGTCGGACTCCATGCGGCGAGGACTGGTAGTGGACGATCTTCTCCTCGCCGCGCGTCCAGCGGAAGAACTTCGGGTCGACGGCGCCGAAGGTGGCGTAGGCCGAACCGTGGAACTTCCTGCACACGGAGCAGTGGCAGTGGGCGATCTCCATCAGGTCGCCATCGACTTCGAATGCGACGTCCCCGCAGAGACAG
>WTGL01000304.1:10384-12020 GCA_011523565.1 Acidobacteriota bacterium
CCTGCGAGCGTACTCCGTTCACCAGCGTGGTGACCCGACTCCGCTACCGAAGCAATGGCGCACCTTCCCCGGGCAGACACGAGGGCTGCCCGCAAGGGGCATATGGAAGCTGCGCCGCCTCGAAAGGTAGCACGCTCCTCCGAGTTGACGCCTGGGCCAGTGCCGCGGTAGCTTCCCGGAAACGTTACCGGAGGCGGCCGTGGCTGAGCCAGCAACGAGAAAGACATCGAAGGAGCGGGTGAGGCGCCACCGCCGGAAGGCGCAGGCCGAGGGCTCGAAGAGGGTCGAAGTGACGGTGCCGGCCGAGGACGCGGAGCTGATCCGCGAAGTCGCGCGCACGCTGCGGAACGGCGGCCGGTCTGCCGAGACTCTGCGTGGACGGATCGCCGCCGCGGTTGTGCCGTCCCAGGCGCGCACCGGAAAGGAACTCGTGGCCTTCCTCCGTTCGTCGCCGCTGGGCTGCTTCGAGTTGGACATCGAACGGGACCGCTCCCCGGGCCGCGAGATCGATCTGGAGTGACCTACCTTCTCGACACGAACGTCGTCAGTGAGGGCATGAAGACCCGTCCTGAACCGCGGGTGGTGGCCTGGTTCCTGGAGCATCGGGCGGCGGAGGTCTACATGTCCACGCTCACGTTGGGTGAACTCGTGCGCGGTGCGCGCAAGCACCCGGATGAGGGCAGGAGACGTGTTCTCGAGACCTGGATTCGCGACGACCTCGCGAGGCAGTTCAAGGGTCGCATCCTCCCCTTCGATGCGGAGGCGGCGGTGATGTGGGGTGACTTGCTGGCGGCCGGGGATCAAGCGGGGTTGCGGCTTCCAGCCGTCGACGCGCAGATCGCGGCGGTCGCGCGCCGCCACGGCATGACGGTCGTGACGCGGAACGTCCGCGACTTCTCGCTGATGAACGTGCCGCTGCTGAACCCCTGGTCGGAGCAGGGCGGCTAGCGACGCGTCCCGACCGGGCGCCGTGACGCCTGGCTTGTCCCGCGGGACCTCACTCTCCTTACGGTAGGTTCCCTCCATGCGGCGTGGACTTGTGGCGGCGGCGTGCCTGTGCAGTGCCTGCCTGCTGTCGCTGCCGCTCACAGCCGAGGATGGAAACGCAGGGGCCGATGCCCACGTCACGGTCGCGTTCGCCGCGGAGCCGACCCAGATCGACCCCACGCGGACTTCGGCCGGCGTCGACCAGTACTTCATGGCGCTGTTCTACGAGCAGTTGCTGACGGCGGGGCCGGACCTCAGGCAGCGGAACTGGCTGGCCGAGTCCTGGCGGCTGTTCGAGCGCGACGGAGTGTGGCTGATCGGCGTCGAGTTGCGGCGCGGCGTCCGGTTCCACAACGGCGACGAACTGACGGCGCACGATCTTCGGTGCAGCTACCTCCGCCAGCGGGATCCGGGCCTGTCGCGCCAGGCCGGGCGCTGGCGCCACGTGGCCGACGTGCAGGTGGTCGGCGACTACGAACTGGAGATCGTCTTCAAGGGGCCGCCGGACTCGGCGCTGCTGCCGCTCAACCTCGACCTCTGGGCGATACCGCGCCGGTACTACGAGGAGGTCGGGAACGAAGGCGTGCAGGCGCATCCGATCGGCACCGGGCCGTGGAAGTTCGTCTCTCGCAGTGTGCGCGAGGAGATC
>WTGL01000304.1:12030-12484 GCA_011523565.1 Acidobacteriota bacterium
GCCGGGCATCCGCCGGCTGACGATCAAGATCATCCCCGAGGACACGACCCGGGTCGCCGCCTTCAAGACCGGCGCCGTCGACTGGATCGACGCGGTGCCGCCGGCCCAGGTCGCCGACTTCGAGCGCACGCCCGGCGTGAAGGTCGCATCGCTGCCGACGAGCAACAACCTGTTCCTCGCGTTGAACGCTCTCGACCCGAGAAGTCCGCTGGGGGATGTCCGCGTGCGACAGGCAGTGGCGCACGCGATCGACTTCGACGCGATCATCCAGTACATCCTCCATGGGCAGGGCATCCGGACCGTTCAGGTGACCCCGGGGGCGCCGGGGCACGATCCCGCGCTCAGGCCCTACGCCTTCGATCCGGACCGCTCCCGCGAGCTGCTGCGGCAGGCCGGCTACGGCCGCGGCATCAACGTGAACTGCTACAACCTGACCACACCGCGCGAGCCGTAC
>WTGL01000304.1:12494-13212 GCA_011523565.1 Acidobacteriota bacterium
GATCGCCCGGCTCAAGCACGAGCGGGTAGCCGGCGGCGTGCCGACCTACCGGCCGCTCGTGACGCTGGCCTGGCGTGACACGCTGCGCTTCGTGCCCTGGCCGCAGGCGAATTGGCGGATGATGCGGGACATCGCGTTGGCGGCAAGAGGATCCGACGGGGCGGAATCGCCCGGTCCGTGAACCCGACGAAGCGATGCGCGCCTACCTGATCCGCCGTCTCTGGCAGGGCGCGGTGGCGGTGCTCGGCGCGCTCGTGATCGTCTTCGTGGCGCAGCGCCTGGCCGGGGATCCGGTAGCCCTGCTGCTGCCGATGGATGCTTCGGAGGAGGATTTCGCCGCGATGCGCGAGGCCCTGGGGCTCGACCGGCCGCTGCCGGTCCAGTTCCTCGTCTTCCTGCGCGACGCGTTCACGGGCGACTTCGGCGAGTCGTACCAGTGGCAGGCGCCGGCAATGGCACTGCTGCTCGAGCGGCTGCCGGCGACCCTGGAACTGGCCCTCGCCGGTCTCGCCTTCGCGCTGCTCCTCGCCGTACCGCTGGGTGTGATGTCGGCCGTCTACCGAGGCCGGTGGGTCGACCGTCTGGCGAAGATGCTGGCTCTGCTCGGTCAGGCGATGCCGGGGTTCTGGGTCGGCCTCCTGCTCATCCTGTTCCTGGCCGTGAGGCTCCAGTGGCTGCCCGCCTTCGGCCGCGAGGGACCGCTCCACCTCGTGCTGCC
>WTGL01000052.1:0-4070 GCA_011523565.1 Acidobacteriota bacterium
CAGGGTCAGAAACTCACCCCGCTCCACGGAGAGATCGAGTCCACGCACGACCAGGTTCTCGCCGTCGTAGCTCTTGTCGACGCCCTCGAACTCGACGTGCGGCACGCGGCTCTCGCCGCGATCGTCGGGGGCCGGGGCGCTCACGAGGCGTGACTATACTGGTCAGTCATCAATCGGTACCTTGAGCCCCAAACGAACGGATGACCATCGTCAACGTCTTCAATGGCCGTCCGCTGCCGATCCAGGCGACCTTCCAGTACCCGCGCGAGGTGAGGCTTGCATGGAACAGTCTGTTTCCTCTGCGTCAGCGCGGCGCGGACGCCGCGACTCGACTGCTAGCGGGGGTGCGGTTTTGAGCCGCGAAACACGACTCGCAGCCGCTGTCCTCACCTGTTCCGTCACCGCCGCCGGCGTCGCGGCCCAGCCGGTCCCCGGCGACGCCGGCGATCCGGCGGTCTCGGTGGAGTACAACGTTCCGGTGCCGCTCCCCGACGGAGTACACCTCTCGACCGACATCTATCGCCCCGCGGGTGATGGCCGCTACCCGGCAATCCTGTTTCGCACGCCATACGGAAACATGATCAGCGGACGAGCCGCCCGGGTTGCCTACGAGTATCCGAGGCGCGGCTACGTTTTCCTCTACCAGGACGTCCGGGGACGGTTCGACTCGGGGGGCGACTGGTACCCCTTCCGCGACGAGGCGCGCGACGGCCACGACGTGATCGAGTGGATCGCGGCGCAGGAGTGGTCGGACGGCCGCGTGGCGATGGAGGGCGGCTCGTACATGGCCTTGGTGCAATGGCTGGCGGCGAGATCGGGGAGCGAGCACCTGGTGGCGCTGCACCCCGTGTTCAGCCCCATGCTCGGCTATCTCGACCTCCACCAGGGCGGTGCCTTCGAGCTCACCCGCATTGCCTGGGCGGTGAACAACCACGACCGCACGAACCAGACGGCGCCGTACGACTGGCCCGGGATCGTGCGGCACCTACCGCTAACCGATATGGATCGCGCCGCGGGCCACCCCCAGGTCCCGTTCTGGCAGGACCTCGTCAGGCACCCCAGCTACGACCTCTACTGGAAGACGCTCGACTCGAGCTTGACGGCCGACACGCTCGAGGTTCCCGTCTTCCTGGTCGGCGGCTGGTACGACCCCTTCCTGCGCTCCACGCTCCAGGCATTCACCGGCAGCGACGGCGTCTGGCAGGCGGACGGCCCGGAACGGAATCGCCGGCTGCTGGTGGGTCCCTGGGTCCACGGCGGCGATCGCAGCCCCGTTGCCGGCGAACTGGACTTCGGCGCCGAGTCGACTGTCGACCTCTCCCAGATGTCTCAGCGCTTCTTCGACCACGTGCTCGGCGGAGTGGCCAACGGCTGGGACCAGGAAGCGCCGGTGCGTCTCTTCGTGATGGGCGAGAACCAGTGGCGGGACGAGCAGGAGTGGCCCTTGCGGCGCGCCCGACAGACCCGCTGGTACCTCCAGAGCGGCGGCAGCGCCAACTCCGGCAACGGAGACGGTGTGCTCGCCCAGGAACAGGCGACCGGCGCCGTCACGGATACCTTCGTCTACGACCCGGCCGATCCAGTCCCCACCCTGGGCGGCAGCCTGCCTGGCTCGACGCCTGGCCTCAGGGGTGGACCGTTCGATCAGTCGCCGGTCGAGGATCGGGCCGACGTGCTCGTCTACACCTCGGAGCCCCTGACGGAGGACCTGGAGGTGACGGGCCCCGTCGAAGTGGTGCTGTGGGCGTCATCAAGCGCGCCCGACACCGACTTCACCGCCAAGCTCATCGACGTCTACCCGGACGGACGCGCCTACAACATCACCGATGGCGCTGTACGCGCCCGCTACCGACACTCACTCGAAGAGCCCCTGTTGCTCGAGCCGGGCGCCATCGAGCGCTATCGCATCGACCTGATAGCCACCTCCAACCTCTTCCGCCGAGGCCATCGCATCCGCCTCCACATTTCCTCGTCGAACTTCCCGCGCTTCGATCGAAACCCCAACACCGGTCATCCCTTCGGGCAGGACGACGAGCTACGCAAGGCAAACCAGACCATCTACCACGACGCTGCACGTCCGTCGCACATCGTCCTACCCGTTGTGCCGCGCTAAGCTAGCGGTCATCCTCCCGCTCCGACGATTGCAGGAGAAAGCGCATGAGCCCAGCCGTGACCGGACGTCCCCGGAACTGATGTCTGACGACCCTGCCACGGATAGAACGCCCGAGCGCGTTGGCAGCGGCGCAGCGGCGGAAACGATCGACTTCCACACCCACCCCGACCGCTACCGGCACTGGCAACTCGCGGTCGAGCCGCCGCTCGCCTTCCTGACCCTAGAGGTCGACGAGCAGGCGGGGCTCCGCCCCGGCTACCAGCTCAAGCAGAACTCCTACGACCTCGGCGTCGACTTCGAACTCTACGACGCCACCCAGCGGCTGCGGTTCGAGCACCCGGAGGTCCACGCGGTCGTGCTCCGCTCCGACCGCGACCGGATCTTCTGCGCCGGCGCCAACATCGGCATGCTCGGTTCCTCCTCGCACCAGTTGAAGGTGAACTTCTGCAAGTTCACGAACGAGACGCGCCTGGCGATCGAAGATGCCTGCCAGCACTCCGGCCAGCGCTACCTGTGCGCGGTGCGCGGCACGGCCGCTGGCGGAGGCTACGAGTTGGCGCTCGCCTGCGACCGGATCCTGCTCGCCGACGACGGCAGTTCGGCCGTCTCTCTGCCCGAGGTGCCGCTCCTCGGCGTCCTCCCCGGTACCGGCGGGTTGACCAGGCTGCTCGACAAGCGCCGCGTCCGCCGCGATCGGGCCGACCTCTTCTGCACACTGGAGGAAGGCGTCAAGGGCCGGCGCGCCGTGGACTGGAACCTGGTCGACGAACTGCTGCCTCGATCGTCCTTCGACGACGGCGCGAAGGCGCGGGCACTGGAACTCGCCGCCTCGAGCGACCGTCCAGCGGGGGACGGCGGCGCGGACTGGCCCGGGATCGAACCGAAGCTGGAAGCGGACTCGATCATCTACGCAACGCTCCGCATCGACTTCGACCGCGCGCTCGGCGCCGCCCGTCTGACCGTGCTCGGCCCGACCGAACCGCCACCCGCCGACGCGCCGCAAGCACTGGCCGGGAGCGCCGGCTTCTGGCCTCTCGTCCTCGCGCGGGAACTCGACGACGCCCTGCTCCACCTGCGCCTGAACGAGACCCGGATCGGCCAGCTCGTCATTGAAGCCGAAGGCGACCCGGGCACGGTGGCCGCCTTCGACGCGTTCCTCGACCGGGAACGCGAGCACTGGTTCGTGCGCGAGGTGCTTCTGTACTGGAAGCGGGTGCTCAAGCGCCTCGACCTGACCGCACGCAGCGTGTTCACGCTGATTGCGCCGGGAAGCTGTTTCGCGGGTCTGCTGCTCGAACTCGCGCTGGCCTCCGACCGCGCCTACATGTTCGAGGGCGAGAGCGACGACGGCGAAGCGCCGCCTTCCATCGAGCTCGGCCGGCTGAACTTCGGCGCTTTCCCGACGCCCAACGGGCTGAGCCGGATCGAGACCCGTTTCCTGGCCCAACCGGACGCCACGGATCGTCTACGCGAGCTGATCGGCAAGCCGCTGGACGCCGAAGCAGCGGAAGAGGCCGGCCTGATCACCGAAGTGCTCGAAGACCTGGACTGGGACGACGAGATCCGCATCGCGCTCGAGGAGCGGGCGAGCTTCTCGCCCGACGCGTTGACCGCGATGGAGGCCAACCTCCGCTTCCCCGGACCCGAGACACTCGAGAGCAAGATCTTCGGACGCCTCAGCGCCTGGCAGAACTGGATATTCCAGCGTCCGAACGCGGTCGGCGAAGAAGGCGCGCTCCGCCTCTACGGCACCGGCCGCCGACCACGCTTCGACAGCGAACGCGTCTAGGCCGCCACCCACCGACCAGTTGAACGCTCCCCGACGAAGGACCTGAACCCATGGTCACCCTTGACAGCACCGTCGACTACGACGTCCTGATTCCGAACAACGTGGCGCTGGCGTCGGATGCGCGCGTCCGGCGCGGCCTGGAACGCTGGCACCCCGGCTACATCGACT
>WTGL01000052.1:4080-10078 GCA_011523565.1 Acidobacteriota bacterium
CTCCTTCTTCCTGTTCACCTTCTTCACCGACCGCGACGGCAAGATGCAGCTCGAATCCCTGGCACAGTCCGGCTTCGATCCGCTGTCCCGCACCTGCCGCTTCATGCTGACGGAGGAGGCCTTCCACATGTTCGTCGGCGAGAGTGGCGTGACGCGGATCGTCCAGCGCACCTGCGAAGCGATGCGCGACGCCGGTATCGACGACCCGAACGACATCGAGGCGGTGCGGGCGCTCGGCGTCATCGACCTGCCGACGATCCAGAAGAAGGTGAACCTCCACTACTCGCTCACTCTCGACCTGTTCGGTTCCGAGCTGTCGACGAACTCCGCCAACTTCTTCAACGCCGGGCTGAAGGGACGCTTCCGCGAGCATCGGCTGGAGGACGACCACCGCCTGCTCGACGACACCTACGGGATCCCGGAGCCGGCCAACGGTACCGCCGGATCGAACGGAGGCTGGCAGATCGTCCAGCATCCGGCCCTGAACGCCCTGAACGCGCGCCTGCGCGACGACTTCACCGACGACTGCAACCTCGGCGTGGGTCGCTGGAACAAGGCCATCAGGCAGAGCGGACTCGACTTCGCGATCACCCTTCCTCATGTGGCCTTCCACCGGCAGATCGGTGTCTACCAGGATCTCCACGCGACGCCCGAAGGCGACCTCATCTCCGAGGACGCCTGGACCGCAAGACGCGGCGAGTGGCTGCCGGACGACTCCGACCGCGCGTTCATCGAGTCGCTGATGGAACCGGAGTTCCGCCCGGGCCACTACGCCTCCTGGATCGCCGAACCGAGGATCCGGATCAACCACAAGCCGGGCGACTTCGAGTGGGTCAAGCTGGCCGAGGCGTAGGCCCCCTGAACCACCTGCATACGTGACGGACCACCTCCCGGGCTTCCTGGCGCCCTGGGTCGTCTCGGCCGCCGTGCTCGGGCTCTCGGCACTGCTGCCCGCCCGCCGCGTCGTCGGCTACGTCCGCGACGAACGGACCGGACGGCTCCTCCGGTACCGGCTGAACGGAGCCCTGGTGTTCGCCACCATGGTCGGCCTGTGGACGGCGGCCGGCTACAGCGGCGTGATGCCGTGGGACTGGCTCTGGACCCACCGCTGGAGCGGCGCCGCGGGAGCCCTGGCGCTCGGATTCGTCGCCTCGGCTGCGGCCGTCCTGACGGCGCCTGGTCGTGGCGGTTCGCTCCTGAAGGAGCTCTACCTGGGCCGGCGCGCCAACCCGCGCATGCTCGGCGGCCGCGTGGACGCGAAGATGTTCCTCTACGTGTTCGGCGCCACCTACCTCGAACTGAACCTGCTCTCGTTCGCGGCCCATCACTACCTGACCTTCCCGGAAGATCCCTCCCCCGGCGTCGTCGTCTACGTCGCACTCTTCACCTGGTTCGTCTGCGACTACCTGGTCTTCGAACGGGTGCACCTCTACACCTACGACCTGTTCGCCGAGCGGGTCGGCTTCAAGCTGATCTGGGGCTGCCTCTTCTTCTATCCGTACTTCTACGGAGTCGGGCTCTGGGCAGCCGCCGATCTGCCCAACCCGCATGCCCCCGTCTGGCTGCCCGTTCTGGCCACCCTCGTCTTCTTCGCCGGCTGGTCGCTGGCCCGCGGCGCGAACATGCAGAAGTTCCACTTCAAGCTCGACCCGGAACGGATCTTCCTCGGCCGGTTCCGGCCGGAGGCGATCTCCGACGGCGAGCGACGCGTCCTGTGCAGCGGCTTCTGGGGCGTGTCGCGCCACGTGAACTATCTCGGCGAGGTCCTGATGGCGACCGGCCTGGCACTCAGCCTCGGTCAACCGGCGCTCGTGGCTCCCTGGCTCTACCCGCTCTACTACGTCCTGCTCCTCGTGCCGCGGGAGCGAGACGACGACCGCCGCTGCGCCGCGAAGTACGGCGCCCTGTGGGACGAGTACCGGCGGCGGGTGCCCTGGCGCATCGTGCCGCGGGTGTATTAAGGGGCACGGAACCGGTTCGAGCCGTTAGCGCCGGCACCCGTCCGCAGACCAGCCGGCGCCCGTCAGCGGGCGCACGCACGAAACGCCCGCGTATCGGTGATGGCCGGCGCCGGCAGACCGGGCCCCTGACCGTACACCCTGGTCAGGCCTGTCTCCGTGTCCGTCACCGTGATCCGGTAGCCGAGGTCCGTCGTCGCGGCGCCGAAGACCCAGAAGTGGCCGTTGGTCGAGCAGCCGTCCAGGACCTTGATCAGGATCTCCCAGTTGTCCGCGTCGAAGAACCAGAACAGGCCGGAATCGTCGGTTCCCTCCGGCACAACTTGAGCCGCGCCGCTTCGACCGTCACTCGTCCACCACCTTGTCCTCACTTCGAAGCGCGAATCCTGAAGGCAGGCCGTCTCGGCGTCCGGCTCGCATTCGCCCACCGGGACCGTCGGCCCGCCGCCATCGCTGGTTTCCACTTTGCGAGCAATGTCGTCGGCAACCGCGGCGTGACTCAGATCAACATCAGTAGCGCCATCGGTCAGCGTGATCCGGCCGCCGTTCAGGCGGAGAGCGTTGGCGGGAACACTGATTCCGTCCGGGTCCGTATCCGCCGGCTGCACCGTGTACTCGAAGATGAGAGTCAGGCTCCGTGACGGGCCGGGAAGGAGGCTGGCCACCCTGGTCCGCCCGCCAACCGTCAGGACCAGGCCCGGTGTACCGGTGATCGCGACGGGCCTCGTGAAACTGACGGTCACCCTGATCGCCTCGCCCAGGCGATAGGTGTCTCCATTCCTGGGGAAGCCGGTGAGAGAGACTTCGCCTACCTCCGGCTCGTTGAACCGGCTCCCGTCGACCTTGCGAAGAAAGTCGGGCCCAACGGCGGCGTGCGTCAGCGGCGGCTCCGTGACGCCGTCGACCGCCAGCTTGATCGTGCCGCCATTGAGCCGGATGGCATTCGCGCCGATGCTGACACCGTCGGTGTCCCGATCCTCCGCCCGTACCGTGTATCCGAACCAGACGTTGTGCTGCGGATTCGACCGGAAGGCAAACGGCACGAACCGAGGACCACCCTCCTCCGAGTACGTCGCCAGCCTCACGCGATCGCCGACCCTCAGCGCGATCTGGGGACTGCCCGTGACGACGACTCCCCGGCTGCCCCTGTTCAGCCGAACATCCCTGCCCACCCTGAGGGCGACCCAGATCGTCTCGCCGCGCTCGTATGCGTCGACACTCGACGGATAGCCCAGGTGAACGCTCACCGCCAGGGAAGTGGAACGGCCGCCATCGACCCGCGCCGAGGAGTCGTCCGGCATGGGAGGATGGCTGAGCACGGCATCGGCAAAGCCGTCCGGTCTCGCCTTGATCGTCGCGCCGTTGAGACGCAGGGCGTCGGCCGGGATACTGATGCCGTCAGCATCGCGGTCCGAGACCTGCACCGCGTAGAGGCACCTGAGCCCGAAACCGCTGGCAGCGCATGTGGCCACTCGGGTCCGCCCGCCGACCGTCAGCGTCATCTGGGGATGACCCACAACCGTGACGGGTTTGTCGAACCCGACCTGCACCTCAACGATCTCCCCAAACTCGAACGTATGACCGTTGGCAGCCTGAAGTATGGAGATGTCCCTCACTCCCGTGGTGACCGTCCCGCCCCGGCTGCCATCGACCTTGCGACCGGGACCGCCGGTCAACGGCCCGTGGCTCAGAAGGGCAGGTGTGACGCCGCCGTCCGACAGCTTGGCAATGGTCCCGTTGTTCAAGCGGAGTGCGTTGCCGGGGACGCTGACGCCATCTGTGTCCAGGTCCGCCGCCTGCACCCTGTAGCGGCAAACCAGGACGTTGTGGCTCCCGGAACAAGTCGCCAGCCGCTGTCGATCCCCGACCGTCAGTTCCAGCACGGGAGTACCGGTCACCTCTATCGGCCGGTCGAAACGCACCCGGAGCTGAACACTCTGGCCGAGCCGATAGGTGTCGCCGTCTTCGCGGTAGTCGAGCGTGTCGTCGAAGAGGACCTGCTCCACCCTCGGCGCCGTGGCCAAGCTTCCGTCGACCATGGGGATGCCGTCGGCTTCGACCGCGGCGTGGGTCAGCACTGCGTCCGTTACGCCATCCGCCGCCGATACGATCCTCGCTCCGTCGAGGCGAAGGGCGTCGGCGGGAATGCTGACACCGTCCGCGTCCCGGTCTGCGGCCCGCACGGTGTAGCGGCACCGGAGTAGAGAGGCGCCAGAACAGGTAGCCAGTCTGGTGCGACTGCCAACGGTAAGGGCCAGACTCGGATTGCCGGTCACGAACACGTCAGGCCAGAAGATGAGCTGCGCACCGACTTCTTCGCCGCGCTCCAGCACGACCGGATCGAAGTGTGTGAGAACGACCACGCCGATTTCCGGCTTTCGCGGGTCGGACCTGCTGCCATCGACCTTGAGAAGCGGCCTGGGAGTTACCGCACCGTGGTCCAACCTCGCGTCGATGGAACCGTCGACCGCCGCCTCGATGGTTCCACCATTGAGGCGAAGCGCATTCGCCGGGATGCGGATCCCGTCGGTGTCACGATCCGCGTCCTGCACGGTGTAGCTGAAGAACAGGGATCGCGGATACCAACTGCCCGGGGGGTCGCTGCTTGGGGGGTCGTGGCTGGCCAGTCTGGTTCGGCCACCGATATCGAGCGCCAGTTGAGGACTGCCGCTCACGGTCACGTCCCGCGTGAACTCGACCTCCAGGTGAAACGTCTGGCCCCGCAGGACTAACTCCTCCGGGACACCCGGTACCACCGGACCTGGAGCGGACACGGCGCGGACCGCCGGCACGGTCACCCGCGCTCCGTCGACCTTGCCGAAGGACTGGTCAGTGAATCCGCCGTGCGTCAGATCGGCGTCCGCCATGCCGTCCGCCGCTGCCCTGATGGTGCCCCCGAACAGCCGGAGCGGGTTGGCGGGAGTACTGAAGCCGTCGGTGTCCCGATCCGACGGCCCCACTGCGTATCTGAAGGCGAGCCTGGAGGATGGTCGGCCGAGATAGTACGAAAAGAGGGTGGCCAACCTCGCGTCACGTCCTACGGTCAACACCAGACCCGGGCTGCCGCGCACGATCACGGGTTCGCTGAACAGGACCTCCACTTCCAGGGACTCGCCAAGTTCGAAGGCCTCGCCGTTGCTGGGGGAAGAACTGGGGTTGATACCCCACACTCGCGGGCGCTCCTGGGCGACCGCCCAACCGGCCGAGGCTAGAAAGGCGAGTATCAGGACGAACGCGGCGCACCCTGCGTCCCACCGGCAAGAGGTCCGTCTAGGCGTCTTCATGTGTCCCCGACGTCCGATGCGGGCACTGCGCTACGGGTAGAGCATACCCACCACCCACGAGTCACCGTCCCGCTCGTAGAAGGTCCGGTCGTGGAGCCGGTGCTCCCGGGCGACCCAGAACTCGAAGCGCCGGGGCACGACCCGCAGCCCCGTCCAGTGCGGAGGGCGCGGCACGTCGCGGCCGGCAAACCGCTCGGTCACGTGCTCGAAGTCGGCGAGTAGCTGCTCACGGCTTGCGAGCGGCCGGCTCTGCCGGGAGGCCCAGGCGCCGAGCTGGCTGTTCCGGTCGCGTGTGGCGAAGTAGGCGTCGGCCTCTTCGTCGCTGACCCGCTCGGCACGGCCGAAGATGCACACCTGCTCCTTCGGTTCACGCCAGAAGAAGTTCAGGCTCACGTCCGGCCGCGCCAGGATCTCTCTGCCCTTCCGGCTCTCGAGGTTCGTGTAGAAGACGAAGCCGCGCCGGTCGAAGTGCTTCAGCAGCACGACCCGGGACGACGGGCGTCCCTGCTCGTCGGCGCTGGAGAGGGCCATGGCGTTCGGCTCCGTAAGACCGGTGGCCGAGGCGCGCTTGAAGAGGTCGCGGAAGCGATCGAAGGGATCGGTGGCGGGCGCCATAGGCGAACTCTGACGGATCCGGCGGCGCGCGCCAACTCGCCGGCGGCCAGCGACGACCGACCCGGGCCGAGCCGAACTCAGATCCGGGGCAGGACCTCGTCCGTGAACAGCACGAAGGAGCCGTGACTGAGCGGCGCGCAC
>WTGL01000052.1:10088-12329 GCA_011523565.1 Acidobacteriota bacterium
ATGCTGCTCCAGGATCTCCCGGTACAGCTCTCGCTTCTCGGCGATCCGGCTGTGCGCCGAGTGCGGGTCGAGCATGATCGAGAAGCCGTTCCGAGCCGCCCAGGTCATCGACTCAGGCGACGACGAAGCGAGCCATACCGGCGGATGCGGTTTCTGCGCCGGCTTCGGCAACACTTCGACGTTCTGACACTGGAAGTGCTCCCCCTCGAAGGTGAGCTCCTCCTTGGTCCAGGCGCCGACCACCGCCTGCACGTGTTCCCGGAAGACCGGATAGCTGTAGCGCGGGTCGACACCGAAAGCCTTGAACTCCCCTTCCGCAAAACCGCGGCCGACCCCCCAGTTGACCCGGCCGCCGGAAAGCACGTCGAGCAGCGCCACCTCCTCCGCCAGGCGCAGAGGGTTGTAAAAGGGCGCCAGAGACACACCCGTGCCGATCCTCAGGTTCTTCGTGCGAGCGGCTACCTCGATCCCCATCATGTGGATCGACGGACAGATGCTGAAGGAACTGAAGTGGTGCTCCGCCAACCACACCGCGTCGTACCCGTTCTGATCCATGATGTCGATGCGCTGGAACGCCCGCCGGTAGACCTCTTCCAGCGGGATCCGGCGGTCAGGCCACGAGAAGAACTGGAGCACCGCGGTCTTCATGGGCGCGCTACTTTCTCACAGATCGGGGGGCAGCGCCGTACGTCGCGAGCGCCGGATGCAGTCGGCCGCTCGCTCAGCCGCGCCGCCCCTTGAACACGTACGACACACCCTCCTCGGCGAAGGTGCGGCAGGCCTTGTCCTTGAATTCGATCGCCTTCTCCCATTCCTCGATGTCGTAGTAGTCGCGCTCGGCGACCACCCGGATCTCGCGCACGGTGCGCTCGTCGAGGCCGAGCCGGTCGGCGATCTCGCGGTCCGAGAGACCTCGGCGCCGCTTCTCGCCCGGCAGGTGCTCGTGGATGTCGACCTGGATCGAGTTCGACAGCTCCAGGATCTCCTCGCGGTGGCGACGGTAGGTCTCTGGATCGACGAAGAAGAAAGCCATCGTCACACCTCCCGTCTATGCCTTTTCCCTGAACTCGGCGCCGACCGGACACACCCGCATGCACTCCCAGCACTGGCCCTGGCTCTGCGCGGCGTAGGTCATCGACCACAGCGTCTTCGTGAAGTGGCTCGAGTAGAGCACCATCTTGCGCGCCTCGGGATCCTCCTGGTCGAGGGCGAGTTCGAGCCCCTTCTGGAAGCCGGGAATCCAGTGCGTGTAGACGCGGGAAGTACAGCGCGCCGCGTCGTACCGGCGCTCCACCAGCCGGCCGTTCTCGATCCGCCCGTCCAGGCAACCGCCGTCGCCCAGCGGGCAGACCCTGGTGCAGGGCGTCTCGCCTTCCGCCTCCCACATCTCGACACAGGCCGGCGCCGGGCAGGCCGGCTCCGCAAGCGGCGGCGTCAACGGAAACGGGTAGGTCGTGATGATCGCCGAGTAGAACAGGAGGCCGTACTCCGGATGCAGCACCGGCCCGGCCAGACTGCGGGATCCGCAGCCCGCCAGTTCCGCCGCCAGCGCAACGCTCAGGAAGGGCCGGTTGCCCTTGCGTACGCCTGGCGGTACGAACAGGGCGTAGTAGCCGAACTCCGCCTCGATGAACTTCGCCGTCTTGAGGCCGAGGGAGTTGATCCGGTCGCTGGTGCCCATCGTCTCCATGTGCTCGTGGACGGGACTCGCCCAGTCCGCCGCCCGCGGCGGACTGCCGCCGACGACGACGACCCGGCGGGCCCCCGGCAGCAGATCGCCGGGCCGGAAGCCCTCGGGCGCTTCGCCAAAGGCGTCGGCGTCGGCGACGCCCCAAGCCAGCGCGCCGCCGCGCTCGACCATCGCGGCCACGCGGTCACGGGCCGCCGTGGCCTCTTCGGCCGTCGGCGCTGGCGCCACCCGCGAAACGGTCACTGCAACCGCCTTTCGTGCATGCCGACCGGACACACCCGCATGCACTCGAAGCACTGCGCCACGCTCTCCTTGTAGTAGCTGAGCGACGACAGCGACTGGGTGAAGAAGTCGGAGTAGATCATCGACTTGCGCTGCTCCCGGTCTTCCTCCGTCGTGATCTGGACCAGGGACTTCTGGATCGAGCCGATGCCGAAGTTCATCGACCGCGAGGTGCAGCGCTCGCGGTCGTAGTACGAGTAGCTGATCCTGCCGTCCTCGTCGAGCGCGCCGTCGAGGCAGCCGCCCTCGTCCTTCGGGCAGGAGGCGAG
>WTGL01000052.1:12339-13171 GCA_011523565.1 Acidobacteriota bacterium
CAGGATCGCTCCGGTAAGGTGCTCCTCGTGAACTCCGGGGACGATAGCACCGGCCTCGCAAGCGGCCCCGCGGTGGTCAATCCCTGGGAGGAGCGGAAGGACCGTGGCAGGTTCTCCGCCCTCGTCGCCTCTCTGGTCCTCCTGGCCACCGCTCCGAGGAAGTTCTTCGAGGGCACCCGGCCCGACGCGGGCATCTGGGGCCCCCTCTTGTTCGCGGGCCTGGTCACACTCATCTACATGGTCCTGGGAAGCGTGGTCTTCACGGTCCTCATCCTGACCCTTCCGGACCAGGCACTGGAGTTCGTCTACCAAACGGTGTGGCGAATGGATCCATCTCAGTTCCCCACTGCCGAGGAACTGCCCTTCGGAACCACCCTGTTCGTTCTCTTCGCGTTCCAGGTCCTCCTCCTTGCCCTTCCCGCCCTCTTCGCCCTCACGCTGGTCGCGACGTTGATCGTGGGTACGCTCGTCCACCTTCTGCTGGTCGTGACCCGCACGTCGAGGCCACACGGCTTCCGCGGGACCTGGGTCGCGATCTGCTACGCAAACGGCGCCTATCTCCTGGGCATCGTTCCCATCGCTGGCGAAATCCTGGCGACATTCTGCGGCGCAGTGCTGTTCGGGATCGGTCTCCACGTCGTTCAGCGAGTCGGAGTCATCCGAGCCACGGTTCTGGCCTCCATCCTGCCCCTCTTGACGTTGCTGGCGTTGCTGATCCCTCGCCTCCTGGAGAGCGCAGCCTCCTAGTAGAGTCGGGCGCCGCACCGGGCCCAAGAAGGGGCGCCGAACGAAGATCCGCCTGACGCCATGATCGACCAGCTCGACGACATCG
>WTGL01000063.1:0-1071 GCA_011523565.1 Acidobacteriota bacterium
TGGGTCCTCCCACACCCCGAAGTCGCGGAGTACGTCCGGCGCAAGGCGACCGACGTCGACCGCTGGCTGCACGGCATGAGGCGCTTTCAGGGACGGCTCTACGAAGGGCAGCCACTCCCGGGCGACTGGTTCGTCGACGCCCAGGGCGATTGACGTGAACCCGTCCGACGATCCGGTCTTCTCGACGCGCGAGGGCGGTGTCGCCGAGATCATCCTGAACCGGCCCGCCCGCAGGAACGCCGTGACGGGGCCGCTGGCAAAGCGCCTTCACGAGGAGATCGTCGCGGCGACCGAGGACGACGAGGTGGCCGTCCTGCTCCTGCGCGGCGCCGGCGGCGCATTCTGCTCCGGCCTCGACCTCGGGGAGTTCCGCGCCGACCCGCCGCCGGACTGGATGCCGGCCTTCAGCGGACTCTGGCTCGACGTCCACGCGGCACTCTACGACTGCCCGAAGCCGATCGTCGCGGCGCTCGAACGGTTCGCGATCAACGCAGGCTCGGCGCTGGCGCTGGCGGCCGACCTTCTGGTCGCCGGGGAACAGGCCTTCCTGCACGTCGGCGAGATCCAGATGGGCATGGCGGCCCCGATGAACATGGCGTGGCTGCGCCTGCGCCATCCGGAGAGCGTGGCGGCCCGGCTGGCGATCGTCGGCCGGCGCTACACGGCGCGGGAGCTGGAACGGATGGGAGTCGCCGCCGAGGTCGTCGACGACGACGCCGTGCTCGACCGCGCCCGGGAACTTTCCGCGACCATCGCCGGTTATCCCCCGCAGGGCGTCCGGGCGATCAAGCGAACGATCCTCGGCGGACGGCCCGCAGCCTCCGGTCGGGACTGGTTCGCTCAGTTCCGCGCCGGCTGACGACTCGACAGGGACAGGCCGCATGCCGGCCGACGCCCGCGATAGGCTAAGGGGCAATGACGGCCTTCTCATTAGACGACAAGTACACGCTCTCTGAAGGCCGCGTCGCAATCACCGGTATCCAGGCTCTCGTCCGGCTACCGATGGACCAGCACCGTCGCGACCGGGAAGCCGGTCTGCGGGTTGGCGCCTTCATCAGCGGCTATCCCGGA
>WTGL01000063.1:1081-2384 GCA_011523565.1 Acidobacteriota bacterium
GATCTACGGCGCCCAGCTCCTGGAACGTTTTCCCCACGAACGCTTCGACGGCGTGGTCGGCATCTGGTACGGCAAGACGCCGGGGGTTGACCGCACCGGCGACGCGTTCCGCCACGGCAACTTCATCGGCACCGGCAAGTACGGCGGCGCCCTGGTGCTGGCCGGCGACGACACCGCCTGCAAGAGCTCGACGATCCCAGGCGACAGCACGATCAGCCTGTTCGACCTTTCCATCCCGGTGCTCTACCCGGGTGACCCGGCGGAGGTGCTGGAGTTCGGCCTGCACGGGATCGCTCTATCCCGGTACGCCGGCCTGTGGACCGCTCTGAAGATCGTGACGAACGTCGCCGACGGCGGCGCGGTGACCGATCTGCCTCGGACGACGACGCCGATCCTGCCCGAACTCGACATCGGCGGTCGCCGGTTCCAGAAGCAGCTCGACATGCGGCTGCTGCCGCCCTACTCGATCGAACTCGAGCGGCAGATCTTCTCCGAGCGCACGGCGGCCGCGCTGGCGTACGTCCATGCCAACGGCCTCGACAGCATTCGTTGCGCGAGCCCCGGCGACCGCCTCGGTCTGGTGGCGGCCGGCAAGCCCTACCGCGATCTTCGACTGGCCCTCCAGCTTCTCGGGCTGGACGAGGCCGCGCTCGACCGCTTCGGCATCCGCGTGCTCAAGCTCGGGTGCATCGCGCCCATCGAACCGCGGCGCCTGCGCGAGTTTGCGGAAGGGCTCGAGGAGATCATCGTCGTCGAGGACAAGCGCGGCTTCGTCGAGACCCAGATCCGGCAGGTTCTCTACAACCTCCCCGACCGCCCGCTGGTCGCCGGCAAGGAGACGCCACGAGGCGAAACGCTCTTCCCGATGCACGGGGAGCTCGAGGGCCATGACATGGCCCGGATCCTCGGCGCCTATCTCGAACAGCGGCTGCCCGGCGCCGTTCCGGCCGAGAACCTGGCGGTTCTGCGGGCGGGCGTGGAGTCGGCCGAGATGGCCGCGAACCTGCCGGCCGCGCTGCCGCGCATGCCCTACTTCTGCAGCGGCTGCCCCCACAACACGTCGACCCAGCTTCCCGAGGGTTCGGACGTCGCGGGCGGAGGCATCGGCTGCCACGCGATGGCGATGTGGATGGACCGCGGCGTGAGTTGGCTGCCGCAGATGGGCGGCGAGGGCGCCTGCTGGATCGGCCTCGCGCCGTTCACCGAGCAGGAGCACGTGTTCCAGAACGTGGGCGACGGCACCTATGCCCACTCCGCCAGCAAGGCGATCGAGGCCTGCATCGCCGCCGACCTCCACATGACC
>WTGL01000063.1:2394-11403 GCA_011523565.1 Acidobacteriota bacterium
GAAGCGGGTCGTGCTGGTGACCGAGGACCTGGAGCGCTTCCCCCATCGGGACGAAAACGGGGTCGAGATCCGGCACCGCCGCGACTACGACCAGGTGCTCAAGGAGCTGCGGGCGATCAAGGGCCCGACGGCCGTCGTCTACGACCAGCAGTGCGCGGCCGAGAAGCGCCGCGAGCGCAAGCGCGGCATCCAGGAAACGCCCAGCCAGCGCGTCTACATCAATCCCGCCGTCTGCGAGGGCTGCGGCGACTGCGCGGCGAAGTCGAACTGCCTCTCGGTCGCGCCGCTCGAGACCGAGTACGGCCGCAAGACCCAGATCCACCAGTCGTCCTGCAACCTGGACTACTCATGCATCGAGGGGGACTGCCCCGCTTTCATGACGATCGACCTCGGCGAGGGCACGAAACCCGTCCGGCGCGCGGCGGCCGCGCCGCTCGGCGAAGACGAAGTGCCGGAACCGAGCCGCCAGTT
This sequence comes from Acidobacteriota bacterium, assembly GCA_011523565.1. Taxonomy (GTDB): domain Bacteria; phylum Acidobacteriota; class Thermoanaerobaculia; order Multivoradales; family Multivoraceae; genus Multivorans. The sequence goes on from WTGL01000063.1 coordinate 2,866, forward strand.
GCCGGACGACGCCACGTTCCGGGCGCTGCTCGTGGGAATCGGCGGCACCGGCGTGGTCACCGTGGACGCGATCCTGGTCACGGCGGCTCTGCTCGAGGGTCGCTACGCGATCCACCTCGACCAGACAGGCCTCGCGCAGAAGGGCGGCGCGGTGGTCTCGAACCTGTTGCTCAGCCGCGAGCCGATCTCGCGCGCCAACAAGCTGGGCAACGGCGAGGCCGATCTCGCACTGTCCTTCGACCTGCTCGCGACGATCGCACCCGACAACCTGAAGCGGTTCTCGAAGGAGAGCACCGCGGTGGTCGCCAACACGGCCGGCATCAGCCCGGCGGCCGTGATCACGGACAGCGCCGCGCGGATGCCCCCGCTCGACGAACTGCGCAAGCGCCTGGCCCTGTTCACCGACGCCGACCGGAGCTACTTCGGTGATGCCGAGGCGGCCACCGAGCGCCTGCTCGGCAACAGTGTCACGGGCAACGTCTTCCTGGTCGGGGCCGCCTACCAGCAGGGCCTGCTGCCGCTACAGGCGCCCTTCATCGAGCAGGCGCTGCGGGCGAACGGCGTGGCGGTCGAGGACAACATCCAGGCCTTCCGCTACGGCCGGCTGTCCGTCGCCGACCCGGAGCGGTTCGGGCGCGCCGCCGGATTCGCCGATCCCGAGGCGCCGACCGCGGCCGCGGCCGTGGACGCCGCCCGCGAGCGCCTCGAACGCTGGGCGCCGAAGTCCGGGCCGGAACTCGATCGCCTCCTGGCAAACGCCCCGCGGGGAGGCTCGCTCGACCGCCTGCTGCCGGGGCGCGTCGCCGATCTGCTGCTCTACCAGGGCACCGCGATCGCCGAGCGCTACCTGGGCTTCGTCGCCGAAATCGGTCAGGCCGAGGAAGCGAGACTGCCCGGTCATTTCGCGGTGCGCGAGGAAGCGGCCCGCTACGGCTTCAAGCTGCTCGCGGTCAAGGACGAGTACGAGGTCGCGCGCCTGTGGCTGCAGGATCCGATCTGGGATCAGATCGCCAACGACTACGACGGCCCGATCAACCGGCACATCCTGCTCCATCCGCCGACCCTGCGGCGGATGGGCTGGAAGCGGAAGATCAGGTTCGGCGCCTGGTCCCGGCCCATGTTCCGGCTGCTCTATGCGGCGCGCCGACTCCGCGGCACCGCGCTCGACATTTTCGGCGCCACACGCCACCGCCGGCTGGAGCGCGCCCTGTTCGACTGGTATCGCGAGTTCCTGTACCGCGCGATCGACCGGCTGGACGCGGAGTCCGCACCGCTGGTGGTCGAGGCCGCGAAACTGCCCGATTCGATCCGTGGCTACGAAGGCGTCAAGGAGCGTACGATCGCCACCGCGAAGACGCGGGCGAAACAGCTTCTGGACGAGCTCGACGAGCAGTCCCTCGGCTCGCGCGTGGCCTGAACCTCCCCGAAGTCCCGGCGACGAGACGCTCCGCCATTACCCGCCGTTCCGCAAGCGACCTGTCCGGTCGCTTGCGGCCCACGCCGACGCAACGGGCTTGCATGGAACTGCACTTCCGGTGCGTCAGCGCGGCGCGGGCGCCGCGACTCTACTGCTAGCATCCCCGGCCGTGACGAGCCGCCGGATCGCTGCCACCCTTTGTGCTTTTGCGGCGCTGCTGGCCGCTCCGGCAACCGCCCAATCCACGCCGCACCCGGTGCTGAGCGCATTCGCGCCCATCGACGACTACATCCTCGAGATCGACGGGCAGGCGGATTCCGCGGCGAGGCTGTACCTCTCACAGCGCGCCGCCGCGATGCTCATCCTGAGCGACTCCCTCGGCGAGCCCTTCCTGCTGTGGGCCCGCACCATGGTCGTGGACCGTTTGCCGGCGACCGACCTGCTGCCCTCCGGCGCCGGCTACGACATCGTCGCCGAGCCGTCCAAGTCGTACATCGGCGAAGCCAGGGCCGACCAGACCACGATCTCCCTGCCGATCGAGGGCCGCGATGTGAAGGTCCTTCCCCGGCCACCTCTGGTCGGTGACCGCACCCTCGGCGAGCTGCTGGAACACTCCCCCGGTTACCGCACCGGCATGGACGCCTTCGAGCCGAACACGGAGGCAATGGCCGCCCTCCGCCAGGCCGAACCGGCCCGCGTGCGCGTCTTCTTCGGCTCGTGGTGCGGTGTCTGCAAGCAGGTGCTCCCCAACCTGCTCGAGGTCGAGGCCGGCCTGGAAGGCTCCAACCTCACCTTCGAGTACTACGGACTCGCCTCACCCCCGGCCGGCTGGGAGGACTCCGAAGTCAAGGGCAACGAAGTAACGGGCCTGCCGACCGCGATCGTCTACCGCAGCGGCCGCGAAGTGGGCCGATTCGGCGGCGCGACCGACTTCGCCCAGCCCGCGCAGGTGCTGCAAATCCTGCTCGCCGGCGCGCAGTAGCCCGCGAGCAGCGCCCATCCAGTTCACGGGGCCTGCGCCCGTCCGCAGGGTCCTGCTGAGCCCCGTGATGGAGATCGACGGCCGACGGAATCTCCCGGGACGTCGCCGACGTTGGCTGAAGCAGTACCGCCACCGCACAAGCTCCTATTGCGAAGCGTCCGGCCACCCCGGGACGCTGACAGCCCGGCCGGCGAACGCCAGTCACGCCGAGAAAGGACGCGCTCATGAAGACGGTTCACCAGCAATCGACGCTCTTCCTGGTCCTGTCGCTTCTGCTGGTTCAATGCAGCGCGGTGACATTGCCGCAACCCGGCGAGGTCTTCTCGGACCTTCTGAGTTCCAGAGAGCCGGGACCCGAGATGGTGGTGTTACCGGCGGGCGAGTTCCGAATGGGCTGCGTGTCGGGCCTGGACTGCAGAAACTCGGAGCGGCCCGTGCATCGCGTCACGATCGGCCGCCCGTTCGCCGTATCGAAGTACGAAGTGACGTTCGAGGACTACGATCGCTTCGTAGACGCCGCCGAGCGGGCGAGCGACTACGGTTGGGGGCGAGGCCGCCGGCCGGCGATCACGGTCTCGTGGTTGGCAGCCCAGGAGTACGTGGATTGGCTGTCGCGGGAAACCGGGCGGACCTACCGCCTCCTAAGCGAGGCAGAGTGGGAGTACGCAGCTCGCGCAGGGTCGACGACGAGGTATAGCTGGGGAAACGAAATCGGGACGAACAGAGCTAACTGCAAGGCGTGCGGCAGCCCTTGGGATTCCCGTGATCAGACGGCGCCAGTCGGGACTTTTCCTGCCAACGCCTGGGGCCTCCACGACATGCACGGCAACGTGCAGGAATGGGTCCAGGACTGTTGGAATCAGGACTACATAGGAGCGCCGCCGGATGGCAGCGTCTGGCTTCAGGGGGATTGCTCCCGGCGCGTGGTACGCGGCGGGTCCTGGCTTGGCGGTCCTCCAGGTCGAATTGGCGCCGCAAGTCGGCACCCGTGGCCAGAAGGACTGGACGATGCCCAAATGGTCGGATTCCGTGTCGCACGGGAGCTTGGGCGCTGAAGTCCGAGCTGGCCGAACGGGATCACGGACTACGGCCCGGCCTCCCGGCCGTTTACGACCACCGGTTCTTCCGCCGGCCCAATGCTGCCTACATTCACCTCCGCGCCCCAGCGGCGGCCAGCCGCCCAGAAGGAGACCTCGTAGGAGCCGGGAGTCACACAGCCGAGACCGAGACTGCCGGAGTCGGAGAAGCGGACGCTCTCGCCGGCACCCGTGAGGTGGCTCGCGATCTCGGCGCCGGACTCGGTGGTGACGCTGAGGAAGGAGGGCGGCTCGCCCGCGCAGTCGGTAGCCCGGCAACGGAGTTCGAGCAGCCGACCCATCGGCAGCGATTCGCGCACTCTGGCCGTGCGGCCCTCTGCCACGGTCAATCCGACGCCGCCGGTGCAGCCGGCGACATCGTTCCAGACGACAGACACTTCGCCCGCGGGCACTTGCCGATTCGCGAAGCTGCCGGCCTCCGTCGCGAGCCCGGTACCGACCACATCGCCTGAGGGGTTCACCAGGTGCAGCCAGGCGCCCCCGGCAGGACGGCCGTCGGTGCGCTGTAGTTCCACCTCGACAATACCCGCCGCCGCTTCGCGGATCCTCAGCAACTGATGCGGCGGCGGATCGGTCCCAAGCAGGAGATCCTGCATCACGCTTCCGGTGAGGCCGCTCCTTCCTCGATCCATCAGCGTCGCTGACAGGCCCGCATCGGCCTTGAGCCGGTACGCGCCCGGCGGTGCAGGCGGTAGTTCGAAACGTCCGTCGTCACCGGCTTCGGCGTAGGCGACGATCCTGCCCAGATCACCAAGCAGGGAGACCTGACCCGCGGCCGGCGCTCCGGTTTCGTCGAACAACTGGCCCACGACGGGGACGCCGCTCAGGTCGGCCTGGGCCAACGGATCCGCCGGCCACAGCCGCCCGAGATAACTGCCGTCTCCCGGGTACCAGGTCATCCACAGCAGGTCCGCCGGAGCCTTCTCGAGGACGAAGGTACCGTCCGGAGCCACTTCCGTAGACAGTCGCCGCGAACCTGCACCGAAGCCAAAGAGACGCTGAGTCTCGCCCGCAGCGGTCTGGAACACAACCCCGAACTTCCCGGAACTCCGCGACGGGTCCAGGACGCTGCCAAACCGAACGGTACCGCCCGACACCGGTCGCCCATCCAGGACCAGCACACTGCGAATGGTCCGCATAGGTAGCCGCAGATCGATCGTCTGAACGTCCGCCGGGCCCTCCTCGATCCTGATTTCCTGCGAGACGGCAAGCTGACCTGCCTCGTCCGCCACCTGCAGGCGATAGGTGCCGGGAGCCGCCAGGAACTCGGCCCTCGCATTCGTCCCGTCATCCCCTCGCTCCCCGGTGCCGGCTTCAGCCGAGGACCGTAGCGGTGCCTCGACGATCGGCGACGCGATCTCACGGAAACGGTCCAACAAGCGAACGGTGCCGCCGTCCAGGCCCTCTACGCGGACCGCAGCGCGACGGCCCGGGTGCAACCATGACTCGCCCTGGTCCGCCACTTCGTTCGAGCCCAATACGAGGAACCGATCGGTGATCGGCACGCCCGGGCACTGAACACGCAGATGGTAGCGGCCCGCCTCGAGTCCGCCGACCAGGTACTCACCGTCGGCATCGGATACCGCAAGATGCTGCTCCGTCATTCGCTCGGCCTGGATTGTTGGTCCTTCCCCCGCCGGCAGGAGTTCGACCAGGCAGCCAGCGACGGATTCGGCACCAACCGCGTCGAAGAGCCGGCCCTGCACGACCGCCCCCCGGTCCAGGGCGACCAGGCCGAGGTCGACCTCACCGCCTGGGAGTGGCGCGACGCGGATGAGAGCTGACCGCAGGTAGTCGTCGGCCTCGAACGCGATGTCGACCGTCGTCTCGCCTGCGAAGTAGGCGTGGATCGGCACCGACACCGGGCCATCCGCGGCTTCGACGGCGTGTGGGGCACTTGCCCTCTGCCCAACCCCGAACGCCCACATCGTGAAGTTCCGGATCGGCTCACCGCCAGCGCCCACGAGTTCCACCCGGACTTCACCGGCCGCCGCCGGCTCGACCTCCGCCTCTACGGGCGGCTCGGCCTTGGCCACCAGCTCGAAGACGACGCGAGAAGGCCGCCGGCCCTGCTCGATGGTGCGGGCGTCCGTCTCGAAACCGGCCGCCTCAGCCGTCGCCTGAAGGCTCCCCGCCGGCAGCCCGGCAAGCTCGAAGAGACCGCGTTCGCCGCTGTCGACGCACCGCCTGGTCGGGCCGAACGAGCCGACTGCACCCGGGTTCCGCCAAAACGCACAGACCCGCGCTCCGACTATCGTGTCCCCACGCTCGCTCTGCCGGACGACTCCCTTCGCGGTTCGCCCCGCTTGAAGCCGGATCACGCCGGGCGGCGGCTCGTTGGGATACGAGCCAAGGAACGGCAGGTGCGCGGGATGGTCGACGATCAGGGTCAGCCCGCGAAGCCGGGGCAGGGGATCCTCGACCACGCCCTCCGCCGTCGTCGCTGTCCGCAGCAGGATCGCTTCCGTCGGGGAAGGGCCCTGGGCCGACGACGCCGGCGTGATCGCTCCGACCGCGGCAACCTGCTGCGTCGCCGGGCGAAGAACCGTCACCGTCGCCCCGCCAGCGGGCTCTTCGTCCGCTCCAAGGACGACGATTCGACCTGGCTCCGGGGGCGCCTGGGAAGCAACCGGGGTCGCGGAAACGACGGCGCCAACGAGGAGCACGCCGAGGATGGTGAGAACAGGGAACCACTTCATCACGGACACACCTCCTTGCCACTCCAACCTGCGGCGGCCCGGTCCACTACAGCCCCGCCTCCCGGCCGTTCACCACGACGGGTTCCTCCGCCGGCCGACTGCTACTGACACTCACCTCCGCGCCCCAGCGGCGGCCAGCCGCCCAGAAGGAGATCCCGTAGGAGCCGGGCGTCACGCAGCCAAGGCCGAGCGATCCGGAGTCGGAGAAGCGGACACCCTCGCCGGCGCCGGTCAGGTGGCTCGCGATCTCGGCGCCGGACTCGGTCGTCACGCTGAGGAAGGAGAGCGGCTCTCCGGCGCAGTCGGCAGCCGGGCAGCGGAGTTCGAGCAGACGGCCCATCGGGAGCGATTCGCGCAGCGTCGAGGTGCGGTCCGCCTCCACGTTCAATCCGATGCCGCCCGTGCAGGCGGCGGCGTCGCTCCAGACCACGTTCACTTCGCCGGCGGGCACATTCCGGGCTCTCTGCCCGCCGGCCGAGGCCAGACCGCCGCCCACCACGTCGCCCGCCGCGTTGACGAAGTTGAGCCAGACGCCGCCAGCCGGACTACTGTCGGCTCGCCTTAGCTCCACTTCGAGTACGCCGGGCTCTGCCTCCTCGACACGCAGGACCTGGTGAAGCGGCGGCTCGGTGGTGAGGACGAGTTCCTGGACCGCCGTTCCCGCCAGGCTGCTCCTGCCCTCCCGAGCGCGGCTCGGCGACACGCCGGCACTGGCCTTGAGCCGGTAGCTTCCCGGCGGGGCCGGCTCAGATCTCCGATCAGGGAAACCTGGCCGCCGACCGGCGTGCCGTTCACGTCGAGCAGCGAGCCGGTCACCCGAACACCGGTGAGGTCCATTCGCGGGACCGGGTCGGCCGGCCACAGCCGCCCGAGGTAGCTGCCGTCGCCGGCGTACCAGGTCATCCACAGCAGGTCGTCGGCAACGCCGTCGACCTCGAACGAGCCGTCCGCGCCAACCGTGGCGCGCACCGGCGGGCTTCCCACGCCCAGCATGCGGCTCTGTTGGGCGCCGCCGCGGCGCTGCGAGGAGAGCTGGATCTTGAAGGTGCTCCGGGATGGCTCGAAGACGCTGCCGAAGGAAACGGTGCCGCCCGTCGCCGGGCGACCGTCCAATGCCAACATGCTGCGGATCGTTCGGGTCGCAAGCGACACGTCGACCGCCTGCACGTCGGCCGGCCCCTCCTCGATCCCGATCTCCTGCGACACGCGGAGGCGGCCGGCACCGTCGACGATCTCCAGCCTGTAGAGGCCGGGAACCGCCAGGAATTCCGCTTGCACCGTAGAGTCCTCATCGCCACTTCGGCCTGCCCCGGCCTCTGACGACGACCGCAGCGCCGTCTCCACGATCGGGCTCTCGATCTCCCGGAACCGATCCAGCAGGCGAGCCGTCCCGGCGTCCAGACCCCGGACACGCACCGCGACCCGCCGGCCGGAGTCCAGCCAGGACTCGCCCTGGTCGGCCAGTTCGCCCTTGCCCAGCACGACCAGCCGATCGGTGACCGGCGCCCCCGGGCATTGCAGCCGCAGGTGATAGCGGCCCGCCCCGAGGCCGCCGAGCAGGTACCGGCCGTCGGCATCGGACACCGTCAGGTGACGTTTGCTCATCATCAGGGCCGCAATGGCGCCCGGGCCCGGATAGAGGAGCTCGACCACACAGCCGGCGGCGGGTTCCGCCCCCACCGCGTCGAAGAGCCGCCCCTGCACGACCGCCCCGGCCTCGAGGGCGATCAGGCCGAGTTCGATCTCACCACCGGGGATCGGCGCGACGCGGACGAGCGGCGACTCCAGGTAGTTCTCGGCCCGGAACGAAAGGTCGACCGCGGCATCGCCCGCGAACGAAGCACGGATCGGAACCGACACAGGACCCTCGGCATCATCGACACCGTGCGAGGAGCCGGCCATCCGGCCGACCCCGTTGGTCCGCATCGTGAAGTTGCGGATCGGTTCACCGGCGGCGCCCACGAGTTCGACGCGTACCGTGCCGGCCGAGGCCGGCTCGGGTGGTGCCTCATCAGCCGACTGCTCACTGGCAACGAGTTCGAACTCGACGCGCCAGGCCCGCCGGCCCCGCTCGATCGTGCGGGCGTCCGTCTCGAAACCGGGCGCCTCCGCCGTCGCCTGGAGGTTCCCGGCCGCCAAGCCCGGAAGCTCGAACGCGCCCCGCTCGCCGCTGTCCGTGCAGCGGCGCAGGGTTCCGAACCAATCGGGAAGGCTCGGGTCGCGCCATGACGCACAGACGCTCGCTCCGGCCACCCCGAGGCCACCGCCGACTTCACGTACGAAGCCCTTCGCCGTCCGCCCCGGCTGCAACCGGATCACCTCCGGCGGCGGCCGATTCGCGTA
>WTGL01000063.1:11413-13074 GCA_011523565.1 Acidobacteriota bacterium
CACGGCGTCCTCGACGACGCCGTTCTCCGCCGTTTCGCTGCGCACCAGGAACGCTTCCACCGGCGACAGGCCGGCCCGGCTCGGCTGGATCACCGTCACCGAGGCACCGGCGACCGGCTGACCGTCCGCTCCCAGCACGACGAGCTCGGCCGGAGCCGGCGATGGCGCCTGTTGCGCCCCGGCGGACAGGCCGAACGAAGAGAAAACGGCAAGGCAGGCAAGAACAGAACTCAATCGCATGATGGAACCTCCCCGGCGCGAATCGCGGCCGCGTCGATCAAAAGAAGCCGGATCGGCGGTCGAAGTGGATGATCCAGTCCGCTGCTCGCCTCTAAGAGCAGCCAGTGCCTGGGGCCCGGAAGCAGACTCACATGAGGCGCGTTCGTGGGCAGGCGCAGCTTGCTCACGATTTCATCCCGTTCCGGGTCGATGCGGTGCAGGTCCCAGACGACCGCATCGCCGGTCGCGTCCCGTATCAGAATGTAGAGAGAGTCGCGGTCCGCGTAGAGACCGGCCGGAAAGCTGGACGCCTCGAGGGGTCCCCATCCACTCCATCCGCCTCCAGCGGCGCGAAGCGACTCCGGGAACGGCGACGGCAGGTCCGGGAAGGCCTCCAGCCGCCGGCCTTCACCGACGAGTTCCTGGATGAAGGGATCATCGGGTGCGAAACGGAGGGCAAACGTCGAACCGGCACGATCGGTTGTAGCCGCAAGGTCGGAAGCGGATCCGAACCACCCAAGCTCTCCCGGAAGGCCGGGCCAGGCGGCCACCTCTCTCAGCGCGGACGGCGCACCTGGCCGGGGATCCGCCCTGAACTCAACGAACTCCTCTTCCCACTGCAGTAGTTCCGAGTGTCGTGCGTCATCCAACCGACTTCCCTCCACATAGAGGCGGTCGCGCAAAGCGGCCAACTGCGTGATGGAAAGCACGTCGTCGCCAATCCAGACACCTGTCGTTTTCTCCTCCACGTCGCTCTCCCAGAGCACGCGAATCGGCCGCAGGTTCGCGTTCAGTTCAAGCAAGCGATCCTGATCCGGGTAGCGGTCCGCAAGCACGTATCCTCGGCCCCAGCGCTCGATGCCCACGGGCCATACGAAGTTCAGTTCCAGATCCGCGCTCTCCCGGCCGTTGACGCTCCGCACGAGTCCCTCGGCAACGTCGTAGAGGAGCAAGCGGGACTGCTGGGTATCCACCAGCACGAACCGTTCCTCGTCCATCCATGTGCCGCGGAGCAGGCCGAGCATTGGCAGTTCGGTGACCTCCAACGGACGGCAGGCGGGCTCGGGCATGCCGACCGCCGAGCATCCGCAAAGAAGCAACGAACCCAGGACAGCGCTCCCGAGCGCAATCCACCGCGTCATGGGGCTGGACCTCCCTGTTACAAGGCTTACTCCAGCGCCAACGCCACCAGGGCCGGGTTTTGTTCCCCGCGGCCGGTTCCGACGGTGAAGGCCACGTACTGCCGCCCTGCGTGGAGATAGGTCATCGGCGTGCCGTGCGGCGTCGGCTCGACGCGGTGCTCCCAGAGCTTCGCGCCGTCGCGCTTGTCGTAGGCGCGAATGTGTCCGGCGTCGCCCATGAAGGTCATCCGGCTCGGGTCGTAGTCCGCCTGGATGATGAAGATCAGGTCCCTGGTCAGCACCAGACCGCCGTTCGAGAGG
>WTGL01000287.1:0-3579 GCA_011523565.1 Acidobacteriota bacterium
GTCCTCCCGGCGGCGCGAGAAGACCGCGTAAGTCAGCACCAGGCCCCAGCCGGCACCGGTGTCCCAGGCGTTCTGGGTCAGCGCCTGCAGCCAGATGTTCGAGTCCAGCAGATCGCTCCAGTTGGGCCTGAACAGGAACTCGAGACCGTTCACCGCGCCCGGCAGCGTCACCGCCCGGACGGCGAGCACCACAACCAGCACCAGCAGCGCCGGCATCAGGATCCGCACGACGCGCTCGATGCCACGGATCCCCTTGAGCACGACGAACACGCCCATCGCGAGCGCCAGTGCGTGGAAGACGAGCACCTGGGGCGTGTAGGAGAACTCGTCCCAGAGCTGGGCCGACCGCTCGCCCTGAAGCTGCATCGTGATCGCGGCGAGAAAGTAGCGCAGGGTCCAGCCCATCACCACCGCGTAGTAGAAGCCGATCGCCGCCGCAACCCAGGCTATCCAGCCGCCCATCCAGGCGAACCGGTCGCCCATCATCGCGGCGAAGGTGCCCACCGTGCCGTTGCGCACCTTCTTGCCGAGCGCGAACTCGGCCAGGATCAGCGGCACCGACCAGAGCATCAGGAAGACGACCCAGGCGACGAGGAAGGAACCGCCGCCGTTGGACGCGGCGATCCGGGGGAACCTCCAGATGTTGCCGGTGCCCACCGCCATGCCGAGCATGGCGAGCATCAGCCCCCAGCGGCTGGAGAAGAGTTGGACGCCTGCGGCCAGTGCTCGAGATCCGTTCTACCGTCTCAGGGAGGAACCGGGGCGGACACTATCAACACGGACCGGAGTCCCAGCCTGCGCGTGACTCAGCCGACCAGATCGCAGCCGGCGAAGAAGAAGGCCCGCTCCACACGAGCGTTGTCCGGCGAATCGCTGCCGTGGATCGCGTTGTTCTGGATGTTCGTGCCGTAGAGGTTCCTGATCGTGCCCGGGGCCGCCTGGGCGGAGTCGGTGGCGCCCATCGTGTCCCGGAGGTGAGCGACGGCGTTCTCACGCGCCAGGGCGATCGCCACCGCCGGACCGCTGGTCATGAAGGCGACCAGGTCCTCGAAGAACGGCCGTTCCCGGTGCACCGCGTAGAAGGCCTCCGCCTGCGCCCGCGAGAGGCGGATCCGCCGGATCGCCTGAATCACGAATCCCGCGTCCTCGAGATGGGCGATGATCCTGCCCGCGTTGCCCGCCCGGACCGCGTCCGGCTTGATGATCGTCAGCGTCTCTTCCATCCTTGACCGATCTCCCTCAGCCGCCGGCCGCTACGAGGCCAGCGCCGCGGCCGTTCGAGCTCCCATCTCGGCGGGCGAATCGACGACCAGCACGCCCGCGGCGGCCAGCGCCGCCTTCTTCTCCGCCGCGGTCCCCTTGCCGCCGGCGACGATCGCGCCGGCGTGACCCATTCGCCGGCCCGGCGGCGCCGTGGCGCCGGCGATGAAGCCGACCACCGGGATGTCCAGGTGCTCGCGGATCCAGTCCGCCGCTTCCTCTTCGGCCGTGCCTCCGATCTCGCCGATCAGCACGATCGCCTCCGTCGCCTCGTCCTCGGCGAACAGCGCCAGCACGTCGATGAAGCTGGTGCCGGCTACCGGATCGCCGCCGATGCCGACGCAGGTCGTCTGGCCGAGACCTTCGTTCGTCAGCTGCCACACCGCCTCGTAGGTCAACGTGCCGCTGCGGCTGATCACGCCGACGTTGCCGGGAGCGTGAATGTGGCCCGGCATGATGCCGACCTTCGCCTGGCCCGGTGTGATCAGGCCCGGGCAGTTCGGTCCCAGCAGGCGGCTGTTGCGACCGGTGAGGAAGCTCCTCACCCGCACCATGTCGGCGACGGGGATGCCTTCCGTGATGCAGACGATCAACTCGACGCCGGCGTCGGCCGCCTCCATGATCGCGTCGGCCGCGAACGGAGGCGGCACGAAGATGAGACTCGTGTTGCAGTCCGTTGCCCGGCGCGCCTGCACGACCGAGTCCCACACCGGGAAACCCTCGACCGTGCTGCCCCCCTTGCCCGGGGTCACGCCGCCGGCGACCCGGGTGCCGTAGTCGCGGCACCCGATCGCGTGGAACAGGCCCTCCTTGCCGGTGATGCCCTGCACGATCAGGCGCGTGTCCTTGCCAACCAGGATCGACATCGTCTCGGGTCCTAGGCTCCCAGGGCTGCCACCGCGCGCTGGGCGGCGTCGCCCATGCTCCCGGCAACGATGAAGTCGAAGTCGGCCCGCTCGAGCACTTCGCGCCCTTCCTCGACGTTCGTCCCCTCGAGCCGGACGATGACGGGCACGCCGACGGGCGATCCCGCGGCGGCGAGTTCCTCGATCGCCGCGACCACGCCGCGCGCGATGCGATCGGTCCGCGCGATGCCACCGAAGATGTTGATCAGCACCGCCTTCACCGCCTCGTCCGAGAGGATGATCCGGAAGGCGCTCTCGACCGCTTCCTGCGAGGCCGAGCCGCCGACATCGAGGAAGTTCGCCGGCTCGGCGCCGTACAACTTGATGATGTCCATGGTCGCCATCGCCAGACCCGCGCCATTGACCATGCAACCGATGCTGCCGTCGAGCTTGATGTAGCTGATGCCGTGCCCCGAGGCCTCGACCTCGAGCGGATTCTCCTCGTGGACGTCGCGCAGCTCGGCGATCTCCCGCCTCCTGAACATCGCGTTGTCGTCGAAGTTCATCTTCGCGTCCAGCGCGTAGACGTCGCCCTGTGAGTCGACCATCAGCGGGTTGATCTCGACCAGCGATGCGTCCGTCTCCAGATACGCGGCCACCACGCTCGCGACCGCCGCCTGGATCTGGCGGGCGGTGCCGCCCGAGAATCCCAGGCCGGACGCGATCCTCCGGCACTGGAACGGCAGGACGCCGAGCTGCGGGTCGATCAGCTCGCGAAGGATCGCATCGGGTTCCGTTCGCGCCACTTCCTCGATGTCCATGCCGCCGGAGCGCGATGCCATGAGCACCGGACATGCCGCGGCGCGGTCCAGGGTCACGCCCAGGTAGAGCTCCAGCTCGATATCGAGCGCCTCTTCGATCAGGACCTTGCGCACCTGCTGGCCCTCGGGACCGGTCTGGTGCGTTACGAGCTGCATGCCGAGGATCTCGCCCGCCAGCCGCTCCGCCTCCTCTGGACTGCCGGCCAGCTTCACGCCGCCGCCCTTGCCACGGCCACCGGCATGAATCTGCGCCTTGACCACCGAGCGGCCTCCGAAGTCCCGGCAGATCCCGGCAGCCTGCCCGGGACTCTCGATCACCTTCCCCTGCGGCACCCTGGCGCCGAATCGGCGCAGGATCTCCTTGGCCTGGAACTCGTGGATCTTCACGACGCCCCGTGCCTCAGTCGAGGTTTTCGACGATCGCCTGGCCGAACTCGGAGGTCTTGAGCAGCGTTGCCCCCTCCATCTGGCGCTCCAGGTCGTAGGTCACGCGCTTCTGGCGGATCGCCCGGCTGATCGCGTTCTCGATCGAGCGGCCGGCCTCCTGCCAGCCCAACCAGTTCAGCATCATCACGCCCGACAGGATGACCGAGCAGGGATTCACCTTGTCCTGGCCGGCGTACTTCGGCGCCGTGCCGTGCGTGGCCTCGAAC
>WTGL01000287.1:3589-13012 GCA_011523565.1 Acidobacteriota bacterium
CTCCTTGAAGGCGCCCTCGGTGAACTTCATGATGTTGCCCTTGTGCACCAGGGTGACGCTCTCCCGCCCCTGGGCCCGCGCATAGTCGATCGCCTTTCTCACCAGCCGCTTGCTCCCGGTCACCGAGACCGGCTTGATGCCGACGCCGGAGTCGTCGCGGATGTTCCGGCCCAACTCACTCCGGATGAAGTCGATCAGGGCCGCCGTCTCCGCCGTTCCTTCCTGCCACTCGTGACCCGCGTACACGTCTTCGGTGTTCTCGCGAAACAGGACCATGTCGACCTTCTCCGGCTCGCGGACCGGCGACGGCACGCCGTCGAAGTAGCGCACCGGGCGGACGCACGCGTACAGGTCGAGGAGTTGGCGGAGCGCCACGTTCAGGCTGCGAATACCGCCGCCGACCGGCGTCGTCAACGGCCCCTTGATCGCTACCCGGTAGTACCGGACCGCGTCGACCGTCGCCGACGGCAGCCATTCCCCGGTCTGCTCCAGGGCCTTCTCGCCCGCCAGGATCTCGAGCCAGGCGATGGAACGCTCCCCTGAGTACGCCTTCTTCACCGCGGCATCGATCACCGCCTTGGCGGCGCGCCAGATGTCCGGGCCGATCCCGTCGCCCTCGATGAAGGGGACGATCGGTTGCTCCGGCACGACCAGAACGCCATCCCGCCAACCGACTTCCTGACCTCTCAGAGCCAAAGCGCGGCGCAGGGTATCACGTTTCCCGCCCTCCCCTGCGCCGGCCGGCGCCGGCCGCTGCTATGGTCCGGGCCATGAGCGGGCAACCCCTCTTCCACCCACCGGTTCCGGCTCACGCCGCGACCTGGGAAGGCATCGACTGGGAGCCTCTCGTCGACGCCGCGCTCCGTTGCCGGGAGCGGGCCTACGCTCCCTACAGCAGTTTCAGAGTGGGCGCCGCGCTGCTGGCCACGGACGGCCGCATCTACGAAGGCTGCAACGTGGAGAACCGCGTCCTCGGCTTGACCCTCTGCGCCGAGCGCGGCGCGCTCTCGGCGGCGGTCGCGGACGGCCGGACTTCCTTCCGCGCCCTGGCCATCGCCACCACCGCGGCGCCGCCATGCGCGCCGTGCGGGCAGTGCCGCGACGCACTGGCCGAGTTCACCTGCGACCTGCCCGTGGTCTCGGTCACCGCCGGCAACCGCGAGGCCGCGAAGTGGAGTCGCTTCACGCTGCGGGACCTGCTGCCCGAGCCGTTCGATCTTCCGCAGCCAGGGCCTCGGCCACCGAGTCGTGGATCGGGAAAAGAGAGGCCACGCCGGCAACGGTGAGCAATTGGACGATCCGCTCGGAGGGCCGGATCAGGATCAGCTTGCGTTCCTCGGCCCGAAGGCGGACGAGGTAGCCCACGAGTTCCCCGATCCCGGTCGAGTCCATGTAGTTCACATCCGAGAGGTCGAGCAGAACGTGACCGTCGCCCTCGGCAAGACTGCGTTTCAACGCGTCGGCCAGAAAACGCGCGCTCTGGCCGAGTTTGATCACGCCCTCGACCGCCAGAAGGCTGGAATCGCCGATCTGTCGCTTGTTGATGATCATCAGAGTGGCCGCCGGGGCGACTGCTTCGATCCGCCCAACCGAGGGCGCAGTACCCGAGGGCAGGCTCAGCGACTGAACCGACCCACGAAGGAGCTGCGCTTGCCGGGGCTCTTCCAGGTGGTGCCGAGACCTTCTCCCTGCCAGCTGTGCTCCAGCGCGACCCCTGGCTCCGCACCTTCAGTCGGCGCCAGAGGCGGATAGAACACCGTCTCGTTCCCGCACAGGTGGTCCCGGTGATCGAGGGGCCGGGTGCGCAGCGCCGCCAGCTCGCCGGCGTGAACAGCAGCCGCCCCGTTCGCCCGTACGTCGAACTCGACTTCTGCGGTCAGGGACACGGCCACGTCCGCCAGCAACTCGCCGCCCATGCCGCGTGCGAACCCCTCCAGCGCGCGGCGCTGTGCCGGGTTGGCGCCGGCATCCACGACCAGGACCGACTCGGCGCCGAGACGTTCGGCGTAGGGATCGCCGAGGGTGGCTTCGGAGCGCACGACGGCGAGCACGGAAAGGCCCGAAAGATCGACGCCATCCCAGCCGCCTTCCTCGATCCGCCACGCCATGATCGCTTCCTTGCCGACCAGTCCGACCTCCGCGTTGGCGAAACACGGACCGGTGTAGACGTCGGCGGTTCGCGCTTCGACGTAGGTGCCCGAGACCTGGACGCCTGCACCCATCGCCGCGGCGGGCAGCAGGACAACAAGTGCGACCGGCAGGGCAGCAGCAAGGCGATGCATCTCGGCAAGTCTCATGTCGGAAAGTCTCCCTGGGCTTGGCCGTGGCGCTCGAAGCAACTCCGGCCCTCCCGGCAATGTTCCCTCGACGCTACAACGCCGTCGGGCCCGAGACAGTTCATGCTGTGGGTACACCAGACGAAACCGTCGTCGATCTCGTGCTGGGGATCGATGTCCGCGCCAGGCTCCGGCGGGGCAAGGGCCATGAACATCGTCTTCCAACGCAGCCTTCGGCACAGTATCGGGGCGTCGTTCGCAGCCAGTCGGTCAGCCATGACGTCAAGCCTCCATCCCGGCGGCGAGTCCGAGCGCCCGCCTGGTGGCAGTCCGGGCGAGCTGCACCTTGTATCGATTGCCGCTCATCGGCCGGGCGCCGGAGGCGGCCTTCTCCGCCGCCTCTTCGATCCGCGCCGGCGTCAGTTCGCCGCCCGCCGCCACCTCGCCGGCGGCGACGGCGAGCCAGGGGATCGGAGCGGCGTGGCCCAGCACGATCCGCGCCTGGTCCACCCGCGGCCCCTCTCCGGTCAGCGACACGGCGGCCGCCATCAGCGGCCAGTCCAGCGACCGGCGCTGGCGGACCTCGTACACCGCGGAGCGGACGCCGCTTACCGCGGCCGTCACTTCGACCAACAGCTCGCCGCGTCCCAGAGTGTTCTCGCGCTCGCCCTCGGCCTGCGGCGCCCGGTAGAGCGCCTCGACGGGTACACGCCGCTCGCCGTCGGGCCCCCGGACCGTCGCCTCGGCCCCGAGCGCGACCAGGAGCGGCGCGAGACTGGAGGGGCTGACGAAACGCGCGTGGCCGTCCGGGAAGATCGCGTGGTAGCGGTTGTCGCCTTCCGCGATCATCGACCCTCCATCCCGTCCCAGGGCGAGCAGACCGTAGCCGCGGCGGTAGTACCAGCAGCGCGGGCGCTGCAGCAGATCGCCGCCGACGGTGCCCATGGCCCGCAGTTGAGCGCTGGCCACGCCGTCGATCGCGGTCACCAGGGCCGGCACGGCCTCGGTCGCTCCGGCGTGATCCCGCAGGTCCTGCAGCGTCGTCATCGCGCCGATCCGGAGCCGGCCCCCGGAGGCGTCGATACCGGAGAGGTCCTCGACGCCGCGCAGCGAAACGAGCCGCTCGACCCGTTCGACATCGTCCTTGAGCAGGCTCAGGAGGTCCGTTCCCCCGGCGAGCACCTCGCTGCCCTCGACCTCCAGCAGACTGACCGCCTGTTCGATCGTCGTCGGCGCGGCGTAACTGAAGCTCCGCATCAGGCCGCCCCTCCGTCGGCTGCGAGGGCGTCCAGCACCCGGTCAGGCGTCAGCGGCAGGTAGGGCACGCGAACCCCGATCGCATTCGCCACCGCGTTGCTGATCGCGGCGCCGGGCGAGATCACCGGCGGCTCGCCCAGGCCGATCACGCCCCGCTCGTCGTACGCGGGGCCGGTCATCATGTGGACTTCAAGCGAACCAACGTCCACCAGACCCGCCAGCTTGTAGAACTCCATGTCGGCGTTCAGCAGCCGACCGGTTACCGGATCCGGAATCCACTCTTCGAACAGCGCGTAGCCGACCCCCATGATCAGACCGCCGTAGACCTGACTCTCGGCGAGACGACGATTGATGATCAGGCCGCAGTCCTGGACCGCGACCATCCGCTCCACCCGGACCACGCCGGTGTCCATGTCGACCTCGACCTCGGCGATCTGGACTCCCCCCACGCCGCTCGAGATCAACCGTCCGGGGCCTGGATTGCGCCCCCGCGCACTGACCGGCGCGCCGCCGATCTGCGCCGCCGCTTCGGGCCAGGACATGCCGCGCGAGGGTTCGCCTTCCACGAACACGCGGCCTCCCGCCGCCTTCAGTTGCTCCGGCTCCGCCTCGAGCCGGGGGGCGACCCGCGCCAGCACCTCGCCCATGGCGTCCTGCGCCGCGCGCCGGGTCGAGGCGGATACCCCGCCGACGGTCGAACTGCCGCCCGACGGACCGGACTGCGGGTACCGGTTGTCGCCCAGGGATACGCGTACCTGGTGAAGCTCCAGGCCGAACGTCTCCGCCAGCACCTGGGCAACGACGGTGCGGGTCCCGGTGCCGATGTCCTGGGATCCGATCCGGACCTCGACCGCACCGTCGGGATGGACGGTCACGTCGCAGTTGCTCGAGTGACCACGGCCGCCCCAGGTGTGGATCGAGACACCCAGGCCCCGCTGGAGAGCACTATCCCTGGACCGCTTCCGGGGCTGCCAGCGTTCCTCCCAACCAGCCATCTCGGCGGCAATGCCGAGTTCCTCGCGGTACACGTCGGCCCGCCCGGTCAGATCCAGGTTCCGGTCGAGGAAGTCGATCGGATCCAGATCCAGTTCGTCGGCCAGATCGTCCAGGCTGGCCATCGTCAGGAAGCATGCCTGCGGATGGTTGGGTGCCCGCCAGGCCCGCGATCCGGCCAGGTTGGTCGGCACCGACGTGTGGCGCAGGCGCCGGTTCGGCAGTCTGCTGAACACGTACGGCAACGGCGTCTGGCCCGTGCCCGGCAAACCGCCCGAACCCCAGGAGTCCGAGTCCCAGGCCACGAGCTTGCCCTGTTCATCCGCCGCCACCCGAATCCGGGCGAACGCCGAAGGCCGGCTACCCGCGACCGACACCTCCTGGTCCCGGTCCAGGAACAGCTTCACCGGCGCGCCGGCCTTGCGCGCCAACTCGGCGCCGACGATCCCCCAACGATCCGGCGAGAACTTGGAACCGAAGCCGCCGCCCATGTACTCGGTACGGATCCGCACCTGCGTCGCCGGTATGCCGAGCTCGGAGGCGAACTGGCCGCCCAGGGTGGAAACCGCCTGCGTCGAGGCGTGGACTTCGAGTTCGTCGCCGTCCCATGCCGTGACCTGCCCGTGCGGTTCGAGGCACATGTGGGCCATCTGCGGCATCCCGAGCGTCTGCTCGACGATGCGATGGGCGGAGGCGAAGGCCGCGTCCGGGTCGCCGTCGGTTCGCTCGGAACCCGGCTGCGCCGCCGGCGCCCGGTCACGATGCTCCTCCGTCACGAAGTGGGGCAGCACCTCGTACTCGACCTGGATCGCCCGCACAGCGTCGCGAGCGATGTCCTCCGTTTCCGCGGCGACCGCGGCGACCTCGTCGCCGGCCCACTGGATCTCGGAACCCTCGCCCTGGATCACGTGGACGACGCGCACGCCGGGCATCGCCTCCGCCGCCGAGGTGTCCATGCCCAGGATGCGGGCGTGAGCGTGCGGGCAGGTCAGGATCTTCGCGGCCAGAAGACCCGGCGGATTCTGGTCCGACGGGTACCTGGCGAACCCGGTCGACTTGACCGGACCGTCCAGACGCGCCGGACGGTGGCCGATCTGGCCCCTCCGGTCGGCCTCGGGCCAGGAGTAGTCAGCCAACGCCGTCGCCCCCACGTTCCGCCGGGCCGCCAACAACGGCGCGGATGCCCTTGTAGGTTCCGCAGCGACAGAAGTTGCCCCCCAGCCCGGCTTCGATTTCCTGCTCCGTCGGCGCCGGACTGCGCGCAAGAAGCGCCGCGGTGGCGACCACGAAGCCGGGCGTGCAGTAGCCGCACTGCTGCGCATCGTTCTCCACGAAGGCCTGCTGCACCTCGTGCATGGCGTCCGGTGAACCCAGTCCCTCGACGGTCGTGATGCTCCGCCCCGCGGACTCGATCATCAGGCGGCAGCACGCGTAGATCGGGCGGCCGTCCTCGAGCACCGTGCAGGCACCGCAGGTGCCGCGATCGCAGACCCTCTTCGGCCCCGTCACATCGAGGCGGTCACGCAGTCCGTCGAGCAGCGTCACCCGGGGCTCCACTTCCAGACGGCGGGCAACGCCGTTCACTTCGAGTTCGATCTCGACCGCGCCCGGCCCGACGGTCGGGGCACCGTCAGCGTCGTTCGCCGCGACGGCCGCGTCCGCGTCCCTTGGCAGCAGGCCCGTGGCCAGAGCCCCGGCAGCGCCGCCCCGCAGAAACGACCGGCGAGAGAATCCCGATCCCTTTGCGTCGTCGCTCACGCGCCTTCACCCCATCTGGTCGAGTGGAACGTCCAGCTTAGCAGTTTCAGGACCCCACCGCGCCGGTGTCGCGGTGCCTGAGTCGGTTGCACACCTCGACGAACTGGGACAGGCCGTCCGCGGTGAGCATTCCGCGTAGCTCGTGGTCACGGACCACCCAGAGAGCGCGCGCCGAACTCTGCAACTGCCGCAACACTTCCAGCAGGTCGCAGTCCTCGGTCACGGTGAGCGGTTCGCGGTTCATCAGTTCGAGCAGGGGCGTGTCGCCCGGGCATCGGGCCACGAGTTCGAGCAGGCGATCACGGTCCACTTCGCCTGCCACTCGTCCCCAGCCATCGACGACCGGAAACTGCCGCTGCGTGGTGGAGAGCAGCAGCCGCACCGCCCACTCGATCGTGTCCTGCGGCGCCAGCCGTTCGCAGCGGGTCATCATCGCCTCCCCCGCCCGCCGGCCCTCGAGGGCCTGCAGCGTCTTGACCAGCGAGGACTCGCGGGTCGCCCCCAGGAGCACGAAGAAGGCGGTCAGGAGAAGCAGCATGTTGAACATCAGCCCAAGCACCCACGGCACGAGAGCGGCCAACCCGAGCACCGCCGCCAGCGCCAACCCCAGCCGGGTCGCGATCTTCGTCGCCCGCTCCTGACCCAGGAGGAAGGACAGGGCCGAGCGTAGGATGCGGCCGCCGTCGAGGGGAAACGCGGGCAGCAGATTGAGCGCAAACAGACACAGGTTGCCGAACAGCAGCCACTGCAGCGCGGAGTGCAGATCGACGACGGCGCCGGCGCCCCAGGGCGGCAGCCCGGCCACCAGCAGGCCAAAGAAGAGCACCATCGCGAGGGCCAGGTTCACCAGCGGGCCGGCAGCCGCGATCGCCAACTCGGCCAGGCCCTGCGGATAGCCGTCCAGGCGAGCCACGCCTCCGATCGGTGTCAGCACGATCTCGCGGGTCTCGATCCCGTACCGTCGAGCGGTCAGGGCGTGGCCCAGCTCGTGCAGGACCACGCTCGCCAGCAACCCCACGACAACCAGGCCGAGCAGCACGGCGTTGCTCTCCAGGTTCGGCGCCAACACCGCCATCCAGACCAGGAGCAGGATGAAGGTGAAGTGGACCCGCACGCGGATCCCGAACAGGTTCAGCATGGGGAAGGCGAGCCTGCCGACCAACGGTCTCATCCCGCCCGCCTCCTTCTCGCGCCCAGCAGCTCCGCCATCCGCTCCAGCCCAGTCGTCAGCATCCGGTCGCTGCAGGCATAGGAGAGGCGGATATGACCTTCGCATCCGAACGCCGAACCGGGCGTCGTGGCCACGCCGGCCTCGTCCAGCAGGCGGCGACAGAACGCCGCCGAGTCGGGACAGCGCTCATCGAACCAGGCGCTCACGTCCGGGAACGCGTAGAAAGCGCCGGCCGGCGGCGGGCAGACGACTCCCGGAATCCGGTCCAGCTCGGCCAAAACGAGCGCGCGGCGCCGCGCGCACGCCGCCACCAGGGCAGCCGCCTCGGGCGGCTCCTGCTCCAGAACCGCCTCGGCACCGGCCATCGCGAACGAGGTCGCGTTCGAGGTCACATGGCTCTGCACGGCGGCAGCCGCGGCAATCACCGAAGGGGCGCCAAGCAGGTAGCCGAGCCGCCAGCCGGTCATCGCGTAGGTCTTCGAGAACGAACCCACCAGAACGACCGTCTCCGGGTACCTGGCCGCCAGCGACGCGACGCTGGCATGCCGCTGGCCGTCGTAGATGAACCGCTCGTAGGTCTCGTCCGAGATCAGCAGGGCGCCGCGCTCGGCACAGGCGCGGGCGACGCGCTCCAGGTCCAGGACCCCGGCGACCGCACCGGTGGGGTTGCACGGCGAGTTGACGACCACCGCCCGCGTTCGCTGCGACATCGCATCGATCAGAGGCTGCGCCCGAATCGCGAAACCGTCCGCGGCCGCCATCGGAACCGTGACCACCGCAGCGCCCGCGAGCCGCACCTGGGCCGGAATGCTGACCCAGGCCGGCGTCGGCACCACGACTTCGTCGCCAGGCGACAGGAACGCCTTGGCCAGTTCGTACAGCGCCGCCTTGGCGCCCACCGTAACCAGCACGTTCGCCGCGCTCCAGGGCGCTCCCTCCTTGCCGTACCGGGCCGCCAGCCCCGCTCT
This sequence comes from Acidobacteriota bacterium, assembly GCA_011523565.1. Classification (GTDB taxonomy): domain Bacteria; phylum Acidobacteriota; class Thermoanaerobaculia; order Multivoradales; family Multivoraceae; genus Multivorans. Next base: position 12,013 of record WTGL01000287.1, read on the forward strand.
CAGCTCAGGCGTGCCTTCGAGCACCGTATACTTCGTCCGGCCCTCGTCGAGGGCCCGCTTCGCAGCTCTTACGGCTGTCTCCGGCGAGGGGAAGTCGGGCTCTCCGGCTCCCAGGTCGAAGACTTCGACCCCCTCGCGGCGCAGCTCGGCCACCCGCCGGGAGACAGCCATCGTCGCCGACTCGCGCTCACCGGAAGGCATGAAACAGGATCGTAACAGCAGGTTGGGAACGGGTCCGGCGGTGGCCGTCGCCGCGATTCTCTCTCTGGCGACTGTCGCGGAAGGCCAGTTCAGAACGCCGCAAATGGCCTCGCTCGAAGCCTTTGCCGACCTCACCTCCTACGCCCCAGGCGACCCCGTACGCATCGCCGCGGTGATCAACATCGAGGACGGCTGGCATATCCAGAGCCACACACCGACTTTCGACTACCTGATCGCCACCGAGATCGCCTTCGAGCTGCCCGCCGACTGGCCGCAGCCGGATGTCCGCTATCCCGACCACATCATGTGGCAGTTCGGGTTCTCGGAGGATCTGCTGGCGGTCTACGAGCACGAGGCGGTGATCCACGCGGGATTCGATCTGCCCACGGACGCGACAGCCGGTGTCGTCGACGTGACGGCCGAACTCCTCTACCAGGCGTGTGACGACATCCAGTGCCTGCCGCCAATCACGGCCGAGGCAACGGTCTCGCTCGAGATCGGAGCGACCGGGGAACCAACGGGACATCCAGCCTTCGAAGCCGCGCCGGCCGCGCCCGGCGGCGGCTCCGGCGGTGGCCTGGGGCTGTTCGCAGCCCTGATTCCGGCCCTGCTCGGCGGGCTGATCCTGAACGGCATGCCCTGCGTCCTGCCCATCGTCTCGCTCAAGCTCTTCGGGTTCGCTCAGGCGTCGGGGAAGCCGCGCCGGGAGATCGTGGGCGGCGCGCTGATGACGACCCTGGGCATCCTGGTCTCGTTCTGGGCGCTGGCCGGCGCGACGCTCCTCGCCCGCTCCGCCGGG
>WTGL01000290.1:0-7873 GCA_011523565.1 Acidobacteriota bacterium
CGTGGCGTCGCCGGTTTCGGCGGGGGACCTGGTCTTCGTCCCCACCCGCGTCAACCCGATGAAGGCGCTGCGGCTCCGGGCCGGCGGCGAGCCCGAACTCCTCTGGCAGACGGATCGCGGTCCCGACGTGCCGACCCCCGCGACGGACGGCGAGACGCTCTACCTGCTCCGCGACAACGGCCTCCTGTCACGACTCGACGCCAGAACCGGCGCGCCGGACTGGGAGAACCAGCGGCTCGAGCCGGGCACCTACAGCGCCTCGCTCCTGGTCGCCGACGGCAAGGTCTACGCGACCAGCGAGGACGGAGTGACGACCGTGGTCAGGGACGGCCCCGAGTTCGAGATCCTTGCGAAGAACCAGGTCCAGGGCTTCACCCTGTCGTCGCTCGGCGTGGCCGAGGGCCGGCTCTACCTGCGGACCGCCAGCTTCCTGTACTGCATCGCCGCACCGGTCCGCTGAGAGCGGACCAGCGGCAGAGTATGATCACGGGTTCCGCCCGCGGGCCCACAAACCGTCCAGCACTCCCGGAGTCTCCACGATGAAAACTCGCTGTCTCGTCCTGCTGGCGGCGCTCCTCCCTCTGTTCGCCTGCGTCGGCGACCCGGGCGACGTCGTGTCCGGCGGTCCGCAATTCCTGAGCATGGGAACCGCCCCGGTGGGCGGAGCGTTTCCGGTCGTCGGCGGTGCGATCGCCGAAGTGCTGAACGAGAACCGCGGCGAGAACGAGTGGCGGGTGCAGCCGCGCGGCACGAAGGGTTCGCAGGAGAACATCCGCCGACTGGTACGGGGCGAACTGGAGCTCGCCATGTCGAACTCGGCGATCAGCTACTTCGCGGTCCTGGGGGAGTCGGGCTGGGAGCAGAGCTACGACATTCGCGCGGTCGTCACCCTGGCCCCGAACATCGCCACCTTCATCACCAAGGCCGACTCGGGCCTGACGAAGATGAGCGACCTGGCCGGGCGGCGCGCGATGGTCGGCGTCGCCGGGGCCGGCTTCGAGATGTTCGTGCAGCCGCTTCTGGCGGCCCATGGCGTCACCTACGACGACTTCACCCAGGTGTACGGCACCCAGAGCGGAGCGGTCGACATGCTCGGCGACGGTTCGATCGACGCCGCGTTTCTCGGCGGCGCGGTGCCCACGGGAGCGGTAACACAGGCCTGCAGCACGCACGACATTCTCTTCCTGCCGTTCGATGAGGAAAAGCGCCAGCAGCTCGCCAGGGACTATCCGTTCTTCCAGCTTGCCACCATCCCGGCCGACGCGTACTCGGACCTCTCGGAGGACTATCCGGGTCTCAATGTCGGCTCGATGCACCTGATCACTTCCGCCGACGCGGATGAGGCACTGATCTACGAGATCACCAGGACGATCTGGGAGAATCGTCAGGCGATCGCCGACAGACACCCCGCTGGCCGCGCCATCAACGAGGCCAACGCCGCCCGCAACACCGGCACCCCCTTCCATCCGGGCGCTGAGCGCTACTACCGCGAGATCGGCGTCTGGCCCGAAGACGCGGGTTGAGCTCGGCCGACCAGTCCCAGACGGCAGACGGCGAGGCGGCGTCTCGGCCGGATTCGCGGCTTGAGCACATGAGGCGCGCCCTGATCGGCGCGCTGGGCGTCGGTCTGTGCTTTTTCGTCCTGTTCGAAGTGAACTACGGGGTGCTGCTGCCCCAGTCGTCGCTGGCGGTGTTCGTCGGCGCCGGGCTCCTGCTCTGCTTCCTCGCCTTCCCGCTCCACGCGAAGTTGGCGGCGAACCCTTGGCTGCGCGGTCTCGACTTCGTGCTCGGCCTGGCCGCCGTCGCGGCGTGCGCCTACGTCGTCGTCCAGACGGAGCCGGCCTTTGAGCATCTCTGGTCGGAGGGCAGGTCGCTCGGAAACCGGGCCGGAATCGAAACGGGAGCCGACATCGCTCTCGGCCTGGTCGGCCTGGTCCTGGTGCTCGAGGCGGCCCGGCGCAGCATCGGCTGGATCGTGCCCGCGCTGGCCCTGGCCTTCGTCGCTCACACGCTCTACTGCTACTACAGCCTGCGGAGCGCGTGGCCCGTCCTGCCGGACTGGCTCTTCCCGCACGCCGGCCAGCACCCCCGGGATGTCGTCGGCACGACCTTCCTGCAGAGCCTGGGGGTGTTCGGTCCGGCAGCCTCGGTCATGTTCCGGTACGTCTTCCTGTTCGTCGTCTTCGGTGCCTTCCTCGAGATGTCGGGAGCGACGCAGTTCATCATGCGCTTCGCGGAACGGGTGTTCGGAACCAGGCCGGGCGGTCCGGCGAAGGTCGCCGTGTTGAGCAGCGGCCTCCTGGGCTCCCTCTCCGGCAGCGCGGTGGCGAACGCGGTGACCACCGGCGCCTTCACGATTCCGATGATGCGCAGCAACGGCTTCAGGCGCCATATCGCCGCCGCGGTCGAGGCGGCTGCGGCTTCGGGAGGTGCGCTGGTGCCGCCGGTCATGGGAGCGGGCGCCTACATGATGCTCGAGATCGTCGAGCCCCAGGTCACTTTCCTGCAGATCGTGCAGGCGGCCCTGCTGCCGGCGGTGCTCTTCTACCTGTCCATCTTCCTGATCGTCCACTTCTACTCGCGGCGGGTCGGCACGCCCAAGCGGGAGGGCGAGCCGCCGCCGGTGAGGCGATTCGACGCGCTGGTGTTCGTCTCGGCGCTCGGGGCCCTGATCCTGCTGCTGCTGCTCCGGTTCTCTCCATTTCGCGCGGTCACCGGTTCCCTGATCGTGATCCTGGTTCTGGCCGTGCTGCGCAAGGAGTTCGAACTGCCGCGGAGGCTGCGGTACGTGACCCTCGCCTGCTTCGCCGCGGTGGCGATCCTGCATCAGCTCGTCTGGGCGGACACGCGGGCGGACCCGTCCTTCCGGCAGGTCTTCGAGTCCTGGCTCTCCTCGGGCATCGTGGCAATGCTGGGCCTCATGGTGTTCGGCCTGATCCACAGGGCCTGGCGGCCGCACATCCTGGGCGCCCTGACCCGGGCGGCCCGCAACGGGATTCCCCTGGTGGCCGCGAGTGCCTGCGTCGGTGTGATCATCGGCATCGTCCAGCAGACCGGCATCGCCGCCGACTTCTCGGCCTCGATCAAGTCCGTCGTGGCGACGAACCTGTTCCTGGCGCTGCTCGGGATCATGGCCACGTCGCTCGTCCTGGGCATGGGCGTGCCGTCGGTCGTGTGCTACCTGCTGATGGCGACGCTGATGGGCTCGCTGCTCTCGGAACTGGGGGTCATTCCCCTCGCCGCGCACCTGTTCATCTTCTACTTCGGCATGATGTCCATGGTCACGCCGCCGGTCGCGCTCGCCGCCTATGCGGCGTCCAGCCTGGCTCAGGCCCCGGTCATGTCGACGGCGCTGGCTGCCTTCCGGTTCTCCCTGGTGGGCTTCACGCTCCCGTTCATGTTCGTCTACCGGCCGTCGTTGCTGCTGATGGACGAAAGCGGAGCGAGCCTGTTCGCCGGCGGCGCGGCCGGTCTGCCGCCCCTGCTGCTGGCCCTGGGCGCGGCGGTTGTCGGCATCGTCGCCCTGGCCGCGGGCATCGGCGGTTATCTGCGCGCCGAACTCAGCATGCCGCTCCGGGTGCTGATGCTGGTCTCGGCGGCGCTGCTGCTGGTACCCGACCTGGGAGGTCCGACCGTAGGTCTCGCGGTGAACGGCCTGGGCGCTCTCCTGTTTGCGGCCCTGCTGGTTGTCAATCGACCGGTGACGACGGTTCCTCGAACCTGAACCGGTCGGCCTTCAGTTCAAAGCGCGGCAGGGCGCCGGAGCCGGCGATCCGGACCGGCACACGCAGACTGAGGCGTTCCTCGAACAGGTCCTGGACGCGGTTCCGGACGCTGCCTGCGTCTTGCCCGGACTCGGGCTCGATCTCCACCTCGACCTCGGCCATCTGGGAGCGGCGGCGCACCGTCGCGCGGTACTCGGCGACGCCGCCCGCCTCCCGGATGAGCGCGTCGATGGCGCTCGGATAGACGTTCACGCCGCGCACGATGAACATGTCGTCCGCACGCGCGATCACGCCGCCATCCAGGTAGACCGTCGGCCGGCCGCACGGGCAACCGGCGGCACAAAGGCGCGCAACGTCGCCGGTGCGGTAGCGGACGACCGGACTTCCGATCCGTCCAAGGTTCGTCAGCACGAGTTCGCCCAGATCGTCGCCGCCGGCTTCGCGGGCGACCGCCTCGAGCGGCTCCCGCGCAGCCCCGGTTTCCCGGTCGATCCACTCGACGATGAACTCGTCCTCCAGGACGTGCAGATGCTCGCCGACGCCGCAGGGAATGCCCCAGGCGCCCACCTCCGTCGCGCCGGCGTGATCGAAGACCTCGACACCGAAGCCCGCCGCGAGCCGTTGCTTGACCGCCGGGACGCCGGCGCCCGGTTCCCCCGCGTGGATCGTCCGCTCGACGTCGCCGCCGGCGAGGTCGATGCCGAGGCGCCGGGCGGACTCGAGCATTCGCAGAGCATAGGTGGGCGTCGACAGCAGCACCGTGCTGCCGTCGTCCTGCATCATGTGCAGCCGTTGCTCGGTCGAGAGGTGGCCGCCCGGCTGCACCAGACAGCCGAGCTGCTGCGCGGCCTCGAAGGCGGTCCAGAAGCCGATGAACGGGCCGAAGCCGAAGGCGGCGAAGACCCGGTCGGCGGGGGTGACGCCGGCGCCTTCGTAGACCGCGAGCCAGCAGTCCAGGAACCACTGCCAGCTCGCCGGCGTGTCGAGCCAGCGCAGCGGCCGGCCGGTGGTTCCCGACGTGCGGTGAACGCGGACGTAGGCGTCGAAGGGAAACGTCAGATTGCTGCCCCATGGGGCGTTCGCCTCCTGGTCGGCCGCGAGGTCTTCCTTCGTGGTGTAGGGGAGACCGCCGAGATCGTCCAGAGTGGGCGGCGAGTCGAAGCCCGCGGCGCGCCACTTCGAGCGGTAGAAGGGATTGTGTACGTGGACCTGGTCCGCCATACGGGCGAAGCGGTCCGCCTGGCGTGCCCGGAGTCGCTGGCGCCTCCGCGCCAGCCGGTCGGTCAAAGTCGCGGTTCCTCGGTGACCGGAGGCCCCGGATCGACAGCCGATTCCAAGTCGACCTCGTCCCGGAAGTGGACCTCGATCCGGTAGTCCTCGACGTCCTCGCCGAACTGGGCGAGCAGGAATGTGCGTACGAAGTCGGCCGTTCTGCGCCGTCCCAGTTCACGCACCAAGGCGATGTTCTCGCCCGCGCGTGCGGCCAACTGGTCCGTAATGCGGAGTCGGAGTTGCTCCAGCACCGCTTCCTCGTCGCGCAGGATGGAGTCCCCCTGGACACGGTACTCGATCGCCGAGGCGTCAACGGCTGGCCGGTTCGCACGAACGCCAGGCGCCAGGACGGCGACCGTCTTGCCGTCGAGGGTCAGTTGCCACTCGTCCTCGAGGTCGAGGTAGTACGTGTAGCGGACCGGGACGCGCGCCTCGACGACCACGTCAGGGAGCCTTAGCCGGCCCCAGAGGAGGCTGGCCGAGTCCGTGCGCTCCAGCACTTCGGTCTGGTCGAGCGTGGCGAACTGGAGGAAGGCGCTGCCTGAAACCTCTGTTGCGTAGCTCACGAACGACGTCTGTACGCTGCCGGTCCGGAACGCCCGCGCGATGCGCTCCACGCTCTCCACGGCGGCGCGGCCAAGTTCCCGGCCGCTTTCGACCATGTCGCCGGGCACCTGGGTTAGCCGGATGATCACGTACCCGACCACGATGACCACGACCATGCCCAGGATCAGGGTGACGAAGGCGAGCGGCCACAGCACCTGGCTGCGTGTTCTGGGCGGACGTCGCGGACTGCCCGGGCCGGGGCGCTCGGTGGCCTCCGTCATGGCCGGAGTCTATGCGGGGAGCTGGGGCTGCTACGCTCGCGCGCGTTTCGATCCCGGAACCCCCCAGAGAACAGCGTAGAAGGAGACCCTTCCATGGAACTCGGACTGCTTGCCGGCGCCTTCGGAAGCCAGATCAGCATCGACATCGATCGCATCCGAAGGGCCGAGAGCGCCGGCTTCTCGTCGGTGTGGACGGCGGAGGCCTACGGCTCGGACGCCGTGTCGACGGCGGCGTGGGTTCTCGCCCAGACCGGGAGGATCAAGGTCGGCACGGCGATCATGCAGATGCCCGCGCGCAGTCCGGCGATGACCGCGATGACCGCGATGACGCTGAACCAGCTCTCGGGCGGCCGTTTCCTGGTGGGTCTCGGGCCATCGGGTCCGCAGGTGATCGAGGGCTGGCACGGCGTTGCCTACGGCCGGCCGCTGACGCGCACGAAGGAGTACATCGAGATCATGCGCAAGGTCTTCGCCCGGGAGGAGCCGGTCACCCACGAGGGCTTCCACTACCAGTTGCCCTATCGCGGCGAAGACGGCACGGGTCTCGGCAAGCCGCTGAAGAGCATCCTGGCGGCGGACAACTCGATCCCCATCTACACCGCCTCGATTAGTCCGAACGGCCTGGAGTGCAGCGCCGAGGTCGCCGACGGCGTGTTCCCGATCTGGATGAACCCGGAGCGTTTCGACCTGCTCGAGGGCGCTCTCGACCGCGGTTTCGCCAGGGCTGGCAACGGCAAGAGTCTCGACGACTTCAAGGTCATGCCCTTCGTCACCGTCGTCATGGGTGACGACGTCGAGCAGTGCCGCACCCCGGTCAAGATGAGCATGGCCCTCTACATCGGCGGCATGGGCGCGCGCGACAAGAACTTCTACAACGACTACGCCAGGCGTCTCGGCTATCCGGACGAGGCGCGCGCCATCCAGGACAATTTCCTCGGCGGCAAGCGGAGCGAGGCGATCGGCGCCGTGCCGGACGCCCTGGTCGACGACGTCGCCCTCGTCGGACCGAAGGAGCGGATCATCGACCGGCTCTCGGCCTGGAAGGAGGCCGGAAGCAACGGCCAGGTCGCTTCCCTGCTGCTGGGATGCCAGCAGCCGGAGGCGCTCGACGCGATTGCGGAGGCGGTGCTCTAGCTGCCGTCCGCGTCCAGCCCCGGACGCACCAGCCGCAAAGGACCGGTGCGCTCGTAGCGGTGGGCCGGCGTGTTCAGCACGGCGGCCAGCTCGGCGGCCTGGAATGACGCCTCGACGCGTTCGGGCGGCGGCGTGCCGTAGGCGGTGGTCCGCTGCCGGGGGTTTCGTCCAAGCTCGCGGATGAGCGCCTCCATTTCGGACGGTGGGAGTTCCTGCCCGTGCTCCGCTCCCGCTGCGCGCGTGATGCTCTCGTTCATCAGCGTTCCGCCCAGGTCGTTCACGCCTGCGTTGAGGCAGGCCGCGACGCCTTCCGGGCCCATCTTGACCCAGGAGGCCTGGACGTTCTCGAACCAGGGATGGAGAGCCAGCCGCGCGACCGCGTGCATGAGCACCGCCTCGCGGAAAGTCGGTCCCTTGCGGGCCCGGCCCTTGATGTAGAGCGGAGCCTCCATGTGCACGAACGGGAGCGGCACGAACTCGGTGAAGCCGCGGGTGCGCTTCTGCAGGTCACGCAGGCGGAGCAGGTGGCGGGCCCAATTACGGGGACCGTCGACATGTCCGTACATGATCGTGGCCGTCGTCCGGTAGCCGACGCCGTGCGCCGTCTCCATGACCTCCAGCCACTGGTCGGTGTTCAGCTTGTCGGGGCAGATGATCGCGCGGATCTCGTCGTCGAGGATCTCGGCCGCGGTGCCGGGCAGGGTGCCCAGGCCGGCGTCCCGGAGGCGCAGCAGGTAGTCGCGGAGCGGCATCTCGAGCGTCGCCGCGCCCTGCCAGACCTCGAGCGGTGAGAAGGCGTGGACGTGGATCTCGGGCACGGCTTCCTTCACCGCGCGGCAGATGCCGAGATAGGTCTCACCCGTGTAGTCGGGGTGGATGCCGCCCTGCATGCAGACTTCCGTCGCGCCCCGCTGC
>WTGL01000290.1:7883-10982 GCA_011523565.1 Acidobacteriota bacterium
CTTGAAGTAGCAGACGTTCGTGTAGTTGATGTTCCGGTTGACGACGTAGGTGACCGTGTCGCCCTTGACTTCGCGGCGGACCGCGTCGGCGGCTGCGCAGACGGCGGAAAAGTCGGCGCCGCGTGCCTCGAACAGGGTCGTGATCTGGTCCTCGGTGAGGTCCTCGCCGGCCCGGGCCCGGTCGAGGATCTTCCGGAGCGGAGACGGGGAGGGGGCGTGGCCGTTGCCGTTGCGGGAAGGCGCTGGGGCTACGGCGTCCAGGACCTCGCGGGGGGGCGGCGTCTGCTCGCCCGGTGACCAGTCGTCGGTGCGCGGCAGGCCGGTGGCGTCGATCCGCTGGAGCACCGTGGTGCGTACACCGCCCAGGCGGCGGATCTCGCGGCTCTGATCGCGGCCGTCGTCGAGCCAGGTCTCGCCGTCCAGCGCCCACTCCGGGTAGACCGTGAGTCGCTCGATCAGCGTCTTGCCGGCGGCGGCCGTCTCTTCGGCGAGTCGCTCCAGATGCGGCCAGGGGGCTTCCGGATTCACGAAGTCGGGCGTGACCGGCGATACGCCGCCCCAGTCGTCGATGCCGGCCGCGACGAGCCGCGGCAGAACGCCCGGGCTCAGGTTGGGGGGCGCCTGGATGTGCATCTGTGGGCCGAGCACGAGGCGCGCCGCGGCGATCGTCCACAGCAGATCCTCGAGCGTGGGTTCGGGCGCGTCCGCCATCCGCGTCTCGGGCTTGGCGCGGAAGTTCTGGACGATGACTTCCTGGATGTGCCCGTACTCCCGGTGCAGCTCGCGCAGCGCGAGCAGGGCGTCGATCCGCTCTTCCCGGGTCTCGCCGATCCCGATCAGGATGCCGGAGGTGAACGGTACCCGCGCTTCGCCGGCGAGGCGTAGCGTTTCGAGCCGCCGTTCGGGCACCTTGTCCGGACAGCCGTAGTGCGCCTGGCCCTTCTCGTGCAGCCGCTTCGAGACGCTCTCCAGCATGATGCCCATGGACGGCGCCACGGGTCGAAGATGATCGATGTCCCCGGCGGTCATCAGGCCCGGGTTCAGGTGGGGCAGGAGTCCGGTTTCGACCAGCACCCGTTCCGCCGCCGCGCGCAGGTAGGAGAGCGTCGTTTCGTGGCCGAGTTCGGCGAGGCCCTCGCGGGCGGCCTTGTAGCGCAACTCCGGCTTGTCGCCGAGGGTGAACAGTGCCTCCTTGCAGCCCGCCTCGGCGGCCAGGCGCGCCTGACTCAGGACGTTGTCCAGCGGCATGTACGCCGCCTCGCCCTTCTTCGGCGGCCGGGCGAAGACGCAGTAGTGGCAGATGTCGCGGCACAGGTGGGTCAGCGGCAGGAAGACCTTGCGCGAGTAGGAAAGGAGGTCGCCGTGGCCCCGGTCGCGCAGTTCGCCGGCTGTCTCGATCAACTGTTCGAGACCGGCGCCCGGCTCGAGGGCGGCAAGCGCACGAGCCTCGTCAGAGGTCGGGCGACGATCGAGAAACGTGCTGAGCGGAGGGGACATGGCCGTGTCGGCGGCGGGAACTGGACCCGCCGACCGGGATAGCGAACGGTATCAGTCCCGGTTCCGCGGACTCTTGAGCCGGTCCCGCACGCCGGGTCCACGCGGGCCGGGTCCACGCAGGCCGAGTTTCCGCAGGAAGTGGCCGGTTCGGCTGGAACGGTCGAGCCGCAGCAGTTCGGCCAGGTCGTCCGGATGGTCGACGTCGAGTCCCAGGTTCGCCAGGACGATGCTGGAGTGAGCCGCTCCGGCCCGCTCCGCTTCCCGCAGATGGGCATTGAAGCTGCCGTCGCCGAAGCGGAACGGGATGCAGCCCGGCGGCGAGCAGACGAGAGCGTTGGTCCCCGAACGGAAGCGATCGGGCGCGACGGTGACCGCCGCTCCCGGTGCCGACTCGCCCGCCTGGCCTCTCGAATCCTCGAGATGTTGGGCGCGGAGTTCCTCCAGGTCGGCCGCGGTCACCAGGGGCAGGTCGATCGGCAGCACCAGCATCGTCTCTTCGCCGCGGCGACCGAGTTCCTCGGCGGCCGTTCCGAGTGCCCGGTTCAGGCCTCGCCTGGGCTCGGAGAGGACCTCGCATCCGGCTTCTCCGAGGTACCTCGCGGCGACGCCGTCCGCGGTCACGGCAAGCGTTCCCGTGACGCCGGGGACGCCGGCGATGGCGGCGAGCACATCGTCGAGCATGGAGCGGGCCAGTTCCTCCCGCTCTCCGGCGCTCAGAACGGGCGATAGCCTCCGCTTGGCCTCGGACCAGGCCTTGACCGGCAGGACCGCCCAGAGGCCGCCGGCAGTCACGCGGACCGTTCCGGCGGCGCGGCTTCCGCCACGGCGTCGTGCCTGGGGTCGAGTCTGCAGGCGAAGTCGAACGTTTCCCGGGCCAGGCGTTCCCGGTCGGCCAGCGTCTCCATCACCGTGCCGGTGACCAGGGTGGGAAGGCCGAGGTCTTCGATCTCCGCCGCCTGGCCGGCATCGGCGTCATCGATCACGAAGCCGTCGAGAAGGTCGCGTTCCCGGTAGTGCCGGGCGACCCCGACCGCGGTGACGGGCATCCCGATCTCCGCCATCATCTTGGCCGCGGGGCCCTTGATCGCCGCGCCGCCGACGATCGGCGAGACCGCGACGACGGGAACTCTCGTCCGGCGCAGGGCCGTCTCGACGCCGTCGAGGGCCAGCACCGGATCGACGCTGACGAACGGGTTCGAGGGGCAGACGAGGATCGCGGCGATCGCTTCGTCCTCCAGCCCCTCCAGGAAGGCCGGCGACGGCCGGGCCTTGTCGATTCCGTCGAAGCGAAAACCGGAGACGGTCGGGGCGCAGGCATCGCGAACGAAGTAGTGCTGGAAACTGAGCTCGCCGGTCGCCGTCCGCACGACGGTGCGCACCGGGTCGTCGCTCATCGGCAGCACGCGGGCGGCGATGCCGAGCGCCCCGCAGAGGGCGGCGGTCACTTCGGTCAGGGTTTCGCCGGCGCGAAGCCGTCGCGTTCGCTCCACGTGGGTCGCCAGATCCCGGTCGCCGAGCCGGAACCAGGTCTCGCCACCGAGGAGGGAAAGCGCCTCCAGGAAGGACCAGGTCTCGTGGGCCTGACCCCAGCCGGTGTCGCGG
>WTGL01000290.1:10992-12895 GCA_011523565.1 Acidobacteriota bacterium
CGCGCGACAGCCCGAGCGCCAGCTTGGCGCCGCCGACGCCGCCCGAAAGGGCCAGGCAGCGCCTTGGGGAGTCTTCCGTCATCACGGACCCGCCCTCACCGGAACAGATCCTGGTTGCGCGGCCTCAGCAGGTCGCGGGCGGTCTGCGCCGGTCCGAGCCGTTCGAGGCCGCGGACGCGCACCACCGGAGTGCCCTCGTCGCCCTCGCCCTGGGCGATCTGGGCCGCGCTCGCGACCTGGTCGGCGATCCCGGTCTCCGAGACCAGGAGTTCCCGGCCGAACAGGTCGCGTTCGCCCCGCAGGTCCCAGAGCGCCGTCATCCCGGCGACACCGATGGCGAGCCCGACGGTGCCCAGCCGCCAGGCGCGACCGACGCTGTCGTTGACGATCACGCCGAGGCGCTCGACTCCGAAGTGCGCCGCCAGGGCTCCGCGCAGGGCCGCCGCCGAAGCATCCGGATCCTCCGGCAGAAGCAGGGCATAGCCGTGGTCGTCGCCGGGCCGCAGGTTCGACTGGTCGATCCCCGCGTTCGCCAGCACGAGACCGAGCCGGTGCTCGACAATGATGACTCCGGGTACGGTGCGGAGGACCCCGGTCGATTCCCGGAGCACGAGTTCGACCAGGCGTGGGTCCTTGTCGCACTTCACCGCCAGCCGGGCGGCTTCAGGACGCGCTTCCACCGTCGCCAGATCGACGATTCGGCCTTCCGCCTTGGAGACGATCTTCTGCGCGACGACGAGCACGTCACCGGCACGCAACTTCATCCGTGCCTGCCGCATCGCTTCGGCGATCAGGACGGCCAGATCGTCGCCTGGTTGTACTTCCGGCAGGCCTGGTACCGGCTTGATGTTCAGCATGGTCTGGGAGATTGCGGTGCTCGAAAGCCGAAGGCTAACCGCCTCCGCAAGCCGAGTGTCGCGCGTACTGCGATCGCGCGCCGAACCGCCTTCAGGGCGCGCGGGTCGGTTCGCCGGTGATCCGGAGGCCGGCGCCTGCGATGCCGTACTTCCGGTTCAACTGGATCAGGACGGAGGTCAGCGCCTCGGCCGCGGCCGCGTTGTCGAGCGGCCCGGCGTGCCAGCCCCGCATGCCGAGCGCCTCGATCAGCTCGATGACCTCGGCCCGCGCCGACGGGTCGTCGCCCGTGACGAGCACGTCGCAATGGACCGCACCTTCCTCGCGCAGATGGGCGGCGCCGACGTTCTGGAACGCGGAGACCACGCGGACGCCGGGCCCGAGGACCTCTTGAGCGATGACCGCGGCGCAGCCCTCGTCGGGAAGCTGCACCCGGGCCACCTTCGGCGGCACGAGCGGCACCGTGCAGTCGATCAGGATCTTCCCCTGGATCGCTTCGCCAACACCCTCCAGCGTCGCCCGCTGAAAGGCGTAGGGGACCGTGAGAACGACGATGTCGCCCGCCTGAGCCGCGGTCAGGTTGTCCGTGCCGCGAACCGTCTCCGGCAGCCCCAGCCCTCGAAGCTGCTCGTTCACGTCCGCGGCCGAGCCCGCACCCTTCTCGCGCGAACGGGAGCCGATGACGATCATGTAGCCGGCGGCCGCCCAGCGTCGGGCGAGACCACCGCCCAGATCGCCGGTGGCGCCGAGCATGGCGAGGGTGGGCAGGGTGTTCGGGTCTGGCCGATGTTGGGACATGACGGTTCCGGTGGGTCTTGGTGAACGTCCGCTGCCCACGAGTCGAGCCCGGGACGCGAGGGCGGCGATCGTACACCGGCCCGGAGGCGGTTCCGGGCGAGGCGCGGGTTACTTCCGCCGCCGGTGCAGGGTCACCGTGTCGACGTCCCGCTTGCGCTCCCACCAGTTCTGGTAGAGGTCGAGCGCGAACATCAGGAGCAGGATGAAGATGACGATCCACTGCGGGATGTAGGGCGTGGGCGAGCCGTTG
>WTGL01000185.1:0-7234 GCA_011523565.1 Acidobacteriota bacterium
CCAGTCGCCGCCCTGGGCGAAGTACCACTCGTAGCCGAGCCGCGACATGAGTTCGGCCCAAGCGTCGGCGATCTTCTCAACGCTCCAGCCGGCCTGGGTCGGTTTGTCCGAGAACCCGAACCCCGGCAGAGTGGGAACGACCAGGTGAAAGGCGTCCTCCTCCGAGCCGCCGTGCGCGGTCGGATCGAGTAGCGGCTCGAGCACGTCCAGGAACTCGACGATCGAGCCCGGCCAGCCGTGGGTCATCACCAGCGGCGCGGCCCCCCGGTGCTTCGAGCGCAGGTGGAGGAAGTGGATGCCCAGTCCGTCGATCTCGGTCCTGAACTGGTCGAGATCGTTCAGGCGGCTTTCCAGGCGACGCCAGTCGTAGGAGGATGCCCAGTACGTGCACAACTCCTGGGTGTAGGCCAGGGGGATGCCCTGGTTCCAGTCGTCGACCGTCTCGCGCTCGGGCCAGCGAGTCGCCTGCAGCCGCCGGCGCAGGTCGGTCAGTTGTTGCTCGTCGATCTCGAGGCGGTAGGGCTTGATGTCGGTCATGGGCCGACGGTAGCACTCCCGCGTCCGGAACGGGTTCGGCCGTGAGCCCTCAGAAACCCAGGCGAACGCCGGCGGAGAAGGTCTCGATGTCGCCGCCGATGGACTCGATGCGGCCCACGGCCCTCAGCCTTCCGAGCAGTTGGATCTCGACGCCGACGCCGTAGATCAGGTCGTCTTCGTCGAGGTCCTCGAGCGTGAGTTCGAGTTCGTCGACCGCGTCTTCGATGTCGGCGCCCCAGGCCACGAGGCCGGCTTTCGCGAACACGCTGATGCGACCGGTGACTTCGTACCGCGGCACGATCGCGACGGACAGTGCGTTGATCTTGCCGCGGACCTGGAGGTCCGTGCAGGGAACGCGCTCCGCGCAGGGCCGGATCGTCCCGTCGACCTTGGAGAAGTCGTAGTAGGACGCCTCGACCGCGAAGTACCGGCTGAACCTGAAACCGGCTTCGTAGTTGCGCGAGTTCGCGTCGCCGTCGAGAACCTGATCGAAAGCGTCGCCCACCTCGATGTCGACTCCCGCCTGACCCAGGTGGAAACCGACGTAGAGTTCGCGCTCGGAGGCCACCGCGGGCGCGGCTAGCGTACTCACCAGCAGCGCCGCGGCAGGCGCCGACAGCAGGAATCGGGGCATCCAAGAGCGGCGTCTGGTCATCATCGTCTCCCGGGCAAGCGACCGTCGGTTGGTTGCAGAAGCATACAGGAATGTCTATATCTTGATGCTGTAACGTCCGCGCCGATGAGCGATCCGGTCTGCCTGATCTCGGGCGTCGGTCCCGGCACCGGTGCCGCGCTAGCCCGGCGCTTCGCTTCCGGCGGCTACCGGGTAGCGATGCTGGCCCGCAACCAGGAACGCCTGAAAGCCCTGGAAGCGGAGATCGAGGGTTCGCGCGGCTACGCCTGTGACGTCTCCGATGCGGAGGCGGTGCGGACGACCGCGACGCAGGTGCGAGGCGATCTCGGCGCGCCCGGGGTGCTCGTCCACAACGCCGTTGGCGGCGCCTTCGGCGACTTCCTGGAGATCGATCCGGAGCGGCTGCGCGCGAATTTCGACGTCAACGTGATGGGCCTGCTCTACCTGGCGCGCGCCGTCGCGCCGGCGATGATCGAAGCCGGGCGCGGGGCGATCATGGTCACCGGTAACACGGCGGCCCGCCGCGGCGTGCCGCGTTTTGCCGGGTTCGCGCCGACCAAGGCGGGCCAGCGCATTCTCGCCGAGTCGATGGCCCGAACGCTGGGGCCTCAGGGAATCCACGTCGCGTACTTCGTGATCGACGCCGTGATCGACCTGGAATGGACCCGGCGCCGGATGCCAGACCAGCCGGACGACTTCTTCATTCAGCCGGACGCGATCGCCGAGAACGTCTGGTACGTGGCCCACCAGGACCCGTCGGCGTGGAGTTTCGACGTCGAGCTGAGACCGTACGGCGAGACCTGGTAGCGGTTCGTCCAGTCGGATCGCCGTGGTAACTTGGACCGGTACATGACCCGTTGTCTCCTGGCTCTCCTGAGCGCGCTCGTGATCGGCTTGGGCGCGGCCTGCGGCGGCGAGAACGCGGCGCCGGTGCCGGACGAGGCTCCGGAGGCCGACATCGCGGCCTCCGCGGACGGTGACGACGACGGCTGGGGACTCCGGAACGACCCTGTGGCACAGCGGGTCGAGCCGTTCCAGATCTTCGACAACCTCTACTACGTCGGCATCGACTGGGTTTCCTGCTATCTCCTGGTGACGACGGACGGCCTGATCCTGATCGGTTCGCTGTACGGCGACTTCATCGACAACGCGATCGACGGCATCCGCGCCGTGGGGTTCGATCCTTCCGATCTCAAGTACGTCCTGGTGACCCACGGCCACTTCGACCATGTCGGCGGGGCGGCGAGGTTCCAGGAGGCCTACGGCGCACGGGTCGGCATGACCGAAGCCGATTGGGAGTTGGCAGAACAGCCGCCGAGCGATCCCCGCTACGAGATCGACGTGCCGGTCCACGACATGGTGATCGCGGACGGCGACACCCTGCAGTTGGGCGACACCGAGATCCGCTTCTATGTCACTCCCGGCCATACCGAGGGCGTTCTCTCGATGGAGTTCCCGGTGCGGGACGGTGGGGAGGAGCACCGGGCGTTCGTGTTCGGCGGCGTGGGACTCAACTTCGAGGGGGTCCACCGGACGAACCTCTATCTGGACAGCGTGGCCAGGATTGGGAGGCTTGCCGCCGAGGAAGGCAACCCGATCGACGTGAACATCTCGAACCACGCCTCAATGGGCAGGATCTTCGAGCGTGCGGAGCAGCTGGCGTCGCGGGGCGAGGGCGACCCCCATCCCTTCGTCGATCCGCAGGGCTTCGTCGACTGGCTGGCGGAGTTGCAGCGAAACGCCGGGGAGAAGCTGGCCGTCGAACGCGAGTTGGCGGGCGAGTAGCTTTCTGTTTCCCGGGCTGGTCTTCTGGGCGTGAAGAGTTTCCAGTTGATGCCGCGTTTCGAGAACGCGGTGGCCGGTTTCGATCTGTTTCACCGGGAGGATCCGGCGACGGAAACAGTGGACGGCGAGGAACTGCCGCGGGAGTTGGTGTACTCGCGGCGGATGGCCGCCTGGGTGGAGCGCCTCGATCCGGATGCCGGCGAGATCCTCCTCCTGGCCGCGCACTGCCAGCATCTGCGCCGGTTCGCGCTACCACGAAGCGACTACCCGGTCGGGCGCAAGGGCTATCTGGCGTGGCGTCGAGCCGCCGCGCTCGAACATGCGAGGCTGGCGGGCGCCGTACTGCGCGACGCCGGCTACCGGAGGGAGAAGATCGAGCGGGTGCAGAACCTGGTGCTGAAGCGCGCCGGCCGAAGTTCGCGGGCCGACGCACAGACGCTTGAGGACGCGGCCTGCCTCGTGTTCCTGGAACGCGACCTGGAGGCGTTGGCGAAGCGCCTGGGATCTGAGAAGACCGTCGACGTGCTGACCCGGACCTGGCCCAAGATGTCGGAAGCCGGCCGCGAAGCCGCGGCGGGGCTGGAGCTGAAGCCGGAACTGCGCGAGCTGGTGGCGGGGGCGCAGGCGGCGCGTTCGGTCAGGCGGTCCTGAACGTCAGGCGCTCGCGCGCCTCGCCGATGCGCTCCAGCGCGACGGGACCACGGCCGTTGCCGACGCCGGCGGCGGACAGGGCTTGCGAGAAGGCGGACTCGAGGGCGGCGACCGTGTCGTCGTCGCGGGCGACGAGGCGATCATTCACCCGCAACTCGATCCGATGGCGATCGAAGGTCACCCGGCCGTTGAGCCGGGGCTCGGCCTCGATCTGATCGCAGGCCCGGAAGGCACAGAGGAGTAGCGACTCGAGCCGCTGGTCCAGGGTGCGGATGCCGGTGGTCTCGGGCGAGGTTTCGCGGCGGCGGCTGTAGAGCAGACCCGGTTCGCCGAGGCTCTGGTCGTAGGCGTAGATCGCGTCGTGGCCCACCAGGAGGACGCCGGGACCTTCGTGGACGTGGCTGTAGTCGGCGACGTCGATCAGCAACTCGGGCAGGACCCGCTCCGTGATCCAGCGGTGGAAGACCGGGATGAACTCCTCGGGCTCCGCCGCCGACTCGCTGCTGGCCAGGACCTTCAGATCCAGTTTGACCAGCTCGTCGAGCCCCCCCTCGGTCGCGGCCCTCATACCGCTCGTCTCAAGGTGCCTGCGACCTGGATCTGGGAGATCCGCTGGTTGCAGGCATGAGCCGCTTCGATGAACAACTGCGCCTCCTCGATCCGCCGGTGGGCCTCCTCCTGCGAGGTCGTATCCGGATCGCCATGGATGCGGAACAGGTAGTTCGCGAACTTGGCACCGGCGTAGGGGTCGAAGAACAGTTCGGTGTCGTAGAAGCGGGTACGGAACTCGTCGACGACCTCCGCGGGTGCCGTTCCGATGTCGATGTTCTCTGTGGTGATCAGCGCGCGCGCAGCCTGCAGCATCGCGGCATAGGCCCTGGCGGCTGCTCCTTCGGCCTCGCCGCGGTCGAGTTCGAGCAGGCCCTGGAAGACCTCGCGCTCGGCGGCCGAGAGGCCGAACTCGACCGCGGTCACGACTTCGCCAGCGCATTCTCCGACACCCAGATCGCCGATCGTGTACTCCCGCGGATCGCCCCAGTCGGAATAGAGGCTGTTGTCCTCCAGGTAGGTCGGCAGCTTCGTGAGATCGTCCAGCAGTTGCCGGACGCGGGCCTTACCGACCCGGGCGATGAAACGCTGGAAGCTCTCGCCCTTCTCCCGTTCCCTGACGAAGAGCCCGGCGATCCGTTCGACCGCTTCCGGGATGCGCTTGGCTGGCACGGCGACCACGGCGAGCCCGTAGGAGCCCGCGTTCTCGGTCCACTGGCCACCCAGGATGACCTGGAAGTGGGGCACGGTGCGGCCGTCGCTCTTGCGGCTGACGCCGTAGAAGCCGATGTCGGCAACGTGGTGCTGGCCGCATGAATTGAAGCAGCCGGACACCTTGATGCGCAGGTCCTTCACTGCTTCGTCGGCTAACACGCCGGTGGTCTTGATGGACGTGGCAATCCGCTTGCGCAGCTCGGCGGCAAGTCCGCGCGAGGACGAAATGCCCAGCTTGCACGTGTCCGTGCCCGGGCAAGCGGTGACATCGACCAGCGATGAAGCGCCGGGAGCGCCGAGACCGACGGCGCGCAGCTCGGCGTAGAGCGCGGGCAGGTCGGCTTCGCTGATGTTGCGGAGCACGATGTTCTGCTCGACCGTGTTCCGCACGTGGCCGCCGTTGTACCGGCGTGCGGTGTCGGCGAGCCCCCGCAACTGGGTCGAGGTCAGATCGCCCAGGGGCAGGTTGATGGCGGCGGTCACGTAACCGGTTTGCCGCTGCCGCTGAACATTGGAGGATAGCCACTCGCCGAAACCATCGGGACGGGGGCCGGGCTCCAGCGTTGTCGCCGGCCGCGTCGGCGCCTCGTCCGTGACCGAGAGGTCATCCAGATAGGCGGTCCAGCGGTCGTCGGCGGGCAGGATCGCGAGTTCCTCGTCGACCAGACGTGTGAACTCCTCGATGCCCAGCTTGGCGACCAGGAACTTGACCCGGGCCCGCGCCCGGTTCCGCTTCTCGCCGAGCCGGCCGAAGACGCGGCAGACGGCCTGGGCCAGAGGCAGGAGTTCGTCCTCGCGCACGAACTCGCGGAGCACCTTCGCCTGGTGCGGCACGGCTCCCAGGCCGCCGCCGACGTAGACCCTGAAGCCGCGTTCCGTGCCGCTGCCCCTGCCGTTGCCGGTGGAGCGTACCTGGGCGACGACGCCGAGGTCGTGCATGTTGGCCAGTCCGCACGCGTGCTGCTCGCAACCGGAGAAGGCGATCTTGAACTTGCGGCCGAAGTCCTGCGCATCCTTGTGGCCGAGCAGGAAGTGGGTCAGCGCGTGGGCGTAGGGCGAGACGTCGAACGGTTCGTCCCGGCAGACGCCGGCCATCGGGCAGGCGGTCACGTTGCGCACCGAGTTGCCGCAGGCCTCCTGGGTCGTGATGTCGACCGCGGCCAGACGGCGCATGATGTCCGGGGTGTCGTCGATGTGGATGAAGTGGAGCTGGATGTCCTGGCGCGTCGTCACATGCGCGATCCCGTCCGAGTACTCCTCGGCCAGGTCGGCGAGGACCTCCATCTGCTCCCCGTTCATCGCGCCGAACGGGATCTTGATCCGTAGCATCCCGGGGGCGTCCCAGACCGTGTTGGGCCCCTTCGTCAGGTCGCCGCACGGATACTCGAGAGTCCGGCTGGCAGTGCCGTCGTGGCGCTGCCCGTTGTCGTAGCGCTGGCCGTACACGCCGCGGCGGAGACGGGTCTCGGCGAAGACCTTGTCGTCGATCCTGCCCTGGCGCTTCTGCTCGAGCTGGGTTTCGTAGATCTCGATCTGCTCGTCGAGGTGGGGGGGAACCCAGCGCTCGAGTCGGGCCTTCCAGGAGGCGGTTCCATTCACGGTTGGCTGGCTCATGGCGTGTTCTCGTCAGGTCCTGCGGGCGAGGCGTTCAGCCCGGTTACGGTGCCGCTCGTCGTATTCGTGACCATAACAGTCACATTAGTCAACATTCTACGCAAACCGGCAGCGAACGTTGCGCGCCGGGACAAAGGTCCGAGGGACGACCGCCTGTTCGGCGGGCGGTCTGGCTACATCAGATCGCTGAAGTGGATCGGCTTGGGGAAGTCGGCGGACGCGGCGCGGATCTTCTCGCCGATGGCGGCGACATCCCAGGGATCCTGGTCGTTCGGCCGGCTGGCGATCTCGACCGACTGCCAGGCCAGGAGCGACACCTTGTTGCCGCCGACGGCGAAGATGCGGCCCGTGATGTCGGCGGCGTCGTCGCTGCACAGCCAGACGACGGCCGGCGAGACCTTCTCGGGCGCCAGAGGTTCGGCGGTCGTCTCCGGCATGATGTCCTCGGTCAGGCGGGACCAGGCGGCCGGTGCGAGCAGGTTCACCGTGACGCCGTACTTCGCGCCCTCGAGCGCGAGACAGCGCATGAAGCCGGCCATCCCGGCCTTGGCGGCGCCGTAGTTCGTCTGTCCGAAGTTCCCGAGCAGGCCCGAGGTCGAACTCGTCATGATGATGCGGCCGCCGGACTCCTGCTCGATCATCTGGTCGTAAGCAGCCTTCGTGACCAGGTAGGTGCCGCGCAGGTGCACGTCGAGCACGATGTCCCACATCTCGTCGGTCATGTTCTTGAACGACTTGTCGCGCAGGATG
>WTGL01000185.1:7244-9235 GCA_011523565.1 Acidobacteriota bacterium
CTTGCCGAACTCGTCCACGGCGCGCTGGACCATCGCCCGGGCGGCATCGCCGTCGGACACCGAACCGTAGTCGGCGACGGCCTGACCGCCCGCGTCGCGGATTTCCTGGGCAACCTGGTCGGCCATCGCGGTCCCCGCGCCGGTGCCGTCGCGCGCGCCGCCGAGATCGTTGACCACGACCGCGGCGCCTTCCTGCGCCAGGAGCAACGCGTGAGTGCGGCCGAGGCCGCCCCCAGCGCCCGTAACGAGTGCAACCTTGCCGTCGAGCAGACCCATGATGAGTTCCTTCCTTATCGTCGTCCTGTCGGGATGTGGCGATGCCGAAGCGCGCGAAGTCTAGCCCGAAACAGGCGGTGAGTTCGCCCGCTAGAGTCCGACGAATGAGGCGCACAGCAGCCCTCCACTTGCTCGCGTCCGTGGCGGCCGCGTTTCCGCTCGCGACGGCGACGGGAAGTTCCGCGCAGCAGCCTCCCGAACGGCACGCCGACGAACCCAGCGCCGCGATGCTGCTGCGGCAGGCGAGCCTCCACGAGTCTCGTGGCGACTACGAAGCGGCCATTGCCGGCTATGGCAGAGCGATCGAGCTCGAGCCGCGGAACTGGCAGCTCTATCTCCTCCGGGGATCGGCGCAGTTCAAGGCCGGGCGGATCGAAGCGTCGATCGAAGACTTCGACCAGGTCGTGGCCCTGGAACCGTCGCAGGATCCGTATCTGTGGCAACGCGGCATCTCGTACCACTACGCCGGCCGCTTCCAGGACTGCCGCGGCCAGTTCGAACGCCACCGCCTGGTCAATCCGAACGACGTGGAGAATGCCGTCTGGCACCTCCTCTGCGCCGCAGCCGAGGACGGTTTCGAAGCCGCCCGGGAAGCGATGCTGCCGGTCGGCCCGGATGCTCGCCGGCCGATGAGGGAGATCGACGCGCTGTTCCGGGGCGAGGGGAGTGTCGCGGAGGTCGAGGCCGCCGTACTGGAAGAGGGTTCCGGTGCACGCTTCTACGCCGATCTGTACCTCGGGCTCTACTACGAACTCGTGGGCGAATCGGAGAAAGCCGCAGCCGCGATCGATCGCGCCGCCGCGTTACCGAACCGTGGCTACATGGTCGAGGTGGCGCGGGTGCACCGCGGCCGGAACCCCTAGCTGCCCTCGCCGGCGATCGCCCACAGGTGCCCGTCGGTGCGGATGTACCAGACGCCGCCGACCAGGGCCGGCGAGGCGATCGTCCGTTCGCCGATCCGGTTGACGTGGAGAAGCTCGAAGTCCGGCCCTTCCTTGATCACGAAGGTCTCGCCGTTGTCGTTGGTGAAGAAGATCTTGCCGCCGAAGGCGACCGGGGCGGCGGAGAAGCCCTCGCGCATCCGTTCGCCGAGGCGTTCCTGCCAGAGGACCTCGCCGGTCTTCGCTTCGTAGACGGTGATCACGCTCGCCATGTCATTGACCATGTAGAGGTAGTCGCCGACCAGCATCGGAGCGACGACGAAGGGCGATCCCTTGGCCGCGGTCCAGACGATGCGGCTGTCGGTCACGTCGCCGTTTCCGCCGGGGCGGATCGCCAGGGTCGGGCCGGCGCGGCCGGAGGTGCTGAACAGCAGGTCGTGGCCGACCACGGGGCTCGGGATAACCTCGAAGGTCGTGCCGCTGGCCCGCCACAGCTCGCGGCCGTCCTCGGGAGCGTAGGCGATCACGTGGTGTTGGCTGTTGACAATGATCTCGTCGCGCTCTTCGCCGTCGTCGGTGGTGACCGAGATCGCGGCCGGCGAGCTCCAGCCGACCTGGGTGTCCCTTTCGGTGCGCCAGAGTTCCTCGCCCGTGCGGCGGTCGAAGGCGGCGATGAAGGACGCGGCGCGCTGCTGCTCCTGCACGATGATCAGACGATCGCCGTGCAGAAGCGGCGAGGAGGCTGTGCCGTGGAAGGCGCTCAACTCGCCGAACGACTTCTGCCAGACGATCTCGCCGTCCATGTCGAGCGCCAGCAGGCCGTGGTTGCCGAGG
>WTGL01000185.1:9245-12866 GCA_011523565.1 Acidobacteriota bacterium
GCCCGTGACTTCGCCCTGGCCGCTCGGACCGCGCCACTGCGGCCAGGTGGTGGCAGGGTCGGCGTCGGCCGGCGTCATCCGCGCGCGTTCGTTGGCGGCGGCGGGGGTAGCGGCAAGAGCCGCAAGGAGTAAGGCGGCGGCGAACATGCGAATCGGCATCGTGTAGCTCATACCGGAATGATAGAACCTCGGCGGCGCGTCCTCGCGCCGCCGCGTCGCAGTCCGAGCGCCCGTCTTCGGGCGGTCGGATCGCCACCCTCGGGCTTGCTCGAGCCCACAAACTGAGGAACGAACCGAGAATGAGCGACACCTTTCGCGCGGTCGTCGTCGACAGGGTCGACGATCAGCACACCGCCGGCCTGCGTGAACTGACACTGGCCGACCTGCCCGAGCACGACGTGCTGGTCGATGTCGAGTACTCCACCCTGAACTACAAGGACGGTCTGGCGGTCACCGGCGCGGCGCCGATCTGCCGCTCGGTGCCGATGGTCTGCGGTGTCGATCTGGCCGGGACGGTGGCGGAGTCCGCCTCGAACTCGTTCTCCCCGGGCGACCGCGTGCTGGTCAACGGCTACGGGCTGAGCGAGAGCCACTGGGGCGGCTACTCCCAGAAGGCGCGGATGAAACCGGAGTGGCTCGTTCCGGTGCCGGGCGCCTTCACCAACCAGCAGGCGATGGCGATCGGCACCGCCGGGTACACGGCGATGCTGTGCGTGATGGCACTGCAGGATCACGGCATAACAGCGGAGAGCGGCGACGTCGTGGTGACCGGCGCCGCCGGAGGCGTGGGTTCGGTGGCCGTGGCGCTGCTGGCGCGGGCCGGCTACCGGGTGATCGCCTCCACCGGGCGCGAGGCGGAGCATGACTACCTGAGCGGTCTGGGCGCGGCCGACGTCATCGCCCGCGACACGCTGTCCGCGAAGCCGCGGCCGATCGGCCGGGAGAGCTGGGCCGGCGCTGTCGACGTCGTGGGCTCGTCGACGCTGGCGAACCTGATCGCCCAGACCCGCTACGGCGGCTGCGTGGCCGCCTGCGGACTGGCCGGCGGCATGGACCTGCCGTCGAGCGTCTATCCCTTCATTCTGCGCGGCGTCGTTCTCGCCGGCGTCGACTCCGTGATGGCGCCCATGGACCTGCGCCGGGAGGCGTGGCGCCGGCTGGCCGCGGAGCTTCCGGCCGACCTGCTCTCCGAGATGACGACGGTCGAGCCCATGAGCAGGATCGAGGAACTGGCGGCGTCGATCCTGGCTGGCGAGACGCGCGGCAGGGTGGTCATCGACGTCAACGCCTGAGCAACCGATGGGGAGGAGTCCAGTGGGTTCGGGAACGTGTAGCGTGGCCGTTGCGGCGACCCTCTCCCTTCTCGTCGGTGCGGTGCCGGCCGCAGCCCAGGACAGCGACTGGCCGGTCACCACGGGCGACAAGGGCGGCCGGCGCTACGCCGCCATCGACCAGATCGACCGGGACAACGCCGGCGACCTGGGAATCGCCTGGCGCTGGTCGTCGCCCGACAACGATCGGATCGCGGAGGACGGCCGGCTACGGAGCCGCCGGATGCAGCCCGGCAACTATCAGGCGACACCGATCAAGATCGGTGACCGCCTGTATTCGACGACCGGCCTGAGCCAGATCGCCGCTCTCGACCCCGCGACCGGGGCGACTGAATGGGTCTACGATCCGGAGGCGTATGACGCCGGCAGGCCCACGAACCTGGGCTTCATTCACCGCGGCGCCAGCTTCTGGCCGGGCAGGCCCGCGGGCGACGGCGGCGAGGAGGTGCCGGCGCGGCTCTTCTACGGCACCGGCGACGCGCGGCTTCTGGCGGTCGATCCGTTCACCGGCGAACCGGTCGGCGGCTTCGGCGACGCCGGCGCGGTCGACCTGACCCAGGGTCTGCGGCGTGAGGTCAGGCGGCGCCGCGCCTACGCTGTCACCTCGCCGGTCATGCTCTGCCGCGACACGGTGATCGTCGGTTCCTCGATTTCAGACGCTCCGAACTATCCGGACGCGCCGCCCGGAGACGTCCGGGGATACGACCCGGTGACGGGCGAGCTGCGCTGGATCTTCCACTCGATACCGGAGCCAGGAGAGCACGGCCACGAGACCTGGGAGAACGATTCCTGGCAGTACACCGGCAACGCGAACGTGTGGACGCTGATGACCGCGGACGAGGGACTCGGACTCGTGTACCTGCCCTTCGGCAGTCCGACCAACGACTGGTACGGGGGCCACCGGCTCGGCGACAATCTGTTCGCCGAGAGCCTGGTCGCCCTCGACTGCGAGACGGGCGAGCGCAAGTGGCACTTCCAGGCGATCCGCCACGGCCTCTGGGACTACGACCTGGTGACGCCGCCGATCCTCGGAGAGATCGAAGTCGACGGCCGCAGGATCAAGGCCGCCGCCCAGCTCAGCAAGCAGGGCTTCGTCTATGTCTTCGACCGCGAGAGCGGAGAGGCGGTGTGGCCGATCGAGGATCGGCCGGTGCCCAGGAGCACCGTGCCAGGGGAGCGTTCGGCACCCACCCAGCCGTTCCCGACCAAGCCCCCCGCGTACTCACGCCAGGGCATGCACGAGGGCCAGTTGATCGACTTCACGCCGGAGATCCTGGCCCGTGCGAAGGAGATCCTGGAGCAATACGACTACGGTCCGCTCTACACGCCGCCATCGCTCCGCGGTACCTGGAACCTGCCCGGCTGGGGCGGCGGTGCGAGCTGGCCCGGAGGCGCCTTCGATCCGCAGACGGGCTGGCTCTACGTGCCCTCGCACAACCGGCCGGTGGTCCTGACGATCAAGAAGCCGGATCCGAACCGGTCTTCGTTCGACTTCATCGGTTCGATCCAGATCAGTCCGCCGGGTCCCTTCGGTCTGCCGATCGTCAAGCCGCCGTACGGCCTGCTCACCGCGTACGATCTGAACCGGGGCGAGATCGAATGGACGCGGCCGCTGGGCGAGGGGCCGACCGGGCATCCGGCCATCCGGCACCTGGACCTGGGCCCGATGGGCTCCAGCACCCGCTCCCACGTGCTGCTCACGCCGAGCCTCCTGTTCGTGGCCCAGGGGGCGGCTCTGCACCCGGAGGCCGAGATGGAGGGGTCGTCGATGGACCTCGAGTCATCGGCGCTGGAGGACCTGGCCGTCGCGAACGAAGAAGAGGCGGCGGCCGCCGCCGAGGTGGCCGCCAGCCGTGACTGGCGCTACGATCCTCCGACCATCTCGGCGCTGGACAAGGAAAGCGGAGAGACGGTGTGGAGAGTGGAACTGGAACTCGATGTCGGCGGCTCGCCGATGACCTACTTGCACCAGGGACGGCAGTACGTGGTGGTGGCGGTCGGCGGCATGGGATCGCCGGCGGAACTCCTGGCGTTCGCCCTGCCCGAGGCCCGCGACTGACCGCCTCGCCGGCGGCCGGCCGCATCAAGAGGAGATCGAAGAATGAAGAACCCGGAAGGCTCGCGGAATCGATGGTCGGCCCTGGCGCTCGGCGTTCTGGTGCTGACACTTGTTGGAGGACCGGTGATGGGCAGTGACCTGATGGACCGCGTGGAGTTCGGCCATGCCGACTCGAACGGCGTGAAGATCCACTACGCCTCGATCGGCGAGGGTCCGCTGGTCGTGATGATC
>WTGL01000274.1:0-7683 GCA_011523565.1 Acidobacteriota bacterium
AGCATCGGTCTCCAAAACCGAAGGTTGGGGGTTCGAGACCCTCCTGGCCTGCCACCAGAAGGGGCAGGGTGAGATAGATGGCGGCAGTCGGCAGGCTCGGTGCGTTCCTTGGTGAGGTGCGCACGGAGATGAAGAAGGTCACGTTTCCTTCGCGGGAGGAGGTCGTGGGCACGACCGGCGTCGTGCTGATCACGAGTGTCATCTTCGCCATCTTTCTGTGGATCGCCGATCTCGTGATCCAGCGTCTCTACCAGGGCCTCATCGACCTGTTCCTGCAAGGAGGTCCGTAGTGCGAGCGACCAGAGGGAGTACCCGATGAGCGAAGTCGAAACGGCAGCCCTGGGCAGCGTCGAAGCGGCGGCGGACGGCGGCGAGGAAGCCTCCGCGCCACAGCGGCAGTGGTACATCGTGCATACCTACTCGGGCTACGAGGAGCGAGTCCGGGAAACCCTGCGGCAGCGCGCCGAGGCGCACGGTCTCGGCGACGCCTTCGGCGAGGTGCGCATCCCGACCGAGACGATCGTCGAACTCAAGGGCGGCAAGAAGCGGGAAACGCAGCGAAAGTTCTTCCCGGGCTACATCCTCGTCGAGATCGAGTGCAAGCGCCGCGGCGACGGACGGCTGAAGATCTCGGACGAGGCTTGGCACGTGGTCAAGAACACCCCGAAGGTGACCGGATTCGTGGGTACCGGCAAGGAGCCGACGCCGCTCGACCAGGGCGAGGTCGACGCGATCATCGAGAAGGTGGTCACGGCGAAGGAGAAGCCGAAGCCGAAGTACCTGTTCGAGAAGGGCGAGCTGGTCAAGATCGTCGACGGGCCCTTCAACAACTTCACCGGCACCGTGGAAGAGATCAACCTGGACCGGAGCACGTTGAAGGTGATGGTCACGATCTTCGGCCGCCAGACGCCGGTCGAACTCGAGTTCCTCCAGGTGCAGAAGACCTGAGGGTCGGGTCAGCCTCCAGGAGAAGAGAAACAGGGGACCGTCCGCGGACGAGAACCAGGTAGGGAACGATGGCAAAGAGAACGACGGGAAAGAGAGCAGTCGGGCAGATCAAGTTGCAGATCCCGGCCGGCGCGGCGACCCCCGCGCCTCCGGTCGGCCCTGCCCTGGGGCAGGCCGGCCTCAACATCATGGACTTCTGCAAGGCGTTCAACGCCAGGACGCAGGGCGATGGGGGGCTGATCATCCCGGTCGTGATCACGGTCTACGCTGACCGGAGCTACTCGTTCATCACGAAGACGCCGCCGGCCGCCGTGCTGCTGCGCATAGCCGCCGCCGTGGACAAGGGATCGGCGGAGCCCAACCGCGAGAAGGTGGGCGTGGTGACTCGCGCCCAGGTCGAGGAGATCGCACGAACCAAGATGCCCGACCTGAACGCGGTCGATCTCGATGGCGCATGCCGGATCATCGCCGGCACCGCCCGGTCGATGGGTTTGGAGGTCGAGGCCTGATCGGGCCTGAGGGTCGAGGAACACAGGCTTCAGGGAACCAGAGGGCAAGGAGACAGCGCGTGGCGAAGGCAGGCAGGAAGTACAGGGAGGCGAAGGCCGCCGTAGGCGACCGTCCGCACGGGCTCGACGAGGCTCTGGAACAGGTCAAGAACGGCAGCTTCGCGAACTTCGACGAGACGGTTGAGATCGCGATTCGTCTGGGAGTGAACCCCAGGCACGCGGATCAGATGGTGCGCGGCACCGTCGTGCTGCCGCACGGCACCGGCCGAACCGTTCGGGTGCTGGTGTTCGCTTCCGGCGAGAAGCTCCAGGAGGCGGAGGCCGCCGGTGCCGACGAGGTCGGGGGCGAGGAGCTGGCGGCGCGGATACAGGACGGTTGGCTGGACTTCGACGCGGTGGTCGCGACGCCGGACATGATGAGGGTCGCCGGCCGACTGGGTCGCATCCTGGGCCCCCGCGGCCTGATGCCCAACCCGAAGACCGGCACGGTCACCATGGACGTGGGGAAGGCGATCGAGGAGATCAAGGCGGGCAAGGTCAACTTCCGGGTCGACAAGGCGGGAGTCGTCCACGCGCCCCTGGGAAAGGTCTCGTTCGACAAGGAGCGGCTGAAGGAGAACGCCACGGCCTTCCTGGCCGAGGTGGTTCGGGCGCGGCCCAGCGCCGCCAAGGGCACGTACGTGCGCTCGGTCAACCTGAGTTCAACGATGGGCCCTGGCGTGCGCGTCGATGTGGCCGAAGCCGCCGCGGTGGAAGCGCCGTAGCGCGCGGGAAGGTCTGGAGGAGTCGAAATGGCACTGACACGGGAAACGAAGGCCGAGCTTCTGGCCAGCTACCAGAGCGACATGGCCGGTGTGCCGCATGCCTTCCTGGTTGGTTTCTCCGGCATCACGGTAGGACAGGTCGACGACCTGCGGCGCCGCGTGCGAACGGCCGGCGGCAGCTACTCGGTGATCAAGAACCGGATCGCCAAGCTCGCTTTCGAGGACAGCGGCCTCGACGCTCTCTCGGAGCACCTGGCCGGACCGACGGCGATTGCCTACAGCGAGGACGACCCGGTGGGGCTGGCCAGGACGCTGACCGACTTCGCGAAGGACGTACCCGTGCTGGAGTTCAAGGCCGGCCTGGTGGACGGCCAGGCGGTTTCGGCGGATGCGATCAAGGAGATCGCGAACCTGCCGAGCCGCGAGGTTCTGGTGGCGAAGCTCCTGTTCCTGCTCCAGTCGCCGATTGCGCGGTTCGTGCGGGGACTGGGCGACGTGACGCCACAGTTCCTCCGCACGCTGAACGAAGTTGCAAGACAGAAGGAAGAGGGCTGACAGCGGCCCGCGTTAACGATGTTTGGAACCGCGGTGCCGGACGGTGCCGCTCATGAGGAAGGGGAGCCAAGGAAATGGCAGTAGCAGCAGCGGATCTGATCAAGCAGATCGACGAAATGACCGTCCTGGAGCTCAACACGCTGGTCAAGGAGCTGGAGGAGCACTACGGCGTGTCGGCGGCGGCGGCGGCGGTCCCCGTGGCCGCGGCCGCGGGCGGCGGCGAGGCCGAAGAGGCCGAAGAACAGACCGAGTTCGACGTGCAGTTGACCTCGTTCGGCGACAAGAAGATCGCCGTGATCAAGGTCGTGCGCGAAGTCACGAGCCTCGGTCTGAAGGAGGCCAAGGACCTGGTCGAGTCGGCGCCGGTCGCCGTCAAGGAGGGTGTCTCGAAGGACGAGGCCGACGAGGTCAAGTCGAAGATCGAGGAGGCCGGCGGTCAGGCCGAGGTCAAATAGCCATTCCGGCTGGCGATCTTCCCGTGGGTCGGCGTAGAATCACGTTGGCCAACCTCGACCCGGCTCCCGGCGCCGGGGTGGCATTCGTGTGGTTGCCACGACGCTCCAGCGCTCTTTCGTTCCCCGTACGCTCCGCCGCCGCGCGGCGGAGCCCTCCAGCCTGTCGCCCAGGCTACAGCACCTTCCTTGGCTCCCGGCTCGCGCAGAGGACCTGAAGTTAGGAGAGATCGAAGCATGACGGACCACAGCAAAGCGCAGAACGGTCACCTGAACGGCAACGGCAACGGTCGGATGGACTTCTCGACCATCGAGACGACCCTGGCGATTCCGAACCTCATCGGCGTTCAGCGCCGTTCCTACGACCGGTTCCTGCAGATGGACCAGTTGCCCGAGGAGCGGGCCAATCACGGCCTGCAGGCCGTGTTCACCGGCATCTTCCCGTTCTGGGACTTCCGGGAGACCTGCTCGCTCGACTTCGTCAGCTACTCCATCGGCGACTGGCATTGCCGCTGCGGCGAGCTGAAGGGGCTCGAGTATCTGCGGATGTCCTGCACGAACTGCGGCGAGAAGATCGTGACCGACCACCCGCTCGAGGACAGCGTCGGCTGCCCGAGCTGCGGCGCGGTAAACGCAAACCGGGTGACCAAGTGCGACACCTGTGGCGGACCCGTGGAACTGCAGCACAAGTACTCGATCGCCGAGTGCCGGGAGCGCGGCATGACCTACGCCGTACCACTCAAGGTCACGTTCCGTCTCTTCGTCTACGACAAGGACCCGGAGACGGGAACGCGGATGATGCGCGATGCGAAGGAAGAGGAGGTCTACTTCGGCGAGATCCCGCTGATGACCGACACCGGCACCTTCATCATCAACGGCACCCCCTACCGAGGCTCCTGGGTCGAGTTCGAGTACGACCAGAAGGACATCCTGTCGGTCCGGATCGATCGCAAGCGGAAGTTCTACGGCACCGTGTTCCTGCGTGCCCTCGGCCTGGAGACGAACGAGCTGATCCTGCGGCAGTTCTACACGGCGATGCCTCTTTCGCTGGTGGGAGGCGGCGTCTACCGTCTGGGTATCGGACCGGAAGTGCTCGAGCGTGAGCGACTGCGCGACCGCTCCAGCCGGGGCATCCGGCACCGCTACAGCGTCTTCGCTGGTCTGACCCTGGACGAAACCGCGATCGAGCGCCTGGACGCCGGCGACAACATCGAAGCGGAGGTCGGTCCGCAGGAGCTGGAGCGCGCCTTCCTGATCGCCGACGTGATCGACGAGGACACCGGCGAAGTGCTGCTGGAGGCCAACGAGCCGATTCCGGAGGATCTCGACGAACGGCTCGACGGCCGCAACCACAGCGAGCTGGAGGTCTTCTTCCCGGATTGGGAGCTCTGCGGCGCGACGATTTCGAACACCTTGGCCAAGGACACGACCAGGGACACGAAGGAGGCGCAGATCGAGATCTACCGGCGGATGCGTCCCGGCGACCCGCCGACGCACGAGAGCGCGCGTTCACTGTTCTACGGCATGTTCTTCGACTCCAAGCGGTACGACTTCTCGCGTGTCGGCCGCTTCAAGTTCAACATCAAGCTCGAGACCGAGGAGTCGGTCGACCGGAAGACCCTCTCGGCCGAGGACTTCTACCGGGTGATCGAGTACCTCCTGCAGTTGCAGAAGGACATCGGCCGAGTCGACGACATCGACAACCTCGGGAACCGCCGCGTACGTGCGGTGGGAGAGTTGCTCGAGAACCAGTTCCGGATCGGTCTCGTGCGCATGGAACGGGCGATCAAGGAGAAGATGTCCGTGCACCAGGACATCGACTCGGCGATGCCGCACGACCTGATCAACTCGAAGCCGGTGATCGCGGCGATCAAGGAGTTCTTCGGTTCGTCGCAGCTCTCCCAGTTCATGGACCAGACGAACCCGCTGTCCGAGGTCACCCACAAGCGGCGCCTGTCGGCGCTGGGTCCGGGCGGCCTGTCTCGTGAGCGCGCGGGCTTCGAAGTGCGCGACGTCCACGCGTCGCACTACGGCCGCATCTGTCCGATCGAGACCCCGGAGGGGCCGAACATCGGCCTGATCTCCTCGCTCGCGACCTATGCGCGGATCAACGACTACGGCTTCATCCAGAGTCCCTACAAGAAGGTGGAAGGCGGCCGGGTCATCGACCACTTCAAGGTGATCAAGCCGGGCGACGGCACGTTCGCCCTGGGCCAGATCGTCTCCGGCGACGATCTGGCGGCGGAGAACCGGCGCCTCAGGCGGAACAAGAAGCGGCAGGTGCAGGCCGAGCCGCACGCCTTCTATCTGACTGCCTGGGAGGAAGAGAAGTACATCATCGCCCAGGCCAACGCCAAGATCGACGAGCGGGGTTACCTTTCGAACGAACGTCCGGTGGCGCGTGCCCGCGGGGACTTCGTCACGGTCGACCGCGAACGGGTCGACTACATGGACATTAGCCCGAAGCAGCTCGTCAGCGTGGCTGCGGCCCTGATTCCGTTCCTGGAGAACGACGACGCGAACCGGGCCCTGATGGGTTCGAACATGCAGCGGCAGGCGGTGCCCCTGTTGCGCTCCGACTCGCCGATCGTCGGCACGGGTCTCGAGGGAATCGTGGCCCGCAACTCGGGTGCGGTGGTGCTCTGCCAGCGGGCCGGAGTCGTCGACTCTGTGGACGCGGATCGGGTGATCGTCCGGGTCGAGGGCGCGGACCCCGAAACGGGTGCGGCGCGCGAGTTCGGGGCCGACAT
This sequence comes from Acidobacteriota bacterium, assembly GCA_011523565.1. GTDB lineage: Bacteria > Acidobacteriota > Thermoanaerobaculia > Multivoradales > Multivoraceae > Multivorans. Next base: position 5,979 of record WTGL01000274.1, read on the forward strand.
CTACCAGTTGACCAAGTTTCGCCGGTCGAACCAGAACACCTGTGTGCACCAGAAGCCGGTCGTCCGCGAGGGCCAGCGAGTGGTGCGGGGCGAAGTCCTGGCCGACGGCGCCTCCACCGAGCTGGGAGAGCTGGCGCTGGGCCGGAACGTGCTCGTCGCCTTCATGCCGTGGCGCGGCTACAACTTCGAGGATGCGATCCTGGTCTCGGAGCGCCTGGTGCGCGACGACTCCTATACCTCGATTCACATCGAAGAGTTCGAGATCGAGGCGCGGGACACCAAGTTGGGGCCCGAGGAGATCACGCGCGACATTCCCAACGTCGCCGAGGCGGCGCTCGCCGATCTCGACGAGAGCGGCATCATTCGCATCGGCGCTACGGTCAAGGCCGGCGACATCCTCGTGGGCAAGGTCACGCCGAAGGGCGAAACCCAGCTCACACCGGAGGAGAAGCTGCTGCGGGCCATCTTCGGCGAGAAGGCCGGAGACGTTCGCGACGCCAGCCTGAAGGCGCCTCCGGGAATCGACGGCACGGTCGTCGAAGTCAAGATCTTCTCGCGCAAGGGAGTTGACAAGGACGAGCGGGCACTCGAAATCGAGGAGCAGGAAGTCAGCCGGTTGGAGAAGAACATCCGTGATCAGGCGCGGATCATGCACGAGGAGCGGAACAAGAAGATTGCCGATCTTCTTGTCGGTCTGAAGCCGACCGCCCAGGTGCAGGACCGGGAGGGCAAGCGGCTCCTGAAGGCGAAGGAAACCATCAAGTACCGACACCTCGAGCAGTTGACGCGGCAGGAAATCCTGGCCCTGCCGCTGGAGCAGAAAGACCTGTTGAAGGAAGTGGGCGTGATCTACGAGCGCACCGACTCCCACATCGAGGTCATGCACCGGGTCAACGAAGAGAAGATCAAGCTGCTGCAGAAGGGCGACGAGTTGCCTCCGGGCGTGATCAAGCTGGTCAAGGTCTTCGTGGCCATGAAGCGCAAGCTGCAGGTGGGCGACAAGATGGCCGGGCGCCACGGCAACAAGGGCGTCATTTCGCGCATCCTGCCCGAGGAGGACATGCCGTACCTGCCGGACGGCACTCCGGTCGAGATCGTGCTGAATCCGCTCGGTGTGCCGAGCCGGATGAACGTCGGCCAGATCCTGGAGACCCACCTGGGGTGGGCCGGGCGATCGCTCGGGATCAAGTTCGCGACACCGGTCTTCGACGGCATCCGGGAGTCACGGCTCAAGGAACTGCTGACCGAGGCGGGACTTCCGACTTCGGGCAAGACCACCCTCCACGACGGGGTCACCGGCGAACCCTTCGAGCAGAAGGTCACGGTCGGCTACATCTACATGCTGAAGCTGTCTCACCTGGTCGACGACAAGATCCACGCCCGGTCGATCGGTCCCTACTCGCTGATCACGCAGCAGCCTCTGGGCGGCAAGGCCCAGTTCGGCGGCCAGCGTTTCGGCGAGATGGAGGTGTGGGCACTGCAGGCGTACGGCGCCGCCTACACGCTGCAAGAGCTGTTGACCGTCAAGAGCGACGATGTCGAGGGTCGGAGCCGTGCCTACGAAGCGCTGGTCAAGAGCGACGTGCCGGAAGACCCCGGACTGCCGGAGTCGTTCAACGTGCTGGTGCGCGAGTTGCAGAGTCTGTGTCTGGACGTCGAGTTGATGAAGGTCTAGGAGGTCGCGGGTGCAACCACTGTCCAGTTT
>WTGL01000274.1:7693-12682 GCA_011523565.1 Acidobacteriota bacterium
GCGCTCGCGGGTGCGGCGGGAGCGGATGGGGCACATCGAGCTGGCCAGTCCGGCGAGCCACGTCTGGTTCTTCAAGGGGCTGCCCAGCCGCATCGGTCACCTGCTCGACCTCTCGCTGCGCAACTTGGAGCGCATCCTGTACTTCGAGAGCTACGTCGTCATCGACCCCGGCGACGCCGATCTCGAAGAGAACGAGCTCGTCTCCGAGGAGCGTTACCGCGAACTGCGGGACGAGTTCGGCCCGGACGGCTTCGATGCGCGGATGGGCGCCGAGGCGATCAAGGAACTTCTGGCCCGGATCGACATCGACGAGCTGGCCGAGGAGCTCCGGATCGTCATGCGCACCGACACGAGTCAGATTCGTCGCCTGAAGGCGGCGAAGCGGCTGAAGGTGGTCAACGCCTTCCGGCGCAGCGGCCACCGGCCGGAGTGGATGATCCTGGACGTGATCCCGGTGATACCGCCGGAGTTGCGGCCTCTGGTGCCGCTTGACGGCGGCCGGTTCGCGACCAGCGACCTGAACGATCTGTATCGCCGGGTCATCAACCGGAACAACCGGCTGAAGAAGCTGCTCGAGCTGCGGGCGCCCGAGGTCATCGTCCGCAACGAGAAGCGCATGCTCCAGGAGGCGGTGGACGCCCTGTTCGACAACGGCCGGCGCGGCCGGGTCCTGAAGGGTTCGAACAACCGCCCGCTCAAGTCGCTCTCCGACACCCTGAAGGGTAAGCAGGGGCGGTTCCGCCAGAACCTGCTGGGCAAGCGCGTCGACTACTCGGGGCGTTCGGTGATCGTAGTCGGTCCGGACCTGAAGCTGAACGAGTGCGGCCTGCCGAAGAAGATGGCGCTCGAGCTGTTCAAGCCGTTCATCTACAGCTGGCTCGAGGAGCGTGAGTACGTCGGGACGATCAAGGCGGCCAAGGAAATGGTCGAACGGGAAGAGGAGGTCGTCTGGGATGCGCTGGACGAGGTGATCCGCGATCATCCGGTACTCCTGAACCGGGCGCCGACCCTGCACCGACTCGGCATCCAGGCGTTTCAGCCGGTGCTGATCGAGGGCAAGGCGATCCAGATCCATCCGCTGGTCTGCGCCGCCTTCAATGCGGACTTCGACGGGGACCAGATGGCGGTTCACGTGCCGCTGTCGCCCAAGGCCCAGATCGAAAGCCACGTGCTGATGCAGGCTTCGAACAACATCCTCAGCCCCGCGCATGGCCGGCCGCTGGCCGTGCCCAGTCAGGATCTCGTGCTGGGCGGGTACTACCTGACCATGCCGCGCTCCGGCGCAAAGGGCGAGGGCCGGACGTTCGCCAGCACCGACGAGGTCTTCTTCGCGCTCGAGACTGGCGGCGTCGAGACCCAGACGCCGATCCGGCTGCGGCTGTCCGGCAACTACGTGGACCTGGACGTCCAGCACGACAGCCAGGACATCCTGCACGCCGAAGTCCAGGATCTCGACGCCGAGGTGGTCGAGACCACGGTCGGCCGCGTCATCCTGAACGAGCACCTCCCGGACGACCTGCCCTTCATCAACGGTCTGCTGCGCAAGCGCGGTCTGCAGGATCTGGTGGGCTACTGCTACATCCGCCACGGCAGCGACCTGGCGGTCAGGATGCTCGACGAGATCAAGGAGATCACCTTCCAGTACGCGACGCGGGCCGGCATCTCCTTCGGCGTCGACGACATGGTCGTGCCGGAGGCGAAGGAGCAGTTGATCGAGGAGGCGCGCGGCGAGGTGCTGGAGATCGAGAAGCAGCGCAGCGCCGGCGTGATCACCGCCGGTGAGCGCAAGAACAAGATCATCGACATCTGGCACCGCGTCACCGAGAACGTCTCTGCAGAGATGTTCCGCGAGATGAAGAAGGTGGAAGCCGAGCGCGGCGAGTTCAACCCGATCAACCTGATGGCGGATTCGGGCGCGCGGGGTTCGCGCGAGCAGGTGCGGCAGTTGGCGGGCATGCGGGGTCTGATGTCCAAGCCCTCGGGCGAGGTCATCGAGACGCCGATCCATGCGAACTTCCGCGAAGGGTTGAGCGTGCTGCAGTACTTCATCTCCACGCACGGCGCCCGCAAGGGTCTGGCCGACACGGCGCTCAAGACGGCCGACTCCGGCTACCTGACGCGCCGGCTCGTCGACGTGGCCCAGGACGTGATCGTCACCGAGCACGACTGCGGGACGATCGACGGCATCGTCGTCGGCGCGATCATGGAGGGCGGCGACATCCTGGAGCCGCTGCGGGACCGGCTGGTCGGGCGGGTCAGCCAGGAGGACATCTTCGACCCGATGACCGGCGACCAGCTCCTGACGGTCGGGGACTCGATCACCGAGAAGATGGCGAACGGCATCCAGGCAGCGGGCATCGAGCGGGTTCGCATCCGCTCCGTCTTGACCTGCGAGACGCGCCGCGGCGTCTGCGCGTCCTGCTACGGACGCAACCTGGCGACCGGTCGTGCCGTCGATCTGGGTGAGGCGGTTGGTGTCATCGCGGCCCAGTCGATCGGTGAGCCGGGAACCCAGTTGACCATGCGCACGTTCCACTTCGGCGGCACCGCCAGCCGGGTCTCGGAGCAGTCCCGGCACGCGTCGAGGAACATCGGTTGGGTCAAGTTCATCAACGTCGCAACGGTCGACAGCCGCGAGGGCGACCTCGTGGTGGTCAACCGGAACGGCAAGCTCGTCCTGGTGGACGAGGCCGGGCGCGAGCTGGAGCGCCACCCGCTGACCTACGGTTCCAAGCTGCTCGTGCACGAGAACCAGAAAGTCGAGCCGGGCACCGACCTGGTCGAGTGGGATCCCTTCACTTCCGCCATCCTCTCCGAGGTCGCGGGCCGGGTCGAGTTCCACGACATCGTGGAGGGCGAGAACGTCCGGGAGGAGACGGACAAGGTCACCGGCCGGGCAAGCCGCATCATCGTCGAGGCTTCCCAGAACGAAAAGCGGGCTCCGGCAGTCGTCGTGGTCGGCGCGGAGGACAAGCGGTACCTGCTGCCGAGCGGTTCCCACCTCTGGGTCAACGACGGGGACGATGTCCATCCCGGCGACACGCTGGCCAAGATCCCGCGCGAGACGACGAAGACCAAGGACATCACCGGCGGTCTGCCGCGCGTTCAGGAGCTGTTCGAGGCCCGGAGTCCGCGCGAGCCGGCCGTGATCACGGAGATCGACGGCACCGTTCGCCTCGGCAAGGAGATCGTCAAGGGCAACCGCGAGATCACCGTCGAGAACGAAGCCGGCGAGAGCCTCAGCTACCAGATTCCGCGTCACATCCACGTGAACGTGCAGGACGGCGAGTACGTGACGGCCGGCGACCCGCTGATCGGCGAGGCGATGAACATCAACCCGCACGACATCCTCCAGGTCAAGGGCGAGAAGGAACTCCAGCGCTACCTGGTGGACAAGATTCAGGAGGTCTACCGTTCACAGAGCGTGGCGATCAACGACAAGCACATTGAAGTGATCGTCCGTCAGATGATGCGCTCGGTGAAGATCGAGGAGGTCGGCGACACGGACTTCCTGATCGACGAGCAGGTCGACCGCTGGCGGTTCAAGGAGGAGAACGAGCGGGTCACTGCTGCTGGAGGCACTCCGGCCATCGGCCGGCCCCTGTTGCTGGGCATCACCAAGGCGTCGCTCTCGACGGAGAGCTTCATCTCGGCGGCCAGCTTCCAGGAGACGACCCGGGTGCTCACCGAAGCCGCGATCAGCGGCAAGGTGGATCACCTCCGCGGCCTGAAGGAGAACGTGATCGTCGGGCGGGTGATCCCGGCCGGAACCGGCATGGACTACTACCACGACTTCCATATCGAGGACGTGACCTACCCGACGCCGGATCTGGTGGCCGACGATCTGTACAACTACGACTACCCGGAGGAGTTCATCCGCACGATGCCGCAGGTGCTCAGCGACAGCGAAAACTAGGTTGCTCCGGCTCTCGGGTTTCTGCTAGTGTTCGCGCCCTTGTGCGGCTCGCGCGGAGCGGGCCATAGAGACAGTCCATCACCACGTCTGCGCGCCAGGCCTTGAACCGGGAATCAACCCGGTGCTGCACGCAGCGTCACGCGCTGCGCGTGGTCAGCTAGGTCGGTTGCTTCCGGCTTCGGGCTTTGCCCGCCGGCCGGTTCTTGCGCCGCTCTTGCGAGCCGATCGCTCCGCGATCGCTCGGTTCAGCGGCGCGAGTTGCGGAAAAGGCGGCCTTTTTCGCAACGAAGTGTCGAGTTCGTTCGAGCAGGAGGTTCAATGCCCACCATTCGCCAACTGGTCCGCAAGGGCCGTCAGCGCCAGGTCGTCAAGACCAAGAGCCCGGCACTCCAGGGTTCGCCCCAGCGGCGCGGCGTGTGCGTGCGCGTGTATACGCAGACGCCGAAGAAGCCGAACTCGGCATTGCGCAAGGTGGCGCGCGTCCGGCTGACCAATGGGATCGAGGTCACGACCTACATTCCCGGCGTCGGGCACAACCTGCAGGAGCACTCGATCGTGCTGATCCGCGGAGGCCGGGTGAAGGACCTGCCCGGCGTCCGTTACCACGTGATTCGCGGCACGCTGGACGCTGTCGGCGTCGACGACCGTCGTCGGGGGCGCTCCAAGTACGGCGCCAAGCGCCCTAAGAGCTGAGTCGGAGGAAGCCTGAGATGCCCCGACGCCGCGAAGTCCCCAAGCGCCAGATCCTGCCCGACCCGCTGTATCACTCGCAGTTGGTCAGCAAGTTCGTCAACGTCCTGATGAAGGACGGCAAGAAGTCCGTCGCCGAACGCATCCTCTACGACGCTCTGAACACGATCAAGGAGCGAACCGGAGAGGAGGATCCGGTGGCCGTCTTCCAGAAGGCGATCGACAACGTGAAGCCCGCGGTGGAGGTCAAGTCGAGGCGTGTTGGCGGCTCGACCTACCAGGTACCGATCGAAGTGCGGCCCGCGCGCAAGCTGGCCCTGGCGATGCGATGGCTGATTCAGGCGGCGAAGGGTCGGGGTGAGAAGACGATGAGACTGCGGCTG
>WTGL01000068.1:0-8170 GCA_011523565.1 Acidobacteriota bacterium
CGTCCGGCGAGGTGTCGGCCAGGAAGGCCTCCACCTCGCCCGGCGTCGGCGGCAGCCCGGTCAGATCGAGTGACAGACGCCGCGCCAGGGTCCGGCGGTCCGCCTCGGCGGAAGGTCGATGCCCTTCGTTGTCAAGCCTCGCCAGAACGAAGCGGTCAATCTCACCCCGGGGCCAATCCGGGTCCTCAACCGCGGGCGGATCGGGACGCACCGGAGCCCGGTACGCCCAGTGATCCTCGAACCCGGCGCCCTGCAGGATGAACCGGCCCAGGGTCTCGATCTCCCGGTCGGAAAGCGTCGAGTCCGCGTGCGGCGGCGGCATGCGGTCGAGAGGATCAGCCGCCGCGATCCGCTGGAACAACTGGCTCTGGTCCAGGCTTCCGGGCACCAGCGCACGACGCCCCGAGGGCAGAACACCCAGCGCGGACTCGCCCCGGTCCAGCCGCAGCCCCGCCTGCCGCACCGCTTCGTCGGGACCGTGGCACTCGTAGCAATGGTCCGAGAGGATCGGCCGCACGTCCCGGTTGAAGGACAGCGCCTCGCCCGGCCCCGCAATGCCATGCTCCACTGGCGGAACTTCACGCGCCGCGACACCAACTCCCCCAACCTCTTCCTCATGCGCCAGAGGCCACTCCGCCCCGGCCTCGATCCACGCCTCCAGCAACTCCCGCTCGGCCTCGGCCAACGCCCGAGGCGGCGGCATCTCCAACTCGTCCTCGCGACGAATCGCCGAAACCAGCAGGCTCGCCCCGGCGTCGCCCGGTACGATCGCCGCTCCCCGGCCACCTCCGATCAACATCGCCGGCCGCGAATCGAGCCGCAGATCGCCTCGCTGTCTCAGCGGTCCGTGGCAAGCGAAACACCTGCGCTCCAGGACCGGCAACACCTCGGACTCGAAGTCGGGCGTAGTAGCCGCGTCAGCGGCAGCCCCGCCAGCAACCACGAAGCCCAAGCCGATGAGCATCGAACCCGCGCCCCTTCTCACTCTTGCACCCATACGCCTCAGCCGCCCCGGAACCTAGGTTCTCTCTGGATCGCGAGCATGTTACCGCGCCGCAGGTCCGCCACGTGGACACCGTCCAGCCCGCTCCGGGCCTCAGGGGAGAGGGTCCCAGCGAGGCTGTCGGCAAGCGACGCCCGACGCCATCCCATCGTCCGACGCCGAACCGGAGCGCAGCCGACCGCAGCGAGCGCCAACCCTCCATGAATCCGGAAAGCGCTCGCGTCCGCTGGGACCCTCTCCCCTGAGGCCCCCAGCGGGCGGGTGCCACCCACGCCACCACCACGCTCGCCGATACACTGCCGCCTTCCCGCCGCAGGAGGCTCGGCAATGGACTTCGGCATCTGCGTGGCCAGCAAGATCGACGACATCGGCTACATCGAGAAGGCGGAGGCGCTCGGCTACAGCCACGCCTGGATCGCGGACAGCCAGATGATCTGGTCGGACTGCTACGCGGTGCTGGCGCTGGCGGCCGAACGCACGAGCCGGATCAAGCTGGGGACCGGAGTCGCGATCACCGGCACGCGGATCGCGCCGGTCACCGCGCACAGCATCGCGACGATCAACCGGATCGCTCCGGGACGCACCTTCCTCGGCATCGGCGCCGGCAACACGGCGCTCCGACTGATGGGACACCGTCCGGTCGGCGTCAACGAGTTCGGCGAGTACCTGCGCGTGGTGCGGGCGCTGCTCGACGGCCAGGAGGTCGACTTCGCCTTCCGCGGCCGCTCGGAGCCGCTCCGCTTCCTGATGGAGGAACAGGGCTTCATCGCCACCGAGCCGCGCATCCCCATGTACGTCTCCGGCTTCGGTCCCAAGAGCCAGGGTCTGGCGGGCGAGGTCGGCGACGGCCTGGTCATGTCGATTCCGCCGAACGCCTCGCTGTTCGACCGCGCGATCGAGAACTGCCGGCGCGGCGCCGAGGCCGCCGGCCGGGACTTCGACGCCGACAGCTTCTACACCTCCCTGCCGGAAGAAGAGAGGTTCGTCACGCCCGATCTCATCCGCGCCTCCTGTCTTGCGGGTACGGCCGAGGAGGTACGCTTCCAGGTCCGCACCCTTGCCGACGCCGGGCTGGACCAGCTCATGCTGCTGCCCTCCCTCGCCACCCAGGAACGGGTCATCGAGCAGTTCCACGACGAAGTCATGGCCCGCTTGTAGCGAACGGTCGCTACGATCGCCTGATGCTCCTGCTGGTCCTGCCCTGGGACGCCGAGGCCGACGCGTCCGCCGAGTGGTGGTATCTCCGCCGATGGCTCGCCTCTGAGGCGCGGGCCGTGTTCGGCGAGGTCCAAGTCGTCTCCAAGTTGCCGGCCAAGCCGCCCGACGATGCGGAAGCGACGCTCGTCCTGAGCTCCTGCCGCGTCCTGATCGGCCGCAAGTCTCTGCGCGGAATGCGAGAAGAACTCGCGGCGAGCAGCCGTGAGGGCGGCAGCGGCGCCGTCTACGCCACCGACCTGACGAGAACCGGCCCGGAAGCAAGCAGCGACCTCTTCACGCTGGCGGACTTCGAACGGGCCGAGACCGCATGGCTGGCCGCCGACTCCACGAACGCGGCCGGGCTGCCTTCCGGCGAAGCGACCTCTCCCGCCGCGCTGCTGTCGACTGCGGCCGCTGCACGGTTGGCCTCGGGCGACCGGACACCCGGTCCGCGAGCCGGCCTTTGCTACGAGTTCATCGACTACTACGGCGGGGAGCGCGCTGATGTCCTGCCGCTGCTGCCCGAGCGTCTCGGAGCCGAGTCGTCGGTGCTGGAGATCGGCTGCGGCCGCGGGGCGACCTCGGCGCTCATCAAGCAACGCTTCGGCTGCCGGGTGGTCGGGATCGAGCTGAATCCGGAAGCCGCCAAAGCCGCTGAAGCGCATCTGGATCGGGTCATCCACGGCGACGTCCAGACCGTGGAACCCGGAGAACAGTTCGACGCGATCGTCGCCTTCGAGCTCTTCGAGCACCTGACCGACGGTCAGGCGTTCCTCGAACGCGCCGCCGGCTGGCTCCGTCCCGGCGGACGCATGGTGTTCTCGGTGCCGAACGTCGGACACTATTCGGTGGTCGAGGATCTGATCGCCGGGCGTTGGGACTACATCCCCATGGGACTTCTCTGCGCCACCCATGTCCGCTTCTTCACCCGCCGCACCCTCGAGGACTGGCTCCACGCCGCCGGTTTCGACCGCTACCGGATCGACGCTCAGACCACTCCCCTGCCGGAGCGCATCGAGGCGCTTCCCGAGTCGTTTGCGCCCGACCGCGAGAGCCTGACCACGGCCGGCTTCTACGTCTCGATCTTCGTCTGAACCGGGGACCGCCGCTACTCGTTGAAGGCCCGCACCAGAGCTTCGGCGGTACGTCGCTCGGTGTACGTCTCGGCAATCGCTCGGCCCGCCACACCGAGCCGCAGCCGTAGACCGCGGTCCCGCCACAGGCTCTCCACCGATCGACAAAGCGCCTCCCCGTCGCCGAACGGCACCTTGATCGAGGCCCGGTCTTCCGGATCGAGGTCGCGGTGGGACGGAATGTCCGTGAGAACGCAGGGACGGGCGCAGCCCATCGCTTCGAGCGCGAGCAGGCCGAAGCCCTCGAGAGGCGACGAGGGTCCGATGCACAGGTCGACGCCCTGGATCAGCGCAGGAACCTCTGCCGGCGGAACGTGACGGTGCCGTTCCGCTTCAGGCCAGAAGGCGATTTCCTCCGCGTCCGCGTCCAGCGACAGTCGCACCAGGTCGAGACGGCGACCGCTCCGCTCGAAGAGCGGCCGCAATGCGCGCAGGCACCAGGCGACTCCCTTGACTTCGAGATCCCAGTGGCCGCTGACGAGTACACGCAGCCGGCCGTCATCTTCTCGCTCATGCTCCGGCGGCCGGAACAGCTCCGGCTCGAAGGGCTGCGGAATCCAAAGGGCCGCTACGCCGTGACGATCGCGAAGGGTGCGCACGAGATGCGGAGAGACGACGAGCTTGCGCGTCGGCAACTCGTAGGCGGCGTGCATCGCCTCCCGCTCGGCAGTCCCCAGCGTCTCGTGAGCCGGCTCGTAGCCCTGGCACAGATGGCATGCGAGCCGCTCCGCGATCCTGATCGCCGCGGCGACGGTCGGTGCCAGCGTGCCGACTGCGACGTCCACGCGGGGCAGAAGACGATCCTCGAGCGCAGAAACCTGGCGGTAGAACACCTCGGCGCCTTCAAACCACTCCGGACTGGGATCCGGCGAATGCACCGTGACCTCCACACCAAGGCGGTGCAGAGCCCGAGCGTGCTGCAGCACGACCTTGACGCCTCCATAGAGGGCGGCGCCCGGCAGCAGGTAGGCGACTCTCAGGCGACGATCCCCAGAGACGGCCGCTGCCTGTACGCGCCACGGGTGAAGTCCGGGAACTCGACCGGCTCGCTGCCCCGCGCCACCGAGAGCTCGCTCAGTTCGACCGGCGCCGACAGCGCAGCCGCATCGTAGACGTCCATGTCCATTGGTGTGCCCTCGAGGAGGCAACGGATCAGCCGGTAGTCCTCGAGATAGTCCATACCCCCGTGGCCGGCGCCCTCTGCATCGCCGGCCCGCTCCGCCCAGAGGGGATGCTCGAACCGCTCGCGATAGGGCTCGACATCGCTCCACTCGTGCCCCTCGGCCTCGCCTTCGATGAAGATGCGGTCCGGGAAACCCGCGAACACGCCGCGCGTGCCCTGCACCAGGTTCAGCCGGCTGTACGGCCTCGGCGTCGTCGTGTCGTGCTGGAGCAGGATGCTGCGCCCGCGCCGCGTCCGGATCAGGCTCGAGTTCATGTCGCCGAGGGCGTAGCGGACCCTGGCGCGCGGATCGTCGGCGCCGAAGCGCTCCGCCGCGTAGAGCGCCAGCCCCTTCGCCGGGCTCGACAGCGACACGAGGTACTCGAAACAGTCTCCCCGGTTGATGTCCATGCACTGGGCCACCGGTCCGAGCCCGTGCGTCGGATAGAGGTTCGCGTTGCGTTCCACCGAGTGCTGAAGCCGCCACAGCCCCTCGTTCGCGTCCGAGAACTTGAGCGACCGCAGGTCATGGATGTAGGCGGCTTCGCCGTGCAGAAGTTCGCCGAACAGACCCTGGCGGACCATGTTCAGGACCATCATCTCGCTGCGGCCGTAGTTGCAGTTCTCCATCATCACGCAGTGGCGGGCGGTTCGTTCGGCGGTCTCGACGAGCCGCCAGCAACCCTCGAGCGTGATCGCGGCCGGCACCTCGACCGCCGTGTGCTTTCCCGTCTCCATCGCCTCGACACACACCGGCACGTGCCACCGCCAGGGCGTCGCGTTGAAGACCAGGTCGATGTCGTCGCGCTCGCAAAGCCGCTTGAAGTCCGTCTCGCCCCGGGTGTAGAGCTCTGGCGGCTCGTTGTCCGCGTCGACGACCCAGGAGGCCACCTCCTCCGCGCGGGGCTCGTCGATGTCGCAGACCGCCACGATGTCTACACCCTCGATGCGCAGGAAGTTGCGCACGTGGCTGCCGCCCTGCAGACCGACGCCAACGAAACCGATCCGCACGCGCTCCAGTGGCGGCGCGGCGAACCCGGCGCGGTAGGCAAGGGCCGCCGCGTCGTCCTGCCGCGCGGAGGCCTGTTGACCAGCCGGATCCTGCCCTGCCGCGACTCGCGCGCGAAGGGCGGCAGCGGTCGCCGCCGGCCCCACCCAAGCCGCCTTCAGCAGCTCGCGCCGACCCCACTGCGGCAACGCTCTACTCACGGATCCGAGCGTACACCGCGGAGCGACCCTCCTAGAAGTTGAAGAAGTCGTCCTCGCTGCTGTCGCCGAGGTAGGACGCCTCTTCGTCGAGCCAGGCCTGGAACTCCTCCTCGGTGTGGACGGTCAGGAAGCCCCGCATCGAGTAGTGGCTGTTGCCGCAGAGCTGGGCGCAGGCGATCTCGTAGACGTAGTCGGGATTGCCCGTCTCTTCCCGGATCTGGGCGGTCGTCATCGTGGGGACGAACCAGACCGGGATCGACAGCCCGGGGATGGCGTCCTGCTTGATCCGCATGTTCGGCAGATTGAAGCTGTGGATCACGTCCTTGGACGACAGGTGGATGATCGCCGCCTTGTCGACCGGCAGGTGCAACTGGTTCACGGTCCAGATGTCGTCGGCGCCGTGCTCGTCGCCGCGGTCGAGGCCGATCGGGTTCGTCGCCTCGTCGACCAGGTTCACGTCGGCCGCACCGAACTCGCCGTCGGCGCCCGGATACCACACGTTCCACGCGAACTGCTGCGCCACGACGCGTACGACGGTGGCCTCCGATTCCGGAGGCACTTCGTCGACCCGTTCCGCCCACATCGGTATGGAGAAGCCGAGCAGGAGAATGCCCTCGGCGATCGCGACGAGAACCTCGCCAACCGTGCTCGCCTTGCTCTTGACGCCCACGTAGTCCGCCTTCGGGTTCCGGCCGGCCCGGAAGCGCATCAGCGTGTACAGGAAGAACACACCCCAGGCGATGAAGAGCGCGAGCATCAGGTAATGCACCGCGTCGATCATGTTGTCGATCGCACCGGCGTGCTCGGAAGCAGCCACCGGGAACATGGCATCCATCATGACTTGAGAGGCTCCTCAACTGTGCTCCACCAGGGTGGCACGGGTTCTTTCCGAGAGTCTTCGCGGAAACGACGCGCGCGGCGCCGGAGATAGAGAAAGAACAGAACGAAGGCGATTTGCATCGCGAACACCGAACCGAGCAGGAACCAGGCGCCGGCGCGCGCGGCGTCGAGCATTCCGCCGCCCCCGCCGCCGCCGAAGATGCCCCCGCCGACACCCTCGTCGCCCAGGCCGCCGTAGCAGGCCCTGCAGGCCCAGGCCGCGGGCTCGGATGCGAACAGCCAGGCCGCGGCGACGACCGGAATCGTGCGGAACAGCTTGCGGCGGCGCGCCCACTCCTCCTCGGGCGTGGTGATCTTGCGCCAGAACCAGACGCCGTACCAGACCAGAGCGGCCGCGACCGCGAAGGACAGCAAGGCGCCCACCGCGTACCCGCCGCCCTGGACGAGGCACCACCCCCCGAAGAACAGCGCCAGCAGGACGGCGCTGCCCACGAAGACGATGTGGATGACCTTCAGGTTCATGTCTCGCTCAGTGCGGCTCGGCGCCTCCGCCGGAGGTGAAGTGTCCGAGCTGGTCGATCACTGAGGTCAGCAGGGGCAGCGCCACCAACGCAACGAGGAACGCTCCCGTCAGCGCCAGAGCCCAGTAGATGACTCTCTTCTCGTCGACCAGGTGCATGAAGAAGCAGGCGACGAGGGACGCCTTCACGGTGGCGATGAACAGACCGATCGTCAGGGCCACCGGTACGGAAACGTCAAGGTAGTACGCGCCGACCGTGGCCAGGGTGCCCACCATCAGGGCGACGAACACCAGGATGTACGTACGGACGGTCTTGTCGAGATCGGCGTGGTCACTCATGGGCTGCAAGTCGCTCCTGGGTAGCTATCGGATGAGGCGGTCAGGCCCATCCCCTACAGGAGGTAGAAGACGGGGAAAAGGAAGATCCAGACGAGGTCGACGAAGTGCCAGAACAGCCCCGAGTGCTCCACCCGGTCCGTCAACCACTGCCGGTTCGTGTGGAACAGCTTCGACCCTGGTCCGGTGAAGTAGGCGTTCCAGGCCATGCCGCCGATCACGTGCAGGGCATGCAGGCCCGTCATCGTGAAGTAGATGGCGAGGTAGGTGTTCGACGCGGGGAAGTGGTCGTGCGCGAACTTCGCCGTGTACTCGAAGTACTTGATGACCAGGAAGATGCCGCCACAGCCGACGGTGGCCCAGCCGAAGAGCTTGAACCGGCCCAACTGCCCGCGCATGAGCGAGGCCCAGGCCATGACCATCGTCAGACTGGAAGCGATCAGCACGATCGTATTGATCGTGGCTAGCGGAATGTTCAGCTCCGCCTCTTCCTGCATGTGAGCCCACTGCCCGTCCGACCCCAAGCGCAACATGATGAACGTGGCGAACAGCGCGCCGAACAGCATGACCTCCGAGGTCAGGAACAGCCAGATCCCGATCTTGCCGTTGTTGAGGCCCGTTTCGGGGTGGGCTTCTACCGTGTACGGAATTTCCATCTCTTTTGCGCCCTCGAACGGTCAGGTGGAGGCCGGTTCGGCCTGTGGGGCGTAGTCCTGGTCGCTACCCGGGACGCTGTACTCGTACGGCCCGCGCACAACCTCGATCGGCTG
>WTGL01000068.1:8180-12679 GCA_011523565.1 Acidobacteriota bacterium
GTCGTAGGTGATGCCGCCGTCGGCGAGCCGGCGCGAGACGCCGTTCAGGCCCTGGACCATCATCGGGAAGAAGACGCCGTTCATGAAGACGAGCGAGGGCCAGAAGTGCAGCTTGCCGAGGGTCTCGTTCATCATGCGGCCGGTGACCTTCGGGAACCAGTAGTAGACGCCGGCGAACAGCGCGAACAACGTTCCCGGCGCGACCACGTAGTGGAAGTGGCCGATCACGTAGTAGGTGTCGTGGAGCGGAATGTCCGCCGCCGACAGCCCGAGCGGCAGGCCCGTCAGTCCTCCGATGCCGAACATCGGCAGGAAGCCGAGCGCGAAGAGCATCGCCGTGTTGAAGCGGATCGAGCCGCCCCATAGCGAGATGAACAGGGCGCTCAGGATGATCACCGATGGGATCGAGATGATCATCGTCGTCGTCTGGAAGAAGGTGGACATCACCGAACCCATACCGGTGATGAACATGTGGTGCGCCCAGACGATGAAGCTCATGAAGCCGAGGAAGATCAGCGAGTACACCATCGAGCGGTAGCCCCAGAGCGGCTTGCGCGAGTTGTTCGCGATGACCTCGGCGACGATGCCCATCGCCGGCAGGATCAGGACGTAGACCTCGGGATGGGCGAGGAACCAGAACAGGTGCTGCCACAGCAGCGGGCTGCCGCCGCCGCTGAACTCCGCGACTTCGCCGCCGATCACCAGGCCGTCGGGGATGAAGAAGCTGGTGCTGGCGACCCGGTCCATCAACTGCAGCACGCCCGCGGCCTCGAGCGGCGGGAAGGCGAGCAGCAGCAGGAACGCGGTGACGATCTGGGCCCAGCAGAAGAACGGCAGGCGCATCCAGGTCATGCCCGGGGCACGCAACTGGATGGCGGTGGTGATGAAGTTGATCGCGCCCAGCAGCGACGACGTGATCAGGAAGATCATCCCGATCAGCCACGCCGTCTGGCCGTTGAGCGCGGTGTCGGCGAGCGGCGAGTAGGAGGTCCAGCCGTTGCCCGCGGCCCCGTTCGGCAGGAAGAAGCTGCCGAACATCGTCACGCCGCCCATGAACAGGCACCAGTAGCTGATCATGTTGATCCGCGGGAAGGCCATGTCCGGGGCGCCGAGCTGCAGCGGCATGACGAAGTTGCCGAAGCCGCCGACCGCCAGCGGCACGACGCCGAGGAACACCATGATCGTGCCATGCATGGCGCCGAGCTCGTTGTAGAAGTCCGGCAGCATGATGCCGCCCGGCGCCCGGTTCTCGCCGAACAGCGAGCCGACGAACGGGATCGGTTCGCCCGGGTAGGCGAGCTGCCAGCGCATCAGCATCATCAGGACGAACCCGAAGAGCAGGAACGCCAGTCCGGTGACCGCGTACTGGACGCCGATCACCTTGTGGTCGGTCGAGAAGATGAACTTCCGCCAGAAGCTCTGCTCGTGGTGATGCTCTTCGTGTGCGGGTGAAGCGTGAACGGGCTCCGCCATGGACGCCGCTCCTTTCCTGGTCCTCTTATCTCGATCCGGTCAAGACGACGTGCCGGACTACTTGGGGCCCTCGAACACGAAGTTCAGGGTCTGCGTGTCGCTGGCGCCGACGGTGACGGTCTGGGTCAGCGCCCCGTCGTTCCCGAAGTTCGGGACCTCGTGGCGCGCCTCGATCGTGTACGTGCCGGCCGGCAGATTCTCGATCCTGAACGAGCCGTCCATGCCGGTCACGGAGTAGAACGGGTGATCGACCACCGTAACCCACGAACCCATCCAGGGATGGACGTCGCACTTGATCCGGAAACGCTCCGTCTTGCCGAACTCGTAGTCGGCCTCGGTCACGTTGGCCGGCATCGCCCGGTTGAACGGCGGGTTGTCCTTCGACAGCGAGTGGACGTTGTGCAGCAGGCCGTCGGAGTTCTTCACCTTGAACTGCTGTCCGACCTGCACGCCCATCACGTGCGGGGTGTAGATGCAGCCGTCCTGGTCCATGACGACCGGCTCGGAAGGCGGATCGAAGCTCTTGCCTTCGAGCCCCTCGGTCACCATGACGAAGACGTTGGCGAGCGCATTGTCGGCGCCGAGGACGAGCGTCTCCGGCTTGACCGCGCCGCTGTGCTTCGCCTCACACTTGGGGTCTGCGCCCATCTTCAGCGCAGGGAAGTTGGGCACGCGGCCGTCGTATGTGATCTTGCCCACAATCGTGCCGCCGAGAGCCACGGAAGAGGTGGCGAATGCAAGGGCCAGAAGAACGGCACAGACGCGGATCGTCTGCTTCGGGATCATGTCGATACTCCTTGACGGGGAGGTGATGGAAGGTTGACGAGGCGGGACCGGCAGCGTAACAAGGACGGGGGCGGGGAACAAGAACGGATCGCTGGCGCCAAGGCGCGGGTCGGCCGCCTCCTCAGATGTTCTCGAACGCCAGCGACTCGACGAGCCGGGGGTCGCGTGTCGGCAGCAGCGCGCCGCGGCCCATGAGCCAGCTCACCATCGCTACGAACAGGCCCCCGACGCCGAGAAGCGAGGTCAGGTCGAGCAGACTGAAGGTCATTTCCCGGTGCAGGTTCGGCATGACCAGCCAGAACACGTCCCAGAGATGCATCGCGAGCATCCACAGGGCGCCGATCAGCAGCAGGACGCGGTTGCGCTTGATCGTCCGCGGCATGAGGAAGAAGAACGGGACGGCGAAATGCCCGATCGCCAGCAGCATGGTCGCCGGCCGCCAGGCCGCAGGATTCTCAGCCGTGCCGTGCAGCCGGCTCAGGAACCAGTTCGTCTCCTCCGGGATGTTCGCGTACCAGATGAGGAAGAACTGGCTGAAGGCGATGTAGGCCCAGAACACGGTGAAGGCGAACAGCAGCTTGCCGAGGTCGTGCAGGTGCTCGCCGGTGATCACGCCGCGGAAGTGGCCCGTGAAGTCCAGCGACAACGTCAGAACGGTCAGGGCCGCGAAGGCCGAGATGACGGTGCCGGCGAAGAGGTAGACGCCGAACATCGTCGAGTACCAGTGCGGTTCGAGCGACATCAGCCAGTCGAAGCCGGCGAAGCTGAGGGTGACCGCGAACAGGAAGACGCCGACCGGACTGAAGCGCGCCATGCGCCGGGACAGGGCCTCGTCGCCGCTCTCGTCCTGCCGCCGCGACGCGCTACGGTAGTAGAGCGCCAAACCGCTCCAGACGGCGAAGTAGATCGCGGTGCGAAGCCAGAAGCCGGTCTCGTTGAGCCACGGTTCCTTGACCTGGAGCAACCGGTCATGCGCCACCGCGTCGGCATGGGTCCAGTGAAAGAGGTCGTACATGCCCAGGGCCACGACCGGAACGAACAGCACCGCCATCAGTGGCACCGTACAGGCCAGGTTCTCGGCCAGACGCCGCACGACGACGCCCCAGCCGGCCTTCGTCGCGTGGTGGATCAGCACGAAGAACAGGGAGCCGAGGCCGATGCACAGGAAGAAGACGACCGCCACGAGCCAGGAGTGGAAGAACTGCTTCGCGCTGTCCTCGGATCCCATCGCCAGCACGATCGACACGGCCACAAACAGCGCTCCGACCCCGCCCGCCAAGAGCGGCAGCCGCGCCCAGCCGCTGCCCGGCCGGATCACGAGGCGGTCGAGATCGACGATGCGGGGGCCGTGGGCCATCAGGCGCCCCCTCCCCCGTCGCCGTCATCCGCCGGGTCCTCGATCGGCACGTGCTCGACCTCGGCCGCGCCCAGCCCGCTCAGGAACTCGGCCGTCGCCTGGTCGTCGTACTTCGGGTCCCAGGCCTCGATCGCGATGAACAGGCCGTCGTCCGTCACCCGCGCGAAGTTCGGCGAACGAAACAGCGGATGGTGGTAGGTCGGCAGCTTGTTGAACGCGAACATGCCGAGCACCGCGCCGAGCGCCGCGCCGAGCACGCCGAGCT
This sequence comes from Acidobacteriota bacterium, assembly GCA_011523565.1. Taxonomy (GTDB): domain Bacteria; phylum Acidobacteriota; class Thermoanaerobaculia; order Multivoradales; family Multivoraceae; genus Multivorans. Next base: position 12,062 of record WTGL01000068.1, read on the forward strand.
CGAAGGTCACCGGCACGAACGCCGGCCAGGTGAAGAGAGGCTTGCCGCTGATGACCAGCGGATAGGCCATGATGTGAACCCAGCTCTGCAGACCGAAGCCGAGTCCGGCGCCGCCAAGACCCGTCGCCAGCACGACGAAGGGCAGCTTGGACGGCTTGAGCCCCATCGCCTTCTCCAGGCCGTGAACCGGGAACGGCGTGAGCGCGTCCCATTTCGAGTAGCCGGCGTCCCGGACCGCCTCGCAGGCGCGGTAGAGCTCCTTGGCGGTCCTGAAGCGGGCCAGCACGCCGTAGTGGCTGTAGCCGCCCGACGCTTCCGGGACGTCCAGTTGCATCAGGCCCATGTCAGGCCCCTCCCCCGCCGGCCGGCGCGGCCTGCGGCGCCGCCTCCGCGGCGCCGCCTCCCCGCACGACACGGACGAGCTCCTCGCCCTGGTGCGGGTCGGCCTCCGGCAGCACCGTCTTGACCTCCGCCGTCGCCACCAGCGGCAGGAAGCGCGCGAACAGGCAGAACATCGTGAAGAACAGGCCGAAGCTCCCGATCAGCGACGCGAAGTCCCAGAACGTCGCCTGGTAGTAGTCCCAGTTCGCGGGCAGGAAGTCTCGGTGCAGCGACGAG
>WTGL01000016.1:0-6292 GCA_011523565.1 Acidobacteriota bacterium
ATCGAGCTGGACGCGCTGCGAACGGAAGTCGGCGCCGCGGCCGAACCGATGGCGGAAGCGGTTTCGGCGTGCGTCCACTGCGGCTTCTGCCTGCCCGGCTGTCCGACCTACATCGAGCTGGGGGAGGAGATGGACTCGCCGCGCGGCCGCATCGTGCTGATGAAGGAGGTGCTCGAAGGCGGCCTCGACCTGGAGGAAGCACTGGCCCATATCGACCCCTGCCTTGGCTGCATGTCGTGCGTGACTGCCTGCCCCTCGGGCGTCGAGTACGGGGAACTGCTGATGCCCTTCCGCGAGTTGGCGGAGGGCAGCCGCCGGCGGTCCCACCTCGATCGTCTCTGGCGCGGCCTGATGCTGGACACGCTGGCGAGCCCCGGACGCCTGCGCCGGCTGCTGCGGCTCGGCCGCGTGGCGGCACCATTCCGCGGGTTGCTGCGCGCACTGTTGCCGGCGCGGCTGACCGCGCCGCTCGATCTGCTGCCCAGGGCGGCGGACCGTACGGAAGTCGGCTTCGGTGTGTTCCCGGCGACAGGCGAGCGGCGCGCCCGGGTGGCGCTTCTCGCCGGTTGCGCGCAGCAGGTACTAGCGCCCCGCATTCACCGGGCGACGATCGAGGTCCTGACGCGCTGCGGCGTCGAGGTGGTTGTGCCGGGGGAAGAGATTTGCTGCGGCTCCCTGGCCTTTCACGCCGGCGACGCGTCACGGGCCCGGGCAGCGGCCGGCGCCCTGCTGCGGGTACTCGGACCGGCGGGCCTCCTGCCGGAGGTCGACGCGGTGCTCACCAATGCCGCGGGTTGCGGTTCCGGCCTCAAGGAGTACGGCCTCCTGTTCGCGGGGCGAAGTAAGGAGGAGGCGGCCCGATCCCTCGCGGCCAAGGTGCGGGACGTCTCGACCTTCCTCTCCGGACTGGGCGTGGAGACTCCGCCGCCGTTGCGGGAACCCCTGCGGGTCGTCTACCACGATGCCTGCCACCTCGCTCATGCCCAAGGAGAGCGGACGGCACCCCGAGAGTTGCTGGTCCAGGTGCCCAACCTGACCCTGGTGGAGCCGCGCGACTGGGAGATCTGCTGCGGTTCGGCGGGCATCTACAACCTGGAAGAGCCCGAACTCGCGGCCAGGCTGGGGCGCAAGAAGGCGGAGGCCTTGCTGGAGGGCGAACCGGACGTGATCGCCACCGGCAACATCGGCTGTCTGACGCAGATCGAGAGCCACGTGCACCGCCTGGGCAGGGCGGTTCCGGTCCGCCACACGATGGAGATCCTGGCCGCCGCCTACGGTGCCGGCTGAGGTTTTTTCGCAAGCCGGATTCGGGTACAGACAGCGTCCCTCAGGTCAGTTATCCTGCGCCCGCCCTTCGACTGGTTCTTCTCTCACACAGACTACGTTCAACCCCGATGACGACAACCCGTATTGGAATCATGGGCTTCGGCTTGCTGGGCCGGAGCCTCTTTCGCCTTGCCCTGAACCGACCCGAGATCGAAGTCGGGGCCGTGGCCGAGACCGCGGATCCCGAGATGCTTCGTTACCTGCTGCGCTTCTCGACCCTGCCCTGGCCGCTCGACGCTGATGTAGCTCTCGAGAACGGCAGCCTGTGTGTTGATGGCTCGTGCGCCACCGTGGTTCGCGCCGGCAGCGCCGCTGAGGTCCCCTGGGGCGACCTGGGAGTCACCACGGTCGTCGACTTCCGGGACACGCAGCCGACGCGGGCCGAACTCGAGGGCCATCTCGAGGCGGGCGCCGAGCGCGTCGTCCTCTGCGCGCCTCCCGGCGGAGAACTGGACCGGACGGTCGTGGTTGGCCTCAACGAGGACCGGATCGAGCTCTCCGACCGGATCGTCTCCGCGGGTTCGTTCACCGCGCATTGCGCCGGGCCGCTGCTGCGCATCCTGGACGGGGCCTTCGGCGTCGAACAGGCGTTCATCAGCTCGGTGCGGGCCTACGGCGCCGGGTCGCGGCTCGCCGACGTGCCGGCGCCCGAACTCCGGTCCGGCCGGGCGGCGGGCGAGAACATCATTCCCTCGGCGACGGAGGCCGCGGCGGAACTCGAGAGCGTGCTGCCGGAACTCGGCGGCAAGCTCTCGGCCTCGGCGATGAACGTGCCGGTATCGAACGGCTCGGTGGTCGACCTGGTTTGCTGGCATCGCGACGCGGTGAGTGTTGCCTCGGTCAACGAGACGGTCGCCGCGGCCGCGGGCGGCGAATGGAATGGCCGGCTGCGTTTCGAGCGCGAGGCGATCGTTTCCGCCGACACCGTGGGCAGCCGGGCGACCTGCATCTTCGACTCGCAGGCAACGATGACGCTGGGCGATCACGTGTCGAAGACGATCGCCTGGTTCGACAACGGCTGGGGCTACCTGCACCGGCTTGTGGAGCTTGTCGCCGTGCTTGAAGAAGCAGCCGGCGCCGAAGGAGACGACTCATGATCCGCGTCGGCATCAACGGCTTCGGTCGGATCGGCCGCAGCGTCTTTCGCATCCTCGCGGATCGTCCGAACGTGGAGGTCGTCGGCATCAACGACCTGTTCGACGCGGACCGGCTGGCCTACCTGCTGCGCTACGACACGGTGCAGGGGGTCTTCGGCCAGGAGGTCGAGGTGACCGGGAGCGGCCTGCGGGTCGGTGGCCGGGACATCCAGCTCAGCGCGGAACGGAATCCGTCCCGGCTTCCGTGGCGGGATCTTGGCGTCGACATCGCGGTGGAGTCGACGGGCGTGTTCCGCACCCGTGATCAGGTTGCGCAGCACCTCGAGGCCGGCGCCTCCCGTGTGGTGCTCACGGTGCCGGCGAAGGACGAGATCGACGCCACGATCGTGCTCGGCGTCAACGACGACGATCTGGGCGCCGAACATCGCGTGGTCTCGAACGCCTCCTGCACCACGAATTGCCTGGCGCCCCTCGCCAAGACGCTCGACGACGCCTTCGGTTTCGAGGAGGGGTTCATCACCACCGTCCACGCGTACACCAACGGCCAGCGCCTGGTCGACGCGCCGCACAGCGATCCGCGGCGCAGCCGCTCGGCGACGGCCAACATCATCCCGACGACGACGGGCGCCGCGCGCGCCGTCGGCAAGGTGCTGCCGCACCTGAACGGCAAGCTCGACGGCATGGCGATGCGGGTGCCCGTGGCCGACGGTTCGATCGTCGATCTGACGTGCCGGTTGCGCGGCGATCCGGCCGCGGAGGACGTCAACGCGGCGGCGTCCGCGGCGGCGGACACGAACCTCGCCGGCGTCCTCCAGTACTCCGAGGACCCGCTGGTTTCGAGCGACATTCTCGGCAATCCGCACTCCTCGATCTTCGACGCGCCCCTGACCCGGGCCACTCCGGCGGAGGGCGGCGGCGTGTACGCCCGCGTCGTGTCGTGGTATGACAACGAGTGGGGTTACTCGAACCGGGTCGCGGATCTGATCGAGCGGCTGGCGCAGCTCGGGTCCTGACCCAGCCCGGACACCCCGTCCGGGTGTCCGGCCGCCCCGCCACGGTTCCGCACGATGGATATTCGCTTCCTACTTGAATCGGCGCCGGTCCTGCCGCTGCTTCGGATCGAGCGGGAGGAGGATGCAGTGCCCCTGGCCGGCGCCCTGCTCGACGGCGGCATCGTGCTCCAGGAGATGGCGCTTCGCACGCCGGCCGCGCTGCCGGCGATCGCCCGGATCGCCAACGAGCTGCCCGAGGTCATCGTCGGGGCGGGGACCGTGCGCAAGGCCGACGATGTCTACGCGGCGCGCGACGCCGGCGCCCGCTTCGGGGTCAGTCCGGGGATCACTCCCGAGATCGTAATGGCCGTGGACGACGTGGAGATGCCCTTCCTGCCCGGAGTGGCGACGCCGTCCGAGATCCAGGGTGCGGTCGACCTTGGCTTCCTGACCTGCAAGTTCTTCCCGGCGCCGGCCAGCGGCGGTCTGACCTTCCTGCGGGCCGTCCACGGTCCGTTCCCCGATGTCGCCTTCTGCCCGACGGGTGGCCTCGACCGGGCCAACTACCGGCGCTACCTGGCGGAGCCGAACGTCGTCTCGGTCGGAGTCTCCTGGATCACGCCGCCGGAAGCCGTGGCTGCCCGGGCCTGGGGCCGCGTCGCCGAACTGGCCCGGGCGACGGTCGACGAAGTCCGCAACGTGCCCGGCACCGTCCCCGCGGTGGCGGCTGGATCGTGAGTCCGGAGAGCTGAGGCAGCCGTGCAGCGCCGCGCCAAGATCGTCGCCACGATCGGCCCTGCGAGTTCGAATCCCAAGACCCTCGCGCGGTTGATCCGCGCCGGCGTCAACGTCGTTCGGCTGAACCAGTCCCACGGCACTCGCGAAGAGCATCGCCGTCTCATCCGGCTGGTGCGGGAGGTCAGCGAGGAGGTCGGCCGGCCGGTCGGCGTCATGGTCGATCTGATGGGGCCTCGTCACCGGCTCGATCACTTCGAGGGCGCACGCGTCCTGAAGGACGGTGACGTCGTTTCCCTGGGCGCGGGCGTCGACGCGGACCTGGCTCTCGACCGCGACATGGTCCGCCACGTTCAACCGGGTGAACAGATCCTGATCGACGACGGCCGGGTCCAGTTGGAGGTCCGGTCGAAGGGCGAGGAGGAGATCGAGGCGGAGGTCATCGTCGGCGGCGCCGTCTCGAGCCGCAAGGGCGTCAACCTGCCGGACAGCCATCTGCCTTTCCGGATCTCGGACAAGGACCTGGGCGACATCCGCATGGCGGTGGAGGAGGATGCCGACTTCCTGGCGGCCAGCTATGTCGGCAGTTCGACGGACGTCGTGCGCGTGCGCGAAGCGGCGCGGGAGGCCGGCCGCGCCCTGCAGGTGATCGCCAAGCTGGAGCGTCGCCGGGCGCTCGAGAACCTGGACGAGATCGTGCTCGAGTCCGACGGCGTGATGGTGGCGCGGGGCGACCTCGGGGTCGAAATCCCGCTGCACCAGGTGCCGGTGGAGCAGAAGCGGATCATCGAGACCGGGTGGCGCCTCGCGCGACCCGTGATCGTGGCGACCCAGATGCTGGAATCCATGATCGAGCACCCGCGGCCGACCCGAGCCGAGTCCTCGGACGTGGCGAACGCCGTGTTCGACGGCGCCGACGCGATGATGCTCTCCGGCGAGAGCGCTGCTGGCCGGTATCCCCTGGAGGCGGTGCAGACGATGCACCGGATCATCGCCGAGTCGGAGCGGTACAACCTCTCCAAGCACACCTCCCAGCCGGTCGGCTTCCATACGATGGAAGTCGGTCCCTACGACATCGAACCGCCGCACCGCCCGGGCACTCTGGAGATTCCGGAGACGGTCTCCGCTGCGGCGATCCTGTCGGCGCGCCACCTGACCGCACAGGGCATCGTCGTCCTCAGCCAGGGCGGTTTCACGGCCCGCCAGGTCGCCTGCCGCCGGCCCTCGACGCCGGTATTCGCGTTCACACGCGAATCGCGGTCGATGCGGGAACTGCAACTCGTCTGGGGGGTTCATTCCGTGAAGATGGACCAGGAGGTCCACCACCACGACGAGGTCGTGGCGATGGTCGACCGGCAACTCCTGGTCGGCAATCTGGCGCTCCCCGGGGACACGATCGTCCTGCTGATGGGCGATCCGATCCAGGACCGGCCGCCGTCGAACCTGATGCGGATACACCGGGTGCGGGCGTAGCGCTACGATCGGCCGCCATGATCGAAAGCGAACTTCAGGTCTCCATCGAGAACGACTACGCCTTCCTTCGCGACCCGGTCCGTCGCATCTGCGAGCAGTTCCCGGGCGAGTACTGGCGGCGGCTTGACGCCGCCGCCGAGTACCCGACGGAGTTCGTGCAGGCGCTGACCGAGCACGAGTACCTCGGCTGTCTGATTCCGGAGGAGTACGGCGGCTCCGGCCTGCCGCTGCGCGCCGCCTGCGTGGTGCTCGAGACGATCCACTCGAGCGGCTGCAATGCCGCGGCCTGCCACGCCCAGATGTACACGATGGGCACGGTGCTGCGCCACGGCAGCGACGAGCAGAAGCAGCAGTACCTGCCGAAGATCGCGAGCGGTGAACTGCGTTTGCAGGCGTTCGGCGTCACCGAGCCGGTTACTGGTTCCGATACGACGCAGTTGCGCACAACGGCCGTCCGCGACGGCGACACCTACGTCGTCAACGGCCAGAAGATCTGGACCAGCCGGGCGCTGCACTCCGACCTGATGATCCTGCTTGCCCGCACGACGCCGGCGGACCAGGTCGAGAAGCGCTCACGAGGCCTGTCCGTGTTCCTCGTCGACCTCCGCGAGGCCCGCGGCAACGGCCTGGAGATCCAGCCGATCGACACCATGATCAACCACGGCACGA
>WTGL01000016.1:6302-8950 GCA_011523565.1 Acidobacteriota bacterium
GAAAGCCGGCGACACCTGCTTCCAGACCTTCGGCGGCTTCGCCTTCGCCACCGAATACGACATCGAACGCAAATGGCGCGAGTGCCGCCTGTTCCAGACGGCGCCCATCTCGACGAACCTCGTGCTCACGTACCTGGCCCAGCACGTCCTCGGACTGCCGCGCAGCTACTGACGGCTCGTCTGGTGGTCGCGACGCGGCGGCTGGGCTGGCGCGATGGCGTAGGTGGCACCCGCCTTCTCCGGGCCCGAAGGGGAGGGTCCCAGCGGCCGCTCGCGCTTTCCGGATCCATGGAGGGGCGGCGCTCGCTGCGGTCGGCTGCGCTCCGGTTGGGTGTCGGCTAATGGAAGGGCGTGGGCCGTCGCTTGCCGACAGCCTCGCTGGGACCCTCCCCTTCGGACCCTGCGCCGGCTGGAGGTCGTCGGGGCGCCGGACGATCCCCCGCTCGGCGATTCAGCCGAGTCGGGCCAGGTTCTCGTCACATTCCGCTACGCCGGCGGCGATGGGAACGGCGGCGTAGAGCGCTTTCGCCCGCTGCCACAGGTGCCGGGCGTCGTCGGTCTTACCGAGTTCTTCCCTGACGATGGCCGTCGGTCGGAGCGCGTTCGCGTAGTCGAGGGCCGGTGGATCGCTGTGCTCGGCATAGAGACCGAGCGCCTCGTCGTAGCAGGCCTCGGCCCCGGCTAGTCGTCCGGTGCTCCGATGAGCATCGCCGAGGTGTCGGATCGCGTGAGCCAGCAGGAGTGGGTCCCCGGTTCGGCGGGCGGCAACAACGGCTTCCTCGTAGCGGGCGACCGCGATGTCGTTGCGGTCCGCATCCTGTTCCGCATGCCCGAGCCGCCGGAGGGCCGTCACCAACTCGCGGTCGGCGCCAGCCTTGCGGCACAGCATCACAGCTTCGTTGAGCTGCTTGCGTACGAGACGGCCGGTCTCGTCACTCTCGGCCGGGTCAGCGGTCGACGAGGAAATCGTGGTGCTCCGCAGCTTCCAGGCCCGGTTAGAGAGATCGCGGCCCCGATTCAGACGGGAACGTCGAGCGGAGTCACTCATTGCCGCGGTGAGGATACCGGCGCAGCACCGGCCCCGTCGCTGCGAACAATCTCCGCTATGTCGGCAGCCGACGCCGTCCAGCCTGTGGAGAGGCCGGGGGGAGGGGTCCCAGGTGGCTCGGAGCGAGCGACGGTCGACGACCCTAGGCAGGACAACGGCCTACCGGAGCGAGCGGAGTGCAGCGAGCGCACCCCCTCCCATTCTCCGAACAAGCGCGAGCGGCACCTGGGACCCCTCCCCCCGGCCTCTCCGCAGGCGGGTGTCAGCCTCGGCCGCCACAACGCGCCCCCAAAAGGCGCGAGTCGCGAAGCGACGAGCCTACGAAGCCCGATCCCGAGCCGCCGCCAGCGCTCGTTTGCCGTAGACCTTGCCGACGTGGACGCGGTAGTCGCCGCTGGCGAAGATGTCGCCGATGGGGTCTTCGGCAGAGAGGCCGGAGGCTGCGGCGGCGATGGCGTCGTCGGAGAGGTCGGTGCCGACCAGGACGAGAACGGGCGGAATGTCCGAGCCCGGGTCGGCGTGGGCGATGTTGCCGCCGATCGTGCCGCGGTTGCGCACCTGGGCGTCGCCGATGTGGCCGGCGGCTTCGGCGAGCACCGGGCAGTGTGCGGCGAGCACGTCGGAGGCGGCGATCTCGGCGTGGGTTGTCAGGGAGCCGACGCGGACCGAACCGCCCGCCTCGGAGATTCCCTTGAGTTCGTCGAGGCGGCCGATGTCGATGACGACGGGGGGCTGGGCGAGGCGCAGCTTCATCATCGGGATCAGGCTGTGGCCGCCGGCCATCAGCTTCGCATCTTCGTGCTCCTGCAGCAGGCCGAGGGCTTCATCGACCGATCCGGCGCGGCGGTAATCGAATTGGGCTGGGTACATATCGGTGCTCCTGATTCGGCAGCGTCTTCTGATTGGCTGCGGGATTGTAGACGGTTATCAGGCGTTGACGGCCCGCCACACCTTCTCAGGCGTGAGCGGCATGTCGATGTGGTCGATACCGAACGGTGAGAGCGCGTCGACCACGGCGTTGACCACCGCGGCCGGCGAGGCGATCGCTCCGGCCTCGCCGACGCCCTTGACGCCGAGCGGATTGTGCGGACAGGGCGTCGTCGTGCGGTCGAGCTCGAACGAGATGAGGTTGTGGATCTTCGGCACCGCGTAGTCCATCAGGGAACCCGTGACGAGTTGTCCGCTGTCGTCGTACACCGCGCCTTCCCAGAGCGCCTGGCCGATGCCCTGGGCCAGACCGCCGTGGAGCTGGCCGTCGACGATCATCGGGTTGATCACGTTGCCGACATCGTCGACCGCCGCGTAACGCAGCAGTTCGATGTCGCCGGTCTCCGTGTCCACTTCGACGACGCAGATGTGGGTGCCGAACGGGTAGGTGAAGTTCGACGGATCGTAGAAGCTCGTGGCGGAGAGCCCCGGTTCCAGGTCATCGGGGTAGTTGTGCGCCAGGTAGGCCTGGAGCGCCACGTCGCCGAGACCGAGCGCGCGGTCCGGCGAGCCGGCCACACGGAAGTTGCCGTCCTCAAACTCGATGTCCTCGGCGGACGCCTCGAGCAGGTGGGCGGCGATCTTCTTGCCCTTCTCGATGATCTTGTCGACG
>WTGL01000016.1:8960-9891 GCA_011523565.1 Acidobacteriota bacterium
TGAGCCGCCGACCGCGGCGCTGCGGCTGCCGTAGGTGCCCATGCCGAACTGGACCAGGTCCGTGTCGCCGTGGATCACCTCGACCGCTTCCGGGGCGACGCCGAGCCGGTCGGCGACGATCTGGGAGAAGGTCGTCTCGTGGCCTTGTCCGTGGGACGAGGAGCCGGTGTAGACCGTTACCGAAGCGGTCGGGTGGACGCGGACGTCGGCGCTCTCCCACTGCCCGGCCTGGGCGCCGAGCGATCCGACGACCGCCGACGGCGCGAGACCGCAGGCCTCGATGTAGGACGAGAAGCCGATGCCGATCTGCTTGCCGCCGTTGCTACGCCGCGAGGCTTGCTCGCCGCGGACGTCGTCGTAGCCGATCATCTCGAGCGCGCGGTCCATCGCCGGCCCGTAGTTGCCCGAGTCGTACGCGAGCGCGACCTGGGTCTGGTACGGGAAGGCGTCGGCCGCGACGAAGTTGCGGCGGCGCACCTCGACCGGTCCGAGACCGGTCGCTTCGCCGGCCAGGTGCATCAGCCGCTCGACGACGAAGGTCGCCTCGGGCCGGCCGGCGCCCCGGTAGGCGTCGACGGGGGTCGTGTGCGTGAACACGCCGGTGACGTGGCAGTGGATCGCCGGGATGTCGTACTGGCCGGACATCAGCGTGCCGTAGAGGTAGGTCGGCACGGCCGGCGCGAAGGTCGAGAGGTACGCGCCCATCGCGGCCGCCGTGTCGACGCGCAGGCCGGTGATGCAGCCGTCGGCGTCGAGCGCCAGGGCGCAGTGGGTCGAGTGGTCGCGGCCGTGGGCGTCGGTCAGGTTCGTCTCGGTGCGCGTGGCTGTCCACTTGACCGGCCGGTCGAGCTTCATCGAGCACAGGCCGACGATCGCTTCGTCGGCGTAGTGGTGAATCTTGCTGCCGAAGCCGCCGCCGACCTCGGGGGCG
>WTGL01000016.1:9901-11927 GCA_011523565.1 Acidobacteriota bacterium
GAGCGACGCGAGCGTCATCAGCAGCCGGTGCACGTGCGGGTTCTGACTCGTCATGTGGATCGTCATCTCGCCGGTCGACGAGTCGAAGGAGGCGAGCACCGCGCGCGGCTCGATCGCGTGGGGGATCAGGCGGTTGTTGCGCAGGTCGAGCTCGACCGTGTTGGCGGCGGACGCGAAGGCGGCGTCGACCGCGTCGCGGTCGCCGATCTCCCAGTCGAAGGCGACGTTGCCGGGCGCGTCGTCGTGGACCGCCGGCGCCCCGTCCTCGAGCGCGGCGACGACATCGGCGACCGCGTCGAGCGGCTCGTAGTCGACGGCCACGCGGTCGGCGGCGTCGCGAGCGATGTACCGGTCCTCCGCCACGACGACGGCCACCGCGTCGCCCACGTGGCGGACCGTGTCGACGGCGATCATCGGGTGGGCCGGCGTCTTGAGGTCGGGCAGCAGCCAGCCGACGGGCACCACACCGGGGATGCCGGCGGCCGCGACATCGCGCGCCGTGAGCACGGCGAGGACACCGGGCAGGCCTTCGGCGGCGGAGGCGTCGATCCCGCGGACGCGGGCATGTGCGTAGGGACTGCGGACGATCGCGGCATGCGCCATGCCCTCGACCTTCAGGTCGTCGGTGTACTTGCCGCGGCCGGTGATGAGGGCCGGGTCTTCCCGGCGCTTGATCGAGGTGCCGAGTACGCCCGCCATTTCAGCTCATCCTCTCGGCGGCGTACTTCACGGCCTCCACGATGTTGTGGTAGCCGGTGCATCGGCAGATGTTGCCCTTGAGCCCCTCGCGGATCTCCTCGTCGCTCGGGCTCGGATTCTGGGCCAGCAGGTAGTTCGCCGACAGGATCATGCCCGGCGTGCAGTAGCCGCATTGCAGGCCGTGCTTCTCCCAGAAGCCCTCCTGGAGCGGGTGCAGCTCGCCGTTCTGGGCCAGCCCTTCGATCGTGGTCACGGCCGAACCGTCCGCCTGCGCCGCAAGCATGGTGCAGGACTTGACGGCGTTGCCGTCGACCAGCACCGTGCAGGCCCCGCAGAGACTCGTTTCGCAGCCGATGTTGGCGCCGGTGAGCCCCAGATCTTCCCGCAGGAAGTGAACCAGCAGGCGCCGCGGCTCGACCTCGGCCTGGACCGGCTTGCCGTTGACTTCAAGTTGTATGGACACGGTCATTTCTGGAGTGTCTCCTTTCTTTGACGGGAGTGCTATGAGCAGGCGCGAAGCGAAATGGCGATGGCGGCAAGAACGACGAGCGCGCCGCCGGCAAAGTAGGGCCACAGTTCCCTGGCCAGACCGGCTGCGAAGCGACCGGCGAAGGCGGTTTGGGACGTGGCGGGCGCTTCCGTCGCGGCCGTCTCGGTTGCCCGCGTTTCGAGCTGTGCCTCGAGACCCTGGAGCCCCTGGCGCGTGAGGACCTTGGCGGAGCTGTCCAGGAGTCGTTGTCCGACCGCCGCGATGCGGCCGCCGACGCGGGCGTCGATGTCGTAGTGGAGCAGCGTGCCGCCGTTCTCGGCATCCTCGAGGCGGAGGGATCCCGTGCCGTTGACGAAGCCGGGCGCTCCCTTGCCGTCCATCTTCAGGCTGTACCCGTTCGGCGGGTCGAGGTCGAGGAGCTCCACGCCGCCCTCGAACACGCCCTGCACGGGGCCGACCTTCATCTTCAGCTTGCCGCGGAACTGGTTGTCGCCGACCGGCGCCATGTCCTCGCAGCCGGGCAGCGTGCGCGACAGAACCTCGGGATCGAGGATCGCCTCCCAGACGATGCTCCGCGGCACCGCGAAGGTGTGGCTCCCTGTGATCTTCAAGGTCGGCGGCCGTTCGGACGGCCTGGGGGCGAACCGCGATGGACGGTGGGCGCGATGGTCAACACGACTGCTACCAGGAAGTTCCTACTATAGCTAGTGCGGCGGCTGTTCTGGGTGCGTCCGCGCTCACGCTCGCACGTAGCGGACGACCGGGTCCTTCTCCGACTCCAGGTCGCCGACGTTTTCGGCCACGAGCTCGCCTCGCTGGTAGAGGTACTCGACGTGC
>WTGL01000016.1:11937-12643 GCA_011523565.1 Acidobacteriota bacterium
CTCGACCTTGCCCAGCGCATCGAGGTAGTGGCCGAGGCCCATGTTCAGGGTCAGCGACTCGGGCGACTGGTGGGGCGTGATCCGCGCCAGGACATGATCGGCGGTCAGCAGGATGTCGTCGACCCTGAGGCAGACCTGGCCGGGGCAGTGGCCGGGCACGTGCAGGACATCGAGGTCGAGGTCCGCCCCATTCCCGTCCCGCACAGGCTGCCCCTCCTCGAGCAGGAACTGGACCGGCACTGAGCCGTAGCGCGCCTTGGGCGCCGTGTACATCATCATCAACTGGTCGCGCTTTCCGGCCGAGAGACCGGCGCGGTTGAGGAACACGCGAAGCTGCTGCGAGGCGACGACGACCCGCTCCTCGTAGTGGGTCAGCACCCGGCGGTCGAGGACGTGGATGCCGACCGGCGCGTCCGTGTGGCTGCGCACGAACTGGAGGCCGCCGAAGTGGTCCATGTGGCCGTGGGTGATCAGGATGACGTCGATGTCGGCGAGGCTCACGCGGACGCCGAAGCGGTCCTCGATCGAGGCCATGCCGCGCACCAGATTGTCGTTCGAGAAATCCATGCCCGAGCCGCAGTCCACCAGCACGCGCCGGGCGCCGTCGTCGATCACGTAGACGTTGCCGAAGAAGTTCGGGAACACCTCCAGGTTCAGGGCGTACACGACCCGGCCCGCGGAACTCACGAATCGCCGCGGCGATTCG
>WTGL01000238.1 GCA_011523565.1 Acidobacteriota bacterium
CGCCTCGACCTGTTCCGCGCTCGCCGCCTCGTAGGTCGCCGCGCGCTCGTCCTCCCCGAACGCCAGCACCCGGGCGGCCCCGTAGGCGGCCGTGGCGCCGAAGTGGATCCGCCAGGAACCGTCCCGTTCCGCGTACCACTCGTCGACCGGGTACGCCCCGCCCTCGAGTTCGAACGCCGCAGTCACACCGTCCCGCACCTGCAAGTCGCGGCTGAACGGGTCCTGGCCGTGCGCGTGGAGGTCCACGAACCCCGGCGCCACGACGAGGCCCGAGACGTCCACCACCTCGTTGCCCGACAGCGGTTCCTCCGAAATCGACCGGACCTCCACCCCGGTGATCCCCACATCCATGACGGCATCGAGACCCGTCTCCGGATCCATCACCCGGCCGCCGCGAAGCACGAGGTCGTAGCCGACCTGCTCGGGTGCACAGGCGATCAGCAGAAGGGCGGCCAGGACGAACGCAACCGGCGCGCGCCTTGCGCTCGAGTCCCTGTTCTCAGACCGCATCGAGCACGGCCTCCGTCGCGCCGCCAGCCTGAGTCCCGGCCGGTGGCTTCCGCCTCTGAACGGCGACCTGGGACCGGAAGTCGTTCAGGATGGCGTAGAGGGACGGCACGAGCACCAGTGTAATGGCCGTCGCGAACAGGACACCGAAGGCCAGCGAGACGGCCATCGGCACCAGGAACTGCGCCTGAAAGCTCCGCTCCAGCAGCAGCGGCAGCAACCCGACGAACGTAGTCAGCGACGTCAGCACGATCGGGCGGAAGCGCGCGGCGCCCGCGTCGCGGATCGCCTCATGCACCTTCATTCCCGCCGCCACGCGCCGGTTGATGAAGTCGACCATGACCAGGGAGTCGTTGACGACGACGCCGGTCAGGGCGATCAGGCCCAGCAGGGACAGCATGGTCAGGTTGAGCCCGATCACCCGGTGGCCGATCACGGCGCCGATCAGGCCGAACGGGATCGCGCTCATCACGATCATCGGCTGCAGGTAGGACCGGAACGGGATCGCCAGCAGGCCGTAGATCACGATCAGCGCCACTCCCAGAGCCTCGAACAGCCCCTCGAACGTCTGGCGCTGCTCCTCCTGTTCGCCGGCGAACGAAGAGCTGATCCCGGGGTAGCCGGCCAGGACCTCGGGAAGCACGTTGGCTTCGAGATCGGCGACGACTTCGTTCGCCGTCACGATCGCAGGATCGACATCCGCGGTGATGTTCAGCACGCGCCGCCGGTCCATGCGCTGGATCGTCGCGAAGCCGCGGCCGAACTCGGCGCGGCCCGCGAAGGAGAACGGGACCTCGGCGCCGGTCGGCGTCCGGATCCTCATGTCCTCGAGGGACGCCAGGGTCTCCCGTTCCTCCACCGGGTACCGCACCATGACCCGCACATCGTCGCGTCCACGCTGGATCCGCTGCGCCTCGGCGCCGTAGAAGCCCTGGCGGACCTGGCGTCCCAGAGCCTCGAGGCTCAGCCCAAGGGATTCGGCCCGGGGGTCGAGCTCCAGACGGATCTCCCGCTTGCCGGCCCTGAACGAGTCCGAGATGTCGAACACGCCGGGATAGTCGGCCAGGCGAGCCTTGATCTCCTCCCCTGCCACCCGCAGTTGCCCCAGGTCCCTTCCCGTCAGCTCCACGTCGACCGCGGCGCCGAAACTGACGAGGCTCGAGGTGTACTCGACCCGGACCGCATCCGCCACGGTGCCCACCTTCTCGCGCCACCGGCGGGTGACCTCCGAGGCCCGAATCGTCCTCTCCTGGGACGACATGAGTTCGATGTTCACCTCGCCCTGATGCGGCGCCGCGACCTCCACCTGGAAGTTGGCCGTCGGCCCGCTCGCCTGTACCAGCGCGGCGTAGGGCTGTGCGCCGACCGTCGCCATGACGTGGCGGAACACGTCGTGACCCTCCAGCCGCAGTTCCTCCTCGAGTTCGGAGGCCGCCGCCTCGATGCGTTCCACCGCCGCCAGGGTGGTTTCCGCCGGCGTGCCCTGCGGCATGGTCAGGAGCACGACCGCGTTGTCGGCCTCCACGTCCGGAAAGAACTCGAACTTCATCCGGCCCGAGAAGATGTACCCGGCCGTGATCACCAGCACCGCGACCGCGATCGCCACGGTGGAGTACCGCCACTCGATCGCCCGTTCGATGAGCGGCCGGTAGCCGCGATCGATCACCCACTTCATCCGCTTGCTGAAGAAGCCCTGGAAGAGAGACCAACCCCACACGACATTGCGGGGCTGCCCTTCCTCGTGCCGGTGGGTCAGGTGCGAGAGGTGGTTCGGCAGCACGAACATGGATTCGATCAGCGAGAACGCCAGGCACCCGATGACGACCAGGGGAATCGTTCTCGCGATGGCTCCGGAGGGGCCCTCGACGGAGTAGATCAGCGGCGTGAAGGCGGCCACGGTGGTGAGGATCGAGAACGTGACCGGCGTCGCCACCTGGCGCGCACCGTCGACCGCCGCGCGCATTCCCGACTTGCCCATCTCGAAGTGGCGATAGATGTTCTCTCCGACGACGATCGCGTCGTCGACCACGATGCCGAGCACGAGAAGGAAGGCGAACAGCGACATCACGTTGATCGTCACGTCGACGTACGGCAAGACCGCGAGCGCGCCCGTGAAGGAAACCGCGATGCCCACCGACACCCACAAGGCGAGCCGGAACTTCAGGAACAGGGCCAGCACGAGGAAGACGAGCAGGAGGCCGAGCCGGCCGCTCTCGAGCAGAACCCGCAGCCGGTCCTGCAGGGGCACCGTGTCGTCGAGCCAGGTCGTCATCCGCAGGCCCGGCGGCAGGGTCGCCGACCGCTCGGCGACGTACGCCTTGACCTGGCGGGCAAGGCGCAGCGCGCTCTGGTCGCCGACCCGGTACACCTGGACCAGGGCCACGGGCTGACCGTCGAAACGCGACGTCACGTCCGTCTCGGCGAAGCCGTCGGTTACCTCCGCGATGTCGCCCAGAAGCAGACGGCTGCCGTCGGGGCGGGCTCGCAGCACGATGCCG
Source organism: Acidobacteriota bacterium (assembly GCA_011523565.1). Lineage (GTDB taxonomy): Bacteria > Acidobacteriota > Thermoanaerobaculia > Multivoradales > Multivoraceae > Multivorans. The sequence goes on from WTGL01000238.1 coordinate 3,006, forward strand.
CCGTACTCGGCGCCCCGATAGGCCTGACCCATCGTCCGCAGCAGGATCTCGCCCTCGCGCGCCCGGACCGCGCCGCCGGGCAGGTCGAGAGACGAACGCCGGACCGCCATCACGACTTCGTCGAAGGTGAGACCGTACTGCCGGAGCGTGTCCTCCGAGACCTCGATCGAGATCTCGTAGGGGCGTACCGCGTCGAGTTCCACCTGGCTGATATCGGGAAGCTCGGACAGCCCCTCGCGGACCTCCTCGGCGACCGCCTTGAGTGCCCGCTCGTCGACGTCGCCGTAGATCGCCACCGTGATCACGCGCCGACGGATGAGCGCCTCCTGGATGATCGGCTTCTCGGTCTCCTCGGGAAAGGTCGTGATCGCGTCGACCCGCGACTTGACCTCGTCCAGAACCTTGCGGTTGTCGGCGCCGCTCTCCAGCTCGATGACCACGGTGCCGACGCCCTCCGCTGCCGTGGAGCGGACCGTGTCGACGCCCTCCAGGTCCTGGACCGCCTCCTCGACGCGGAGGCAGACGCCCTGCTCGACCTCCTCCGGTGCCGCGCCCAGGTAGGGCACAGTCACCGTGATGCTCTCCGTCTCCATACTCGGGAAGACCTCGATCGGCATTCCGATCAGGGCGAAGGCACCGCTGGCGACGATGAAGACCATCAACAGGTTCGCCGCCACGCCGTTGCGGGCGAACCAGGCAATCACGCCGCTCATCGCGCGCCCCCGCGGAGTCGCAGCCGCAGACCGCTCGCGTCGTCGATCGGCTCGACGTCCTCGGCGACGGCGCCGTCGATGACCACGCGGGTAACCGGGTCCGCACCGCCCCTGAACTGGGCGGCGCGCACGGAGCGCCCCGGCAAGCCGCCGGTTCCACCTCCGTCATCACCCCGGTCCACCGCGACCGGAGTGCTGGAGGCCCGCAGGACGCAATCCGAGAGATCGACGACATAGCGCGGCGGATCGTCCAGCCAGAACGTGCGGTACGCGGGTTCACCGCTGGTGCGGAGCAGCACGTCGACGAACCCCGCGCCGTACTCCAGCTCGATGGCCGTCAGCGTTGCCCGCTCCCCGCTCGCAGCCACCGGCCTCTCCGCCGGCGCTACGGGCTCCGCGACGACCGACTCCGTCACCACCGGTTCCGGCGCCACGACCTCCGGCTCCACGACCTCAGGGGTCACCAACATCCCGTCCACGGCCGTTTCGAGGATCGTCAGGCTGACCAGATCGCCGCTCGCGAGACCCTCGGAGACGATCGCGACGTCCGGGTCCGACCGCAGGATCCCGACCCGACGCAGCATCAGTCGACCGTCCTCCACCAGCCACAGCCGATCCGCTCCCACCAGCGCGCCGCGCGGCACCTCGAACACTGAATCGACCGAACGGCCGAGGATCTCCGCATCCACGAACAGCCCAACCGACAGTGGCGGGCGCCCGGAGGCAGCCCGGTACGGGTCCTGTACGCGGGCGATCAGGTTCACCATGCGCGTCGCCGGGTCGATCTCACCGCCGACCCGCACGACCTGCGCCTCCCATTCGTGCCGGCCGCCGGCAAACTCAGCCTGCAGCACCGCTCGCGGTCCGGCGCCGCCGAGCTCGGAGCCCAGCGGCAGTTCCAGGAAGGCAAGCTCCGCGTCCGGCACGGGAAGGGTGACTTCGGCCGCGTCCACGGAGTAGATCGTCGCCAGCGGCACGCCGCGGTTCACGAACTCGCCGCGGTCGACTCGCTTGGCACGCAGACGGCCGGCGAACGGCGCACGGATCGCCGTCCGCGAGAGATCCAGTTGGGCACGCGCCTCGTTTGCTTCGGCCGCCTCCACGCGCGCCCGCGCCTCCTCCAGTTGGGGTTCGCGAAGCACCAGCGGACCCGGTTCGCCGGGCTCTCCCAGATCCTCCCACTCCTCGCGGGCGACCTCGGCCTCGGCCTCCTCCCGCGTCAGCGCGACTCGAGCCTGCGCGACCGACGCGCGGGCGCTTGCGACCGCCAGTTCATAGTCGCGCCGGTCGAGACGGAGCAGCACGTCCCCGGCGTCGAAGAAGCCGCCGACCTCGAAGCTCTCGGCCGTCCAGACGATGTTCCCGGCGACCTCCGAGACCAGGTCCGCCTCCGTCACGGGAACCACCGACCCCTGGGAACGCACGCGCAGCTCGACCGAGGTCGGCCGGGCGGCCACGACACGAACCGGAGGTGGAGCGATCTCCCGTGGCGCGGTTTCCACCACGGGCCGCGTCCTCAGAAGGACCGCCACCACCGCCGCAGCCGCCAGCAGGATCAGGAGCGGCAGGAGCTTCTTCGACACGATCAGCCCCCGCCGGCGGCGGCCGGACCGGCCGCTTCGCGAACGAGGCCACCCCCCAGGGCCAGGATGAGATCGGTCCGCGACTCGAGCTGCTGGCGGCGGGCGGCGAGTAGCTGCCGTTCCGCCTCGAAGGACGTCCGCTGACTGTCCAGCACCTGCAGATAGCCCACCAGGCCCTGCCGGTACCGGCCCTCCGCCAAGCGTTCCGCCTCCCGGCTCTCGGTCGCCGCGCGCTCCAGCGCCTCGGTTCGCTCCGCCAGCATCCGTTCCGCCGCCAGACCCGACTCCACTTCCGCGAAGGCAGCGAGCGCCGTTTGCAACCAGTTCGCCTCCGCCGCCTCGAGACCCGCCGTCACCAGGTCCAGGCCGGCGCGGAGCCGACCACCCGAGAGCAGCGGCTGGAGCAGCCCGGCAGCGAGGCTCCACACCGAGAAGTCACCGTCCAGCAGGTCGCCGAGCTCTCCACTCGAGGTTCCCGACGAACCGTCCAGCCTGAAGTTCGGGTAGAGGGAACGCCTGGCAGCGCGAATCCGCTGCGACGAAGCGATCGCACGGTACTCCGCCGCGCGCAGGTCGGGCCGTCGCCCCAGCAGGTCCGCCGGCACGCCAGTCGACGGCAGTCGCGGCAGCGCCGGCAGACCCGGAGCCGCCTCGATCTCGCCGGCCGGATAGCGCCCCAGCAGGACCTCCATCTGCCGGCGCAGCCCGTCGAGCGCCTGCTGCTGCGCCGCGAGCGAGGCCTCCACCGCCGCGATCTGGCCGCGCGCCTGCCGCACGTCGAGCGCGGTCGCGACGCCCCGCCTGTAGCGGGCCACGACCCGGTCGTGTGTTCGCTCCCGGCTCGCCAGCGTCCGCTCGAGAAGCTCCACCTGCTGCACCGCCTCGACCACGCCGAAGTACACCTTGGCGAGCTGGCCGGCGATCGAGAGACGCGCTCCCTCCAGATCGGCCTCACCTGCCGCCGCCTCGGCCAGGGACGCGGCCGTGAGCGCGCGAAGCCGGCCCCAGAGATCGACCTCCCAGCGCACGTTCAGCGCCAGGCCGTAGGAGGTGAAGGAGAAGCTCCGCACGTCGCCCGGCTCGAAACCCGGTATCGGGATCGGGATCGCCTCGGTCAGACCGCTCTGAGCGGTGTTCTGCCTGCGCCGTGCAGGGTCCAGAGCCGCTTCCAGTTCCGGTCGCCGAGCCGCGCCGTCGAGCCGCGCCTGGGCGAAGGCCGTCTCGACGTTCGACGCGGCCGCGCGCAGGCTCGCGTTGTGCTCCAGTCCTTCGACGATGAACTGCGACAGCAGCGGATCGCGAAAGTCAGTCCACCAGTCCGACGCGACTTGCGGCGAGCCGGCCGGCGCCTCCGCCGCACCCGCCCCATCGCCGTACTCAGCCGGCACCGGCGCTTGCAGAGTCGGTGGCGTGCCCGCGACGCTGCAGCCGAGCCAGAGGATCAGAGCGGAGGCCAGCAGGAACGACCGGAGCATCCGGCGATGCTACTAGCGCCCCGATCGGCTAGCGTCTTCCAAGTGACTCCTTCGGAACGTCGCCGCGTCGACCGGCAGCTCCGGCTCGACCTGATCGAAGCGGCGGTGCGCGAGAACGAGGCCGAACTCGGACGGACTGTCCCGGAGCCCTCACGGAGCCGCGGCCCGAGGCGCCGTCCGCGACGCCGTTTCCCGCCCTGGAGCCTGCTCCTCCTGGCGCCGGTCGCCGCCGCCGCCGGACTCGGCTACCTGGAGTTGAAGCGCCCCGACGTGGACTTCCCACCCGATCCGCCGGTCGAAGCGGCGCCGCCCGAGCCCGAAGTCCGGTTTACCCAACCTCCGGAGTCCCTCGACCTCGACGTCTTCCCGCTCCCCATCAGGAAGATCGTGCTCGATCCGGGACACGGCGGCTCCGCTACCGGCACGACCGGCGGCGGATTGACCGAGAAGGACCTCGCGCTCGACATCGCGGGTCGGCTGCACGAGCTGCTTGCCGACCGCTACCGGGTCGCGATGACCCGCGAGGCGGACATCGATGTCGAGCTCGATCGTCGTTCCGCTATCGCCAACCGGGCCGAAGCCGATCTGTTCGTCTCGATTCACGTGAACTGGCTGCCCCGGAACCAGACCTGCGGCGTCGAGACCTACTACCTCGGCCCCACCGACGACCCCGAACTCGCCGCGCTCGCCGAGCGGGAAAACGCCGAGGCCCACGGCTACTCCCTGGCCGACCTGCGCCGGCTCCTCGACGGCGTCTACGCGCAGGCCATGCAGGACGAGAGCCGAACTCTCGCTGACGCGGTTCAGGCCGCCCTGTTCGAACGACTGCGGACGTCCAACCCGGGGCTGCGGAATCGCGGCGTGAAGTCGGCGCCCTTCGTGGTCCTGATCGACGCCCAGATGCCGGCCATCCTCGCCGAGGTGTCCTGTCTTTCCGACGCCGACGAGATCGAGCGACTGCACGAGGACGACTACCTCCAGTCGATCGCCGAAGCCCTCGATGACGGCATCCGCAACTACGCCGACTCGCATCTCCGCTCCTCTCGGCCTCCCGCCGGAGATCCGGCGCTAAGCTCCGCGCCGGCGGAGAGTCCGGGGGAGCCGTGAGCAGCACCACGTCGAACGAGAACGTCCTCAAGGTGGGCATCGACCTGGGCACCTCGAGGAGTTCGATCTCGGCCGCGAACGGCCAGCGCCACATGGTGCAGAGCTACGTCGGCTGGCCTCGGGACATGGTGGCGAGGAAGGTGCTTGGGCGCGACGTGCTCGTAGGGGCCGAAGCACTGGAGCACCGCCCCATGCTCAACCTGCGCCGGCCGCTGGAGCGGGGCCTGATCAAGGAGGGATCGGCACAGGACGAGAAGGCCGTTCGCGAACTGGTCAAACGGCTGCTGGAACTGGCGGCGCCGCCCGGCCAGGGGCCGATACCGGCGATCCACGCCGTCGTCGGCGTTCCCGCCGAGACCCTCCGCGTCAACCGGCAGAACCTGCGACGCATCCTGACCGGCCAGGTCGCCAGCACGATGGTCGTTTCCGAACCGTTCGCCGTCGCCTATGGGCTCGACGCGCTGGTCCACACGATGGTCATCGACATCGGCGCCGGCACGACCGACTTCTGCGTCCTGATGGGCCGCTTTCCGACCGAGGACGACCAGCGCACCCTGAACGCCGCCGGCGACGCCGTGGACCAACATCTGCACGGCCTGATCGAAGAGCGCTACCCCGACGCGTCGGTCTCGATCCACATGGTGCGGGCCTGGAAGGAGCGCCACTCCTTCGTCGGCGAGAGCGCCCCGGTCGTGGTCGAGGTGCCGGTGCACGGAAAGCCGACGCGGATTGACATCACGGAGCCGTTGCGACGCGCCTGCGAGAGTCTGCTGGAGCCCCTGCGCGAGACCATGCTCGACCTGGTCGCACGGGTCGAGCCCGAGTACCAGAGCCGGATCCGCAACAACGTGATCCTCACCGGCGGCTCCGGACTCATCCGCGGTCTCGGCGCCGAGCTTCAGCACGCCCTCGGCGAACTCGGCGGCGGCCGCGTACGGGTCGTCAAGGACCCGGTCTTCGTCGGCTCCGACGGCGGCCTGAGCCTAGCCAGGGACGCCGACGAGCAGTACTGGAAGCGCCTCGCTGTGTAGCGCGCCTAGCGCTCAGTCGGCCGGCCGGGAGGACCCGGCAGCAGAGATGCAAGTTCAGCCAGGTCGGCCACCTTGGGGCAGTCGACCTCCGGCCAGTCGTTCCATGGATCGAGCAGAACCGCGTGGACGCCGGCAGCGCGGGCGCCGACGACGTCCGCGGCGTAGAGGTCTCCCACGTGGACGGTGCGCTCCGCATCGGCGTCGACCGTCTGGAGAGCCACGTGGAAGATGCGTGGATCCGGCTTCTCGAAACCGACCACCGACGAGTCGATCAGCGCGTCGAAGAGTCGGGCGAAGCCGATCGATTCGACGTTCCGTCCCATGCTGCCGTCCGAGTTGCTGACCACGACCATCCGATAGCCAAGCGACCGGATCCGCTCCAGCGCCTCCCTCCTGCCCGGCAGGCGCCGGTTCCAGAGCAGGTCGTTCCGGCCGGGCACAAAGAGACGCTCAGCAAGCGCGCTGGCCATCTCCTCCAGTTCGACACCATCCGAACAATCCGCCGGCAACCCGGCGAGAATGGCCTCCAGGTAGAAACCGAAGGCCGAGCTTCCCTCCGTCGATCTCCCCTCCGCAAGAGCCGCCGAGAGCGCCGGGCGGGCGGCCGCTTCCGCTCGCTCCAACTGGCTCCCGGAGCAGACCAGGCCCAGGTCGACCGCCACCGCGGCGACACGGTCGAAGTCCATCGACAGGAAAGTGTTGCCCGCGTCGAAGAAGATCGTGTCGAGTTCCGTCCAGGGAACCGCTCCCGGCGTGCCCATCGAGACTTAGTGTGTCACCAGGGCGATCGTCTATTCTCGGAATGTCAACGACCGGAAGCGTGTGCCGCCACGGCGCCAAGTGGAGGACAACCATGAAGAGAACAAGCGTGACCCGCCGGCTGAGTGCCGCCGCCGCAGCCGCTTTCCTGCTCGGCGCGGCGGCGATGGCCCAGGATCCGCCGGAAGGACTGGACCAACTCGGCACCGACCTGTTCGCCGAACTCCTGTTCAATAACCAGGGCACCGACTTCGCGATCGCGTGTTCGGTGTGCCACGCCCTGGGCGAATCGGTGGCCGGCAAGGAGGAGCGCTTCTACGCCGACCACACGCCCACCAGCCTGACCGCGGGACGCGAGACGACCGACCGCAACGCCCAGACCCTGGCCGGCGTCCACCGGGCCGAAGTGTTCGGCTGGGACGGCGCCTGGGATTCGATGGAGGACATGATCCTCGAGAAGCTGATCGGCAAGCAGTACGGCTGGAAGCCCGGAGCGCGTGCCGAGGCGCTCGACAACGCGACCTACGTGCTGCTCGACGAAGGTCACAACGCGATCTCGGGTGTGCCGTACGTCGAGCAGTTCCAGCAGGTCTACGGTCTCGACCTGGAATCGCTGGAGCCCCTGGAAGTCGCGGCGGCCGGCGCCCGCGCCCTGGCGGACTACACCAGGACGCTCGACTTCTCGATGACCTCCCGCTGGGACGCGTTCACCGAGCAGAATCGTTTCCGCACCGCGCCGAACCCGGACGAGGACATCATGAACTACGCGGCGGTCATCGAGAGCCGCATCTTCAACCAGGAAGGGCGGAACCTGATCCGACGGCCCGAAGGATTCACCGAAGCCGCGTACGAAGGTTTCAAGACGTTCTTCCGCGTCTTCGACGTCGAGTCGGTCGGGAACTGTATTCGTTGCCACGTGCCGCCCACGTTCAGCGACTACTCCCTCCACGACACGGGCAACGGGAGCTTCAAGACCCCACCGCTCAGGAACTTGCCGGGTACCGATCCGTACCTTCACGACGGCAGCGCGGCCACCCTGGAGGCCGCGCTCCGACACCACATGGGGCTGGTCGAGGCGGCGCGCGCCGAGCAGGAAGGCGTCGATCCGCTGTTCGGCGAGATCCGGATCTCCGAGGCCGACATCGAGCCGCTGGTCCAGTTCCTCCTGATGCTGGACGAAGTGGATCCCGCGGACTTCCGCTACTACCTGATCAACTTCGAGTGAGCGCGGAAGGGCCCGCTGCCCGCGCCGGGCTCCTCCTCGCCGGGCTCTTACTCGCAGCGTCCCTTGGCGCCGAGCCCGCGATGGAACGTACGGACGGCCTGCCGGACGGCCTGCCGGACTGGCTTGGCGCCCTGCTCGATCCGGCCGGCTATCGCGTCGTCCGGGACGAGGGCGAGCCGGTGGAGTTCTGGTTCCCCCCCGCGCTGCCGATGCAGGATCCCTCGGCCGAGCTCGGCGTCGAGTACCCCACGCTGCCACCCGGCGGCCTGGTAGGGATCATGCGCACGACCGGCCAGTGGAGCACCTACAAGGCGCAGATCGTGCCGCCGGGCATCTACACGCTTCGCTACGCGGTGCAACCCGCCGACGGCGATCACACCGGACAGACCTGGTTCCGCGACTTTCTGCTGCTGATCCCGGTGGCGCTCGACGACTTCGACCCTTACGGCGTTCCCGAACAGGAACCCCTGGTCGAAGCCAGCAACACGATCATCGAGGGCGCCACCCACCCCATGACGATGGCCCTGTTCCAGAACTACGACGGCCTGGGCGCGGCGGGCATGTTCTGGAACGACCTGGAACAACCCACACTGGCGATACCGCTCGGCGATGTCACCCTGGGACTGGTGATCGAAGGCCAGGGTGAAGAGGTACCGATGTAGCGACGCGAGTCAGCGGTTCCGCGTCAACGGCACGAACCGCACCGGGATCACGCGCGTTCGCTCCACCTCGCCGCCGGCGGTCTTCTCCAGCACCTGGAGCTCCTGGCGCCCGCCATCGGGCCCCACCGGCAGCACCAGTCGGCCGCCGACCGCCAACTGGTCGACAAGGGGCTGCGGCACATGGTCCGGCGCCGCCGTGACGACGATCGCGTCGAACGGCGCCTGCTCCGGCCAGCCCAGGTAGCCGTCGCCGATCCGGGTCGTCACGTTCCCGAACCCGGCCGCATCGAGCGCCGCCGCCGCCCGCAGCCCGAGTGGCTCCACGATCTCGATCGTGTAGACCTGATCGACGATCTCGGCCAGCACCGCGGCCTGGTAGCCCGAGCCGGTGCCGATTTCGAGCACCTTGTCCTCCGGGTCGGGCTCGGCGAGCTCCGTCATCAGCGCCACGATGTAGGGCTGGGAGATCGTCTGCCGCCAGCCGATCCCGAGCGGCGAGTCGCGGTAGGCCCACTCGCGGATCTCCTCCGGCACGAACAGGTGGCGTTCGACCTTTCCCATCGCGTCGATGACGCGCGCGTCGAGCACCGGCGGCCGGCCGTCGCGGGGCTCGGAGATCGTGTCGCGCACCATCCGGCGCCTGAGTTCCGCGAAGTCGACCGCCTCCTGGGCCGACGCCGTACAGCCTGCGAAGCCGACGCTCGCAGCCGCGGCAACGCCCAGAATGCCGGGCCTCGACCGGTGCCCAAGGCCCGCGTATAGCCTTCGCAGGCTCTTCCCGACTCCGCCGCCAACCGAGATC
>WTGL01000246.1:0-1308 GCA_011523565.1 Acidobacteriota bacterium
CCTGGTTTCCGCGGCGACCGTTCTCGGGTCGATGGCCGTCTCGGCCTGGACGGTTCGGCGTAAGCTCCACGAACTCGATCTGGTCGCGGTTCTCAAGACCCGCGAGTAGGAAGAAGGAACTGATGACGACGCGGCGCTGGGTGTTGTGGGGCGTGGGCTTGGTTGTGGTCGCGGCCGCCGCGTTTCTCGGTACGCGTCCGCAGCCGGTACCGGCGGAGCTGGCCGAGGTGACGCGAGGGCCGCTCCACGTGACCGTCGACGACGAGGGCGAGACGAGGGTCCGGGATCGGTTCGTCATCTCGGCGCCGCTCGCCGGCCGCGTCCTGCGGATCGAACTCGAGCCCGGCGACGCCGTGGTGGCCGGTGAGACGGTGCTCGCGATCTTCCTGCCCTCGGCCCCGGTGCTCCTCGACGCCCGTAGCCGGGCCGAGGCGGAGGCGGCCGTGGAGACCGCAACCGCCGCGCTCGGCCAGGCCGAGGCGCACTACGAGCGCGCGGCGGCCGAACTCGTCTACTCGCGCTCGGAGGCGGGGCGCTACCTGCGGCTCAGCCAGGAGGGAATCGTCTCGGTCGAGACGATGGAATCCGCCCAGCTCGACCTCGACACCCGGCAGGAAGCGCTGGAGGCGGCGGAGTACGCGGTGCGCACGGCCCGCAGCGAGTTGCAGGCGGCGCGGGTCCGCCTGCTGCAGTTCAGCGCCGAGAGCGCGGACGACCTGAATGGTACGGCGATCCGGATCGTGTCGCCCGATTCGGGCGTGATGCTCCGTCGCGTGCGCGAAAGCGAGTACGTGGTGCCGGCCGGTGAAGCCCTGCTCGAAGTCGGCGATCCGTCCGGGGTCGAGGAGCAGCGAGTGAACGTGGTCATCGACATCGTCGATCCGCCTGCCGTCTGGGCCGGTCTCGGCGACGGATTCCGGGTCGAGACCCGGGTCGTCGTCTGGGAGAGCGAGGACGAACTGAAGGCGCCGACCGGTGCGCTCTTCCGGCGTGAGGAGGACTGGGCGGTGTTCGCCGTCGAGCGCGGTCGGGCCGCCCTTCGGGAGATCGAGGTCGGCGAGCGGAACGCGCAGGAAACCCAGGTACTCGGCGGTCTCGAGGTCGGCGAACAGGTAGTCGTCTATCCGAGCGACAGCTTGAACGACGGTTCGCCGGTCGCGGCCGAACTCTGACCGCCGCGGCGGTTTACTCGGCGATCGGGCGCTTTACTCGGCGATCTGGAACGGCGCCGACCACTCCATCGTGCCCCAGCGGATCGTCAGCATGCCGGCCGCGCCGTCCATCTCCAGCACGCCCTCCGTGTGCTCC
>WTGL01000246.1:1318-18161 GCA_011523565.1 Acidobacteriota bacterium
CTCGCCGGCATCGTGTTCCGCCATGTGCATCGTGCCCCAGACGTCGGCCAGGTGATTGAACACGAGCTTCCAGCCGGAACCCTCGCGCTTGAGCCAGAGGCTGTAGACGCCGGGATAGGTCGGGCCGTGGTTGTGGGCGGCTACTTCAGCGTCCTCGAAGGCGAGGTCGGCGTCGGTCCAGAACTTGAACGGCTTGCCGTAGACGGGCCCCAGGACCTCGCCGTCGGCCAGGGTGTCGAGCCGGTCGTAGTCGGAGCCGGGAGCCGGCAGACGATCGACGCGGAGCCGGATCGCCTGCCCGTCGACCTCGACCCGGGAAAGCGCCAGATCGTCGTCGTCGCCGACCGGCTGCCGCTCGACGACGACGCCGGCAGCCTCCGCGGCCTCCTTCGTCATGCCCTTGATGTCCGCGTTGAAGAACCCGGTCTCGAGCTTCCCGGTCAGACGGTCACCTTCGCGTGCGAGGTCCATCTCGACCGGGACGAGCTGGCCGCCGAAGTCGAGGTTCCATTTGAGCTGTACGCCTGTCTCGGTACGGCTGATGTCCTCGACGACGACGTCGGCGATCCTGGCCAGGTAGAAGTCGGCGATCGCCTTGCCGTTGTCGTCGGAGAACGTGATCAGGCTGTTGAGCGAGCCCTGCTGGGTGAGTACCTCCAGCACCCACTCGCCCATGAAGAGTTCGATCTCGGACGTGTCGAGCCGGGGTGCCTCGGCGGGCGGCGATTCCTGGCCGGGGACCGCGGCCGCGCCGCCGATCATGGCGCAGACCAGGACCAGAGCGAAGGCGATGCGTGTGTGCCGTGTTCGTTTCATCTTGACGAGGCTCCGTGGGGTTGGATGGCGGGGAAGCAGGTAGACGGTCCGGACGCTTCAGAAGTAGTCCGGCATGGACGGCTGCGGGCCGGCGAAGAGCCGTTCCGCCAGGTTCAGCGAGGTGGACGAGCCCTCGATCAGGTCGAGGTCGGCCAGGCGCCGGGCGCTCAGGTGGCCCGTGTAGAGGGAGGCTAGCGCCCTGATGTCGAGGCGCAGGGTATTGCGTCCGGCCTTCCGGGTCGTGCGGCTGACCTTCCCGGCCAGGCGGTCGACTTCGAGAACCCAGCGACCCCGGTTGCCGGCGACCACGTCGTCGGTGACCTCGAAGTCGAGACGAGCGCTCGTGCGGGGTGGGTAGCCCCGCTGGCCGAGTGCCGCCTGCACGTGGACGATGCGCTGCATCCAGGTTTCGGCCACCGAGATCTCGGTACCGATTTCGGGTACCTGGAGCAGCAGGTGGTCGTCCAGGGCGCCGTGCCAGGTCACGTCCCGGGCCAGCGTGCGGCAGGCTGAGAAGAACGCCATAATCCTGCGCGCCGCGGCGCCGTCCCTGACCTGCACGTCGCGGACCTTGATGCCGTACGGGTAGCGTCCCGCCGCGCCCGGATAATGCCCCACGGCGTCCTGGGTATAGACGACATATCCGTCAACGCCGCCGTCGCCGCCTGGGACGACGTAGCCGTGGACCGCGGCGCCGCCCGGATCCTGGTAGACGCGTTCCCAGATGAAGTGGTTGCGGTCGAGCCAGCCGGGCCGGTCCTTCGCGATCCTGCGATACAGCCGTTCCACCACCTTCGCGTCGCGCTCGGGGTCGAGGCGACGAAGCGGCGCGTCGGCGGGGACGCGGCCCAGCCTGGCGAGCGGCAGCCGGAAACGGTACCGGTGCCCGGCTGCGGCATAGCCGGCGCGCTCGTAGAGGATGAACGTGGTGGGGTAGAGGGTGGAGACGGCGACGCCTTCGCGATGGAGTTCGTTCAGGGTCGCCCTCATCAGAGCCCTGGCCGCGCCCTGGCCGCGGGCGGTCGGGTCGACCGCGACCCCGGCGATGCCGGTGTTCCGGACGGAACGGCCGCCCAGGAACTGGCCCATCTCGTACTGGACCAGACCGCCGACCACGTGGCCGCCGCTGCGGACGAGGCGCACGTGGTTCCGGTTCGTGTGCAGCCACGCGACGCAGGAGTCGTAGGGCGTGTTGAACGCCAGGGCCTCGTTGGAGGCCTGCGCCTCCAACTCGGCCGCGCTGCGGGCCGGTCCGAACGTGAGACGTTTGGTCACGGTGCGGGAGTGTACCGGCGGTGCCTGGGGACGCTTGCCCGCGGCTTCGCCGTGAGTCAAGATCCGTCTCCGTGCGCGCTGATTCAGGGGGCGAGTCGACAGGGTTCTGAAGTTGGTGGGAAACGTCCATACAGACCAACTGAGCAAGAACTACGGCGCGGTGGCGGCGCTGTCGAACGTCGGATTCGAGTGCGGCGCCGGCGATGTCGTCGGCGTTCTGGGTTTGAACGGCGCGGGCAAGTCGACCCTGCTGCGCATCCTGGCAGGCGAGCTGCTACCCAGCTTCGGCAGCGTGCATGTGGGAGGCGTAGAGCTGGGCGTCGACTCCCGGGCGATGCGAAGCCTCGTCGGCTACCTCCCTGAGGAACCGCCGCTCTACCGGGAGATGCGCGTTCGCGATTACCTCCAGTTCGTGGGGGCTCTGAACGGCGTGCCGGGGCGGCTGCTCGCCGGGCGCATCGCCGCGGTCGCTGAGCGGGTCCACGTCGAACATCACCTGGACCGGGTGATCGGCGAACTGTCGATGGGCTTTCGCAAGCGGGTCGGCATCGCGCAGGCGATCCTCCACGAGCCGGAGGTCGTCCTGCTCGACGAACCGGTGTCGTCGCTCGACCCGGCCGAGATCGTGGGCATGAGAGAGCTCGTCCGTTCGCTCGGCGGCGAGCGGACGGTGTTCACCTCGTCGCATCACCTGCGGGAAATCCACGAGACCTGCGATTCGATCCTCGTCCTCCACGAGGGCGCGCTGGTCGTGCACGGAACGCAGGCGGAGCTGGGCGCGCTGGCCGGTCGCGAACGGCTCGAGGTCGAGCTGAAGGGGACGCCGCATGACGCCAGCCGTAGCCTGCCCGCGGGTGCGGCATTGGTGTCGACGGAGGATCTCGGCGGCGGTCTCTCGATGATCGTCGTCGAGCTGGCGGAGGCTCCGAGAGAAGCGGTCGTGGCCGCCCTGGTGGCTTCGGATCTCGGCGTGCGACGGGTAGAGCCGGTGCGCTCGGACCTCGAAGGGGTCTTCCTCGATCTGGTCTCGGGCGATGGCGTGCCGGACTCCGCGGGCAACGGGAGCGGATCGTGAGCACCGTCCTGCTGATCGCACGGCGCGAGCTGCGGGCGGCCTTCGCGGGCCTCTACGGCTGGGCCATCCTGGCCCTGGTCCTGATGCTGGACGGTCTCTTCTTCAACGCTTACACGCTCGGCAGCCAGCGCCCCTCGAGCGAAGTCCTGAGCCTGTTCTTCTACACGAACTTCGGCGTCACGATGGCGGCGGCGGTGTTCGTGACGATGCGCTCCTTCGCCGCCGAGCGGGAGCAGCGCACGCTGGTGCTTCTGTTGACCTCGCCGGCCGCCGACTGGCAGGTCGTGCTCGGCAAGTACCTCGGCGCGCTCGGGTTCGTGCTCTGCACGGTGATCGCCGCAGCCTACATCCCGGCCATGGTCTATCTGAAGGGCAACCTGGAGTGGGGGCAGGCGGCGGCCGGCTACCTGGGCATCGGACTCGCCGCGGCGGTCTGCACCGCGATCGGCATCTTCTGCTCCGCGGCCTCGCCGAACCAGTTGGCCGCCGGCGTCGCGGCGGGCTTCCTGGTCACACTGCAGGTCCTCTTCTGGCTCCTCTCGGGCATCAGCGATCCGCCGCTGGACGCCGTGTTCGCGGCGATGGACCTCTACCGCGAGCACTTCGAGCCGTTCCAGGACGGCGCGGTTCACCTGAAGACCCTGGTCTACGCGCCGACGGTCTCCTTCCTGTTTCTGTTGGGCAGCGTGCGCGTGCTTCAGGCACGGAGGTGGACGTGATCGAGCAGCCCTGGCGAGCAGCGCCGGTGCTGTGGCTCGGTGCCTCCACCCTGCTCCTGGCAGGGGAGCGTTACGCGGCCGCCGGCATTCTGCGTGGGATCCTCCTGGGAGTCGGGACCGGGCTCGCGATCACGGCCGTCGGCGCCTGCGCGGCCGAGTTCCTGAATGCGGAGCGGGGTTCCGCGGCGCGGACCCAGGCGCGGCGGTCGCTCGGGTTCTACGGTCTCGCGGCGCTCGGCCTGCTGCTCTATCCGCTGACCTGGACGGGAGTCGTCGACCGGCTCGGGTTCGACGACGCCGGCGCCGGGACCTGGCGGGCGGTGTGGACGGTCGCCTGGTTGCTGGCCTGGTGGGTGGGGACGGTAGCCGCGGTAGGCGGCGACTGGACGCGCTACCGGAGCGGCGGCGACCTGGAACCACGCCGCGTGCGGGCAGCGACTGCGGCTGCCGCCAGCCTGGCGCTTGCCGTCTCGTGGGTGTTCGCGCTGAACTACACCGCCCGTGAAGGGGACCGCTTGTGGGAGTGGAGCGCCCGGAGCCGGGCACGGGTGTCGGAAGCGACGCTGGAGCTCGTGGGGGGGCTGCGGGACCCGGTCGAGATCGTCGCCTTCTTTCCCCCCGCCAACCAGGTTCTGCGCCGGATCGAGCCCTTCCTCGACGAGGTCGCGGCCGCCGGTCCCGTCGACGTGGCCGTGCTCGACCAGGCGCTCGAGCCGACTCGGGCGGCCGAGCTCGGCGCGCGGGACAACGGGGTGCTGTTCCTGCTGCGGGGCGGCGATCAGCGCCGGATCGACCTGGGCACCGACTACGACCGCGCCAAGTCCGGCCTCGGTCCGCTCGACCGGGACTTCCAGGAGGCGCTGCTCGAGATCGGCCGGGAGCGCCGCACGCTGTATCTGACGGTGGGGCACGGCGAGCGGGGAGAGTACGCGAGCGATGCCGGCGTCCCGGGAATGAGGAACGCCCGCGGGATTCTGCGGGCGCTCAACGTCACGACGAGGGATCTTTCGGTCACCGACCTGGTTCAGGGTCTGCCGGCCGACACCGGCCTGGTGGCGGTCTTCGGCCCGACCGAGCGCTTCCTGCCCGAAGAGGTGGACAGCCTGCGGCGGTTCTGGAGCGATGGCGGCTCCCTGCTCCTGCTGCTCGAGCCCGGAGTCGAGCATGGCCTGGAGCCGCTCCTTGCCGACCTGGGGGTCCGCCAACTCGAGGGAACGGTGGCGAACGAGCGCTACCACCTGCGGCGGGACGGTGGGCTGAGCGATCGGCGCCTGCTCCTGACCAACCGCTTCGGCAGCCACGCGACGGTCAGCGACCTCTCGCGGGCCGCCAGCCGGATCGGCCTGGTACTCGAGGGCGCCTCGGGGCTGGAAGGTGTGGTCGGCGGTCCGGCCCGCCCGAGCGTCCTTGTACGTCCCATGGCCGGAAGTTGGCTGGAGCTCGACGGGGACTTCGAGCGCGACGGCGAGGCGGAACCGGACCGGATCGAGGCGCTGGCCATGGCCTCGGAGCAGGAACTCGAAGGCACGGCGGCCGCAGACTCCGGGGAGACGGGAGTTCCCGCCGAGAGCCGCGCCATCGTCATCGGCGACGCCGACACGATGAACGACGAGTTCGTCTACGTCACCGGACCCGGGACGATGTCGGCCAATGCCAAGTTGTTGCTCGACGCCTACATGTGGCTGGGTCGGGAGGACGAAACCGCCGTCTCGAGCGTGCCCGGCGACGATGACCCCGTCCTGCAACGGACGCGCGGAGAGTCGATCCGCTGGTTCCTGGGTACCGTTTTCGGCGTCCCGGTCCTCGTGCTGGCCGCCGGCTTCGTCTACGTCCGCCGCCGCCGGTCGGGCGGTGGCGCGCCAAGCCGCGGCTCCGCGCCCGAAGGAGGCACGGCAGGTCCAACCGGTGGAGGCGGGTCATGAGTCGGGATCTCGCGCGTTCGTTCCGAGCGGGATCGGTCTGGCGGTCGACCTGGTTCCACTTCGCCCTGCTGATCCTCGCGCTGATCGGGGCCTGGCTGTCCTACCGCGGGCCGATGACCGATGATCGCTCCAGCGCGGCGGAGGGTGTGATCGTGGTCCAGGCGGACGAGGGGGACATCGAACGCCTCGTCTACGAAGGGACCGGTGAGACGCTGGAAGTCGAGGCCCGCGAGGACGGCGTCGGGCGCTGGTTTGCCGGCCGAGAGGGCGAAGACACGGTCTTCGTGGGCGGCAACCGAGTGGAGCAGGTCTGGCGCGCCCTGGAACCGCTGCGGGCGGTGCGGGTTCTCGACGGAGTCCGAGGGGAGAAGCTCGAGGAACTCGAGTTGATCGGCGAAGGCGCCACCGGGGAGTCTCTGAGCCTCACGGTTCGGGGAAGGGAGGTGCGGTACCGGCTCGGTGGCAGACCGTTCGGCGGCTCGGATCGCTACGCCATGCGGGAAGGGGGGACGGACGGCGACCGGGATTCACGAGGCCGCGTCCTGGTGCTGCCGTCGGAGATCGCGGATCTGAGCGGCGGTGCGGCGCTGCTGATGGAGCGGCGCCTCCTGGCCGCCTCTCGACCCATGGTGGAGGCGCTGACGCTGTCGCGGCCTGGCGCCGGGAGCGGGCCGCGGCGAGTGCTTCAGGTCACCGGGGCCCGAGTTCCTGGCCCCGCTGGCAGCGACACCTACTGGACGGTCGACGGATCGGACGAGGCGGACGCCGATCTGGGTGCCTGGGTCGACAAGTTCTTCCGCCTGTCGGTGGCAGCGTATCGCGGCGACGAGCCAGGTCCGGACTGGCGCCCGGAGGCGACGATCACCGTCGAGTCGCGCGAGGTCGGCGAATCCACGCTCAAGATCTGGTCGCTGCCGGCGGAAGAAGGCCGGGTCTGGCTCGCGCGTTCGCCGTTCACCCGCCTGACGGTGGAGTTGAGCGCGTCGCTCGCCGAAGAAGTCTGCGCCGATCTGGACGGCCTGCTGCGCTGAGTCGCGGTCCTGGCGGGTACACTCCGCCGCCATGGACATCGGTATCTTCATGTTTCCCACCGGCGACGCCATGCGGCCGGACGATCTCGGTGCGGAGGTCGAGGCGCGCGGCTTCGAGTCCCTGTGGTTCCCCGAACACACGCACATCCCGACTTCCCGGCGGACACCCTTCCCCGGGGGCGGCGAGCTGCCGCCGGAGTACTCCCGTTCCCACGACCCGTTCGTCGCGCTGACCGCGGCCGCGATGAGTACGAAGAGGATCAAGCTCGGCACCGGCATCTGCCTGATCATCGAGCGCGACACGATCACCACGGCCAAGACGGTGGCGAGCCTCGACGTGCTTTCGGGCGGCCGCTTCGTGTTCGGCATCGGCGGCGGCTGGAACCGGGAGGAGATGGAGCACCACGGCACGGACTACACGACGCGCTTCGCGAAGCTGGAAGAGCAGGTGGCCGCGTTCAAGACGATCTGGACCGAGGACGAGGCCGAGTTCCACGGTCGGCACGTGGACTTCGAGCCGATCTGGTCCTGGCCGAAACCCGCGCAGAAGCCGCATCCACCGATCGTGCTTGGCGGCGGTACGCACTACACGCGTCAACGGGTGGTCGATCACTGCGACGGCTGGCTTCCGATTGGGCGTTCGACCGAAGCCGTGCTGACCGGCATCGAGGATCTGAAGCAGCGCGCCGACCGTGCGGGCCGCGCGATGGAGACGATCTCCATCAGCGTCTTCGGTGCGAAGCCCCAGCAGGAAGTGCTCGATGCGTACGCCGAGGCCGGTGTCGGTCGCGTCATCCTGCTGGTGCATCCGCTGGGCCGCGATCAGACCCTGCCGCGGCTCGACCGCTACGCCACGTTGCGGGCCTAGAGATCGGCGCCGGTGCGAACGGCCGCCGGCCGTCCCGCGGCGTACGCGTTCCGCTACGCCCCGGAAGTCCGGGGTAGGCGAGGATCCTTGCCTCGGTGTGGGGATGCGAGCCATTTCTGGCGGGCGAAACTCTCTTATGGCCGGCAAAATGGAATCGATATGGACAAAATGACTGCCGAAGGTTAGCCTCCGGTTCGTGTTCGGCCGTTTCTTCACTCCTCCCGTAGTGTCGAGCTACTTCCTGTTCGGCCCTCGGGGGACCGGCAAATCGACCTGGCTGCGGGATCGCTACCCCGAAGGTCTGGTCATCGATCTGAACGACCCGGAAGAGGAGCGCTACTACGGTGCGGCCCCCGAACGTCTGGAGAACACGGTCTCCTCACATCCGGCCGCGAGACCCGTCGTCATCGATGAGGTGCAGCGAGCGCCGCAGCTCCTTCAGGTCGTCCATCGACTGATCGAGCGAAACAAGGAGCTGCGATTCGTTCTGACCGGGTCGAGCGCCCGGAAGTTGCGTCGAACCGGCGTGGACCTGTTGGCCGGCCGGGCTCTCCTCACGACGATGCACCCCTTCATGGCGGCGGAACTGGGGGCGACCTTCAGCCTGGACTCCGCTCTGACGCTCGGCCTGATACCGCTCGTCGTCGACGCGGCGGAGCCGGAGTCCGCGCTTCGCACCTACGCGGCGCTCTACGTGCGCGAGGAGGTTCAGGCGGAGGGCCTGGTGCGCAACGTCGGTGCGTTCTCGCGCTTCCTCGAAGCGGCGAGCTTCAGCCACGGCGCCGTGCTGAACGTGTCGAATCTCGCGCGAGAGTGTCAGGTCGAACGCAAGGTGGCGGCGACCTACCTCTCCGTGCTCGAGGATCTGTTGATCGGCTTTACCCTGCCCGTCTTCCGAAGACGTGCCCGCAGGAAGCTCACCTCACATCCGAAGCTCTATCTGGTCGATCCGGGCGTCTTCCGATCCCTCCGCCCGCGAGGCCCGCTCGACCAGGCCTCGGAGTTGGCTGGCCCGGCGCTCGAGGGCCTGGTCGCCCAGCACTTGCGGGCCTGGATCGCGTACACCCGGCGGAAGGACTCGTTGAGTTTCTGGCGAACCCGTTCCGGCAGTGAGGTCGACTTCGTTCTCTACGGCGAAAGCGGCTTCTACGCGCTTGAGGTCAAGAGGTCGAGCGTCGTCCACCCCCGCGACCTGAGCGGCCTCCGCGCCTTCGCGGCGGACTATCCGGAGGCCACGCCGGTGCTCCTCTACGGTGGTCGCCGCACGCTCGCCAGCGGCATTCTCTGCCTCCCGTACGAGGGATTCCTCCGCAGTCTCGTTCCCGGTCGCTCGTTCGACGACATCCTGGTCGCGGTCGGTGAATAGCGCTACGGCCTAACGGATCGGGTTGAGGAGAGTCGAGTGCGTAGCCTCGGCGTAGCTCAGGGGGCGGAAGTGGGCGAGTTCGTTGCGGAACTTCTTCAGACGGTGCGCGGGCCCCAGTACGCTTCGGCCGTTCTGGCCGTAGCGAGAGAAGTAGAGCACCAGGGCGCCGAGTTCCATGTCATCCGGGGTCTCGACGAGGCCGAAGTCGGTCTCCAGGGGGAGTTCGGTCATGTGGTCCCGGTGGCGTTCGACCAGTTCGAGCCGACGTTCCTCTAGCAGCGGCATGAGCACTGCGGCCTGCGCGGCCCAGATTCGTCGATTCAACTCGCGTTCCCGGCCCTGAACCATAAGCAACGCGGAGTGGACGACGGGCCGGTCGGGAGGTCCACCCACGGAACCGTTCTCCCATGTTTCGGGCGTCTCGGCTGTCCAGCCGCGGCTCTCCGCGTAGTGGGCGAGGGTGGCCTGCGGCTGCATTGCCGCTTCCGGGCCGCCGTCGAGCAGGACTTCGGCGAGTACGTGATCCCATTGGGCGACCTGGGCAACGGAGTGAGCCAGGAGGGATCGGATGACTCGCCGCCGGCGCCGCCGGGCCTGACGGCTCTGCAACGCCATGATGAAGAGATCGTCGCGATCGACCACGTCGCGGAACGCGCGGCAACTGATGGCCGGTTCCGCCAGGCCGGAGACATCGAAGCCGCCGCCGCACAGCGGAAGCAAGAAGACCGGCGGCTGGGCGGCCGCCTCGGCGTTGCGGCTCGCGTGCGCGAAGTCGAGCAGGAAACGACGCCAGGACGGCCAGTTCTCCGGCGTCAGATCGTCGATCCAGAAGACACGGTTCCGGAAGCGGTCGTCGGCCACGAGCCGTTGAGGAGTCGCCAGGTCGGTGGCGCGGGCTTCCGGGGCGGCCGCGCGGCGGAACGCCGCGAACGGGGACGCTTCCGAGTTCGCGTCCAGCCGCATCCAGGAGACGCTCCAGTCGGTCAGTTGCTGCAGATGGACGGCGAGTCCCGCCGGCTGGTTGCCGCCGAACCGCAGCACGACGCTCGATCCTCCGCGCAGGTCATCCGCCACGTCCTCGACGAAGCGGCCCGGTCCGGGCAGGCCCCAGAGGGAAGCCATGTCCCGTCAGCCCGGTCGTTTCGGGAGGACCTTCTCCACGACCGGGTCGATGCGCCACTCGGCGGGTCCGGTCGCCTGGAGAAGGTGGAGCTTCGCCGCTGCCCAGATGGCGGATTGCAGTTCGTTGTCGCCCAAAGCGCAAGCCGCGAGTCGCCTTGCATCCGGGTCGAGCAGGTCGTCTTCGGTAGCCGTTCCGCAGACTCGCGCTAGTTCCAGGACGGATACGAGCTCCTCGTCGTCGAGGGCGAAGGCCTTGCTCAACTTGACCTCATGCTTCCGAAGCAGTTCGTCGAACCCGACGGTGGTGGCGAGACGACCGGGCTGTGTACCTTCTCGCAGAGCTTGGAGAACTGCCTCCAGCAGGACGGGCCAACCGCCCGCGAGTTCGGCGAGCGTGCGTTCGTGTTGTGGGTTCAGTCGGTGTCCGACCTCCCGGTCCTCGTCGAGGACGTGGGAGGCAAAGTCGATAGACCACGGCTTAGCGACGACCAGTCGAAGATCTCCCTTTTCTTCGCGTTGCATGATGACCTGGCGGTTGGCCATCAGTCCGCTCGCGCCCAGAGTAAAGACGATCCGGGCGAACCGGCTACGTGAGTAGAGGTTGTCGAGGGACTTGCGAGCGACGTCGAGCCAGTCCTCGCGCCAGTTCTTGACGGTTGCGTCGCACAGGAACAGCGTAGTGCCTGCCTTCCGGCTCTGCAGCCGGCTCTTGAGGCCGCTCTCGAAGTTGTCGCGGGTCCGTGACGCCTTCAACCTCTCGACTTCGCCCATTCCCACGCCCAGGAAGACAAGGACATGGCCAGCGCCCGCAGCCTCCGTTCCGCCTACCAGGACGACTTCGTTGCGGCCGGCGCCCTGCTGCTCGTAACGACCCTCGATCTCGTACTCCTGCTCGAGCGTCAGCGGCCGATGAAGCGGTCCCTTCTCCTCGTCTCGCCTACGGATCTCACGCGGCGCCAGTGCGCGCGGTGCGGGTCGCTCCGCCAGCGCGAACAGCTTTTCTTCGAGAGTCGGCGCATTACCGAGAAGAGCCAGTACGTTCGGGTTGCGGAGGGTAAAGGTCGGCGCCTCCGGGCCCCGCTCCTGGGCGAAGCGGAGAACGCCCAGTTCGACCATCTCTTCGAGCAAGGCCTCGAACTGCCGAATGTCGTAACCGGCGCCGAAGCCTGTCTCCCACCAGTCACGCGCCTCGTTGAAGAGGCTGGCCGCGTCGACGCCGTCGTGCAGAAGACGGTCGGTCTCGTGACACTTGTTCGCCAAGACGTAGGCGATGACTTCGTAGCGGGGGTCGAGTTCGAGGGTCCACACGAAGCGCTTGCGGACTTCCTCCTGGAAGTTCCGGTCGCGGTGAATGCCGTCGAGGAGATTCAGGTCCACGGCGGGCAGTTCGTTCGGTGAGCCGCGTCGAGACGGCGCCGACAGCCTGTCGGCGATGGCGTTCCCGTAGATCTGGAGAAGACTCGGGTAGTAGTTCGCTCGCGCCAGCACACTTCGCGTCAGCCGTCGCGGGTCGAACCGGTAGCCGCAGGCCTCGAGAGGTACGCGGATCAGGTCCTCAGCTTGCTGCCGCTCTTCCCGCCGGATGAACGGACCGATACGGATCGGTTCGCCCATGTGCGCCAACGGGTGATTCGACTGGCTGGTTGTTCTGAGGACGTTGTGCAGACCCGCGAAGACCACCTTGATCGAGCGGTTCCGTTCCATGAGGGCCTTGAGCCTCGAGGATTCGGCAAAGGTGGATCGACTGCTGTTCAGGGCATCGCGCTGGAGGAAGTTGTCCGCCTCATCGAGCAGGATCAGCAACCGGCCTCTCGTTTCGGGGTTGAACCGCGCGTGCAGGGCGTCGCAGAAGGTTTCGACGCTCCTCGAGTCGCGGGTGGGCCGGCGAACGGATTCATCGAATGCGTCCAGCTCCCGCAGATGCTTCCAGATCACGGCCCAAAGATCGGACGTGTCGGCATCGCCGACGCCCCCGGCCTTGAGGTCGATCCAGACCGCGAACTGGCCGTGTACCGGCGATGTGAACTCTTCCTGCACCCGCCGGAGCAGGGCCGTCTTGCCCAACTGCCTTCCTCCATAGACAATGCACGATCCGTTCTCGAAGTTGATGATCCGTCCCCATTCGCGTTCTCGCCCGAAGAACATTTCGGGCGGAACGAAGCTCGATCGCGTCTGGAAGGCTTGGCAGTGCGAGAAGGGGAGCGACAGCGCGAAGAATGAGGCGGGGCAGGGATTGGTTCGCGACGCCAGGAAGGCCAGGAGGCACTGATCCAGAAGGACGAACGGCAGCTTCTTCTCGAAACTGGCGCGAACGAGTTGCTGATGTTGGCTATCGGGCAAGGGTGCGGCGCACACGACGATGGCGGCCTGATCAGCGTGTGGGCCGCCGAGCTTCTGCACTGCTTTCGTCGCATCGAGCGGATCGAAACACACGAGCAGGCGATAGCGACCTCTCGCCGACGAACCGAACTGGGCGATGGCGCATTGCTCCCTGCCGGAGAGAGGGTCGGCGCGGAGTTCTCCCGTCCACATGACCGGGCCCGCCCTGGCGGCGGTCCTGTCAAGCGGAACGTGTACGTTGTCAAACCCGAGGCGACCGAAGATCTCCCGCACTGCCTTGGCCACCCTTGCCCGGTTACCTCTCGGGCTGTCCCTCAGGTGGCTCCAGCTCTCCAGCAGGCCGCTGGCCGACGCGAGGTCATTCTCGTCCAGTTGATCGAAATCGAGAACGTCATGGCGTCGGCCCTCCTTCGCGGCTTCGACGACGGCCGTCCAGTCCTTCGTGGCGTCGCGCAACGCGTCCCGACCGGTCGCAAGGTAGGCGTCCAGGACCCTGCTGGCCGCGGCGGCTTCCTCGGCCGACCTTGTGCCGGAATCGCCGGAGCGGAAAAGGAGTTCGTTCGCGGCCACCAGGTCGCCGTCGTCGATGTGTCGCTCGATCTTCTCCAAGCGGTCAGGATCTTGTTTGGCCCACTGCCTTCGGGCCTCCTTGCGGAGCGTCTCGAGGCTCTTTCGCTTGGCGCCCTCAAGGTTGCGCCGCAGACCCTCGAGAATGCCCGCGTCGCGGTCGAAACGGGCGATCTTCCCGCTCTTGACACGGTCTTCCAGCGAGGTCAAGTCGACGTCGACTTCAAGGCGTTCGTCCGGCGTCAACTGGCCGTGCAGGTAAGCCGACTCCAGGTCGTCGCGCAGGGTTTCGGCGTCTTCCTTAAGGGAGTGGATGTGTTCCTCGCGGGTTGATTCCAGCCGGTTGCGCCAACGCTCGATGTCGTCGTCATCCATCTCGTCCGCGGTCGCTTGCCAGTCGAGGAGTCGTTCGGCACTCGCCAGGTCGGCGGCGTCGATCCGTCTGCCCAGCGTGGCTTCCACGTCCGTGACCGGGTCGGAAAGGAGCGCGTCGAGCGCCTCGTTCGGGTTGCCCTCGGCTAGGCCGGAGTCGTCGATCCGAACCTCCGGGTAGGCGAAAAGGCCGGACGCTCGGACCATGTCCGGGTCGGGTTCGTCCAGGTTGCCGGTTGCCGGGTTCGGGCTGACCAGGTTCTCGACCTGGAGCAACGCACGACTCGCTACGCGGGAAGCGGCGCGGACGAGTGGATCCTCCTCCTGGCGCGCCTGAAGCGTCTTCAACTCCACGCGCAGGTCGGGCGCGTCGTCCTCAACCAGCTTGACGAAGTCCGAGAGAATCCGTTGGTGATGATCGGCCCTCCCGGTCGCGGTTGGCGTCAGGCTGAGGTACTTGTGGGCCAATTCGCAAGGTCGACTCAGACGTCTCCGAAACTGCTTGAAGATCTTCTGGTCGATGGACTGACCTCTCCTGAGCAGTTGAGCGCTCAGGTTGTTCAGGCGCTTTCTCAGGCTCTCGCGGTCCTCGAGCTCGCCGAGCTCGGCCTGGACCTGGGCCGCGTCCGCTCCAGTGGAGATCGCATCCAGGAGCCGTCCCAGTGGGCCTTCCGTCAGGAGCGCGCCCCAGACTTTCTTGGCGGGAACGTAGGCGAAATGCAGCGTTGCTTCTTCGGCGCGCCACTTCGCCAGGTCCTCTCGCAAGGTGGCCAGGGCGTCCCCCCGGTCCATGTGGCGCCGCGCCCTGCGCAGGAAGGAACCCGGGTCGAACCCCGCTCTCTGGACGGCCCAACTCCGCTCGGCGGCTTTCCGGGCGAAGTCGTACAGGTCAGGCAGGTCTTCGTGGGCGAGGCTCTGGAGCCAGGCGGCCGCTCCGGTGTGCGGAGCGACCAAGGCCGGAACCAGAGCGCCGGCAAAACGGATCAGGGCCTCCGCATTCTTCCGGGCGGGCGTGCTCTCCGCCGGAGGCTCGTTCGGCGCGGTCTCGATGATGTCTCCCAGTTCGGACGCCAAGTCTCCGTGGGCCCGCCGCAAGTGGCTCGCGTAGAGCGCCGCCTCGACGATCGGGGCTTGGGGCTGACCTGCCGCGATCTCCAGTTCGTCGGCGAGCCGGCAGATCTGGAAGGCCTCGGCCAAGCGTGGCGGATCGTCGGCCAGGGCTTGCGCGACGGCTCTTCGCACCGTTTGCTGACGGTCGTTCCAGGTCGGCGCCGCGGGCCGTTCGGCCTCTTCGGGCGTTCCGGCTTCCGAGGCCTCGGGTGCCTCGGGTCCCGCCGCCGTGGACTCAGGCATCGCGGCCTTGACCGCCGGGTCGGCGGGTTTCGTCTCGCCGACACCTTCGGCCGGGTGCGTGTCGGCGTCGGCCGCCGACGTTCCCACCGGCGACACGGCGGAGTCCTCCGGTCTGGCCGGTTCTTCCGGCGCAACCGGCTCGTTCGGCTCAGTCGGCGGTTCGACAGGCTCGGGCGTCCGCTGTTTTCCCGTCTCGGCTTCTCGCGATTCGGTTTCGTCGCCCTTGATGGCGACTTCGTCGGCGCTTGCGCCGTCGAACAGGTCGCGGTTGGCGCTGAACCCGGCGTCCAGCAGTTCCTGCGCGCCAGTCGGCGTGGTCGGCTGCACCGGCGACTCGACCTTCCGAAGGGTGGGGGCGAGCGCTTTCAGTAGGGCGTCCTCCGCCTCTCGGTGCCGCCTTCGGGCTGTGACCTCCTCTTCATGGACAGCGTCCAGGCGGCCGTCGAGATCCTGCTGCTCGGCCCGGCTTTCGGGTTGGCGCTCGCTGAGCGAGCGGCGCTCTTCCTTCAGCGCGTCATACTCGGCACGTGCCCGGTCCAACACACCGACCGCGGCCGGGACTTCGCTCTTCAGCCTGCCGAGCTCCGTCAGTGCCTCGTGCGGGTTCACGTCCGCAACACAGGTCCATCCCTGGGTGAGTTGATCGAGGTCTCCCCGGATTCCCGCGGCGGCCGGGTGTTCGGCGATGTCGGCAAGGAACCCGGCGGCGCAGGCCTGGAGCTCTTCTACGGTCCGACGGGATGCGAGTTGTCTCCGCCGGGCCGTCAGGCCGCCCTGGAGGATCTGCACCCGGTCTTCGACACTTGTCGCGAAGCCGCCCAGGATCTCAAGTGACTCAGAGTCCTCGATCTTCTCGACGAGCCCGTGCACGGAAGAGAACGCAGAGTCAATTCGCGTTTCCACCCTCTGGAGCGCCCGCAGTAGCTCGCTGTTCGGGTCGTTTGGATGGGCAGCCGGTACTCCGGGCTCCGTTGGCGCCGCGCCCGGCCCCTCTGGGTCGGCGTCGCGATTCGGCGGCGGGCCCGCAGCTGCCGGCTGGAGCAACTTCTCGAACTCTCCCGCCAGTTTCTCGACCCGCTCTACTGCCCGCTGGAGAACCGACCGGTCATTGCGGAGCGAGGCGAGCGCAAAAGCAAGGCAAACGGTCTGGCGACGCTCCGCGTTGTCCGCTTCGGACCATCTGTTTAGCCGGGAGTCCACTTCCTCGCTGAGCCGGTCGACGAGGACATCGTCAGACCCCTCCGACTGGAGGAGGCTCCGGTCCAGGTTGTCAAGGATGCAGTATTCAAGGGATGGAGGCGGTTCGTCCGCGGGCCTGCCGCCTTTCCGCCGGTTCGGAAGGGGAGCGGCTGGTGGCGGGTTGGCACGCCAATGGTCCCAGAGTTCCCTGCGGTTTCGCGGATCCGAGTAAAAGGCGAGAATGACGGCTTCATCCGTTTCCGCCTGGAGGTCGTCGCCAATCCTGGAACGCACCCAAGCGCTTTGAAGTGTTCGGTGGCGTCGTTGGCCGCTCAGATACAGAGGCTTCTGGAGCTTCAGAAGACTGCTGAGACAGAGGGGGAGACCGTTCCCCAGTTCGTTCTTCGAAAGAGACTGAGCCATGTCCGCGTTGACAGGAAGCTGCGGACTCTACCAGTCCGGGGCCAGGTCGGCGCCGGTCTCCGACACGAGCAGATCGACGACCTCGCGCAGGGCCTCGTCCTTGCTCGCTCCCTCGACGAGGCGCAGCCGGTAGAGGTCGAGCTGCCGGTCGGCGCTCGAGCCTTCGCGCACGATCTTCAGGCTGTGCCGGAGTTCCTGCTCGCAGCCGAGGGCGCGGGCGTCTTCGGCGAGTTCGTCGACGAGTTCCGCGAGTTCATCGGCGATGTCGATGCGGCCGCCGCGCCGGGTGTCGCCCAGGAATGCCAGCATGCCGTAGCGCTGCGCGAGCCACTTGTTCTCGACGATGATCTCGGTCGGCGGCTCGGGAGGAAGGGTGCCCTCGCGGTCCCGCCGCGCGAGCATTCGGATCAGGGAG
>WTGL01000246.1:18171-19569 GCA_011523565.1 Acidobacteriota bacterium
CCAGATCTCGCTGCCGTCGGTGATGAACGCCATGCGCTGGTACTCGCCGAGCAGCGCCTCGTACTGGGCGCGCGAGTCGAGCGGTCCGGGAATGCTGGTTCGGGGCATCGCCTCGAAGAGATTCAGCCGGTTGCACTTGAACCCGGACTCGCGGCCCGCGCCGAACGGCGACGAGGCGGAGAGCCCGATGAACAGGGGAAGGTAGCGTCGGAGCCCCGTCATGACCCGGACGCGGGTGTCGAAGTCGCCGAAGCCGGCGTGGACGTGCATGCCGCAGATGACCAGGCGCCGGACCGTCTCCTGGTAGGTGGAAGCGAACTGGTGGTAGCGGTCCTTCGGCGTCGGAAGCTGGGCCTCCCAGGCCGCGAACGGATGGGTCGAAGCGCCGATCACCGCCGCGCCGTGGGCTTGTGCCGCCTCGACGACGAGCCGGCGGGCCGCCTTGAGACCGTCGCGCACTCCGGCCACGGAGTCGTGGACGGCGGTGTTCGTTTCGATCTGGGAGCGAAGGAACTCGTGGACGATCTTCTGGCCGCCGGCCGCTTCGCCGCAGGCTTCGAAGATGCGCGGGTCCGGGTCGCTGAGGAGATCGCGGGAGTCGGGGTCGACGAGGAACAGCTCCTCCTCGACCCCGAGGGTGATCGTCACGTTGTCGCCGTTCGGGGAGGGGCTCATGCTCGGCGCACTCTACGCCGGTTGACCCCTAGTAGTGCAACTCCTCACCTTCGGATTTGGCGATCACCGCCGCGCCGACGGAGTCGGAGGTGATGTTGACCATTGTCCGGAACATGTCGAGCGGGCGGTCGACGCTCAGCATCAGACCGGCGAGTGCATAGGCCTCCGGCGTCGTCAGATCGATCGCCTCGAGGACGATGAAGATCATGACCAGACCGGCCGACGGAATCGCGGCGGCACCGACCGAGCGTCAAACCGACGGCGATCGTCAGTACGTACTTGCCGACCTGCTGGAACACCTCGAGGCCCATCTGGCTGACCGCGCGGGCGAGCAGGGCGAAGACGCCGATCGGCAACAGGCGGATGACCCACGTCGTCACCTTCATCATCGCTTCGAAGCCGGCACTGAAGCCTTGGCGGAGCAGGTCGCCCGTCTTGCCGGTCATCACCCCGATTGCGGCGCCGAGCACGATCGAGAAGAAGATGAGCCCCAGGATGTCGCCCCCGGCGGCAGCGCCGACCGGATTGTCCGGGACGAGCCGCTGGAGGATGTCGGCCATGGAGGTCGGGGTTTGCAGATCCTCCGGCGTGAGGGGCTCCACCCCTTCGGGCATGACGAGACCCCTGCCGGGTCGTATGCTGTTGGCCAGCGTCAGGCCGACCAGAATTGCCATGAAACTGCTCAGCGCGTACCAGAGAAGGGTCTTGCCGCCCAGTCTCCCG
>WTGL01000246.1:19579-24592 GCA_011523565.1 Acidobacteriota bacterium
CACGCCGTGCACGATCGAGGTGAAGATCAGAGGCACGATGACCATCCTGAGCAGACGCATGAAGAGGTCGGCGATCCAGCCGATCCAGCCCACCTCGCCGAACGCCAGGGCGAAGCAGAGCCCCGCCGCCATTCCGATGAGTACCTGCCAGTGAAGAGCGAGTTTCATGACCCGGCAGGGTAGCACGCGCCAACGGCGCGCCCGGCACGTTCGCCGGCGGGTCCTGGCGGTCGCCGCGGCGCTGGTTCTGGCCGTTCTCGCGGCGAGTTGCGGCAGCATGCGCTACTACTCCCAGGCGGTGTGGGGCGGCGCCGACGTCCTGGTCAAGCGCAAGCCGATCGCCCGTTTGCTCGAGCCCGGGAGGGCGGAGGTTCTCTCCGCCACCACCCGCGAGCGCCTGGAGCTGACCCTCGGGATCCGCGAGTTCGCCAGCAGCGAACTCGGGCTGCCGGACAACAGGAGTTACCGCAGCTACGCCGACCTGGGCCGGCCCTACGCGGTGTGGAACGTGGTCGCGGCGCCGCGCCTGAGCCTGGAGCCGAAGACGTGGTGCTATCCGATCGCGGGCTGCGCCGCCTACCGCGGCTACTTCAACGAACGCGCGGCCCGGCGCTACGGCGACCGCCTGGCCGACCAGGGCTTCGACGTGCGCGTCGGCGGCGTGGCGGCGTACTCGACGCTGGGCTGGTTCGCCGATCCGGTGCTGAACACGTTTCTCGACTACGCCGACGCCGATCTGGCGGCCCTCATCTTCCACGAACTCGCGCACCAGGTCGTCTACGTCAAGGACGACAGCTCCTTCAACGAATCGTTCGCGACCGCGGTCGAAGTGGCGGGCGTGCGCCGGTGGCTCCGCTCGCTGGGCCGGGACGAAGAACTTGCGGTGTACGAGCAGGGCCGGGAGCGCCGGCGGGGCCTGAACCGCTTTCTCCTGGAGGTCCGGAAGGAACTGGAGGCGCTCTACGCGAGCGACGACAGTGACGAACGAAAGCTGGCGCTCAAGGCCGAGGTGTTCCGGTCGCTTGCGGGGCGCTACCGCCGCGAACTGGTCTCGACCTGGCGCGCTGCCGGGACCGGCGACGGCGGCGGTCAGTCCGACCAGGGCGGATGGTTGTCGCGCCTGAACAACGCGGATCTTGTCTCGGTCGCCACCTACAACGATCTCGTGCCGGCGTTCCTGGGCCTGCTGGAGGCGTCGGGAGGGAACTTCGCGGCCTTCTACGCCGAGGTGGAGCGTCTGGCGGGCCTGGAGCCGGCGGAACGCCGGACCGCGCTGGATGCCCTCTAGGGCTCGTCCACTACGGCTCGCGCCCGATCCGGAAAGTCGGTGAACACGCCGTCGACGCCGAGGTCGAAGAGATAGCGGCGGAGTTCCGCCTCGTGGCTGTCGTAGCGGCCGGGCACCTGGTCGGCGCGGAACGTGTACGGGTGGACGGTGAGCCCGGCATCGTGGGCCCAGCCGATCAGTTCGGGCTGCCGTTCCAGCATCGTCTTGGCCGGTCCGATGCCGTCGGCGAACTCCGCGACGCCGCCTATGCCCTCTGCGCTCAGGAAGGCGAGATACTGGGCGACCTCGGCCATCAGGAACACTTGGCGTAGCTCGGAACCGAGAGCGCGCAGCCGTTTCAGGCTCTCGGCCTCGAAGCTCTGGACGAAGACCGGCGCGCCTCGTTCGAGGTAGCCATAGCGACCGAGAACTGCGAGCAGCTCTTCTTCCATCGGCAGTCCCTGAGCCCGATGCCACTCG
This sequence comes from Acidobacteriota bacterium, assembly GCA_011523565.1. Classification (GTDB taxonomy): domain Bacteria; phylum Acidobacteriota; class Thermoanaerobaculia; order Multivoradales; family Multivoraceae; genus Multivorans. Next base: position 21,327 of record WTGL01000246.1, read on the forward strand.
GGAGCCTTGAGTTCCGGGTAGATCCCGACCGTGCGGCCGGTCTGGTCGTTCAGGCCCTGGACCAGTTCGATCATCTCCGTGAAGGCAGGCACGGCAAAGCGGCTCCTGCCCTTGGGGAATCGGCTGCCGAGGCGTTCCTCGGCTTGGAGCTGCCGGATCTCCTCGAGCGTGAAGTCGGCGGCGTACCACCGGCCATCGTCGCGCGCGCGGTCGGGAAAGACCTGGTCGACGTTGGTCGTCGCCTGCAGGTAGATGTCGTGCAGGCAGATCAGGTGCCCGTCCTTCGTCAGGACGAGGTCGGGCTCGATGTAGTCGGCGCCCATGCCGTGGGCGAGGGCATAGGCCGGCAGGGTGTGCTCGGGAAGGTAGCCGCTGGCGCCGCGATGGGCGATGACGATCCTGGACGGGGGTGTCGCGGCGTCGTCCACTGGTTCGTCGTCGGCGGCCTCGACCGTGGATGCCATCAGGGCGCAGACGAGAGCGCAGGCCGCGAGCGGGACGCCTAAAGCCACGGCGCGGCTCAATCGGCCAGGGCCTCGACCTGGACCCGGGCGTCGTTAAAGCAGGCCCCGGCGCCGATGTCGGTCAGCGTGTCCGGCGCGAGCGCGCAGGCGTTGGTTCCTGATTCCGTGCTCCTGGCCCAGACCCCCTTGGGAAGCAGGACGACCCCGGGCTTGAGGTCCGCGTTGTGGCGGACACGGCAGCGGACCTCGCCGTAGTCGTTGAACACGCGCACCCGCGGCTTGTCGCGGCCCAAGCCACGCGCCGCGGCGTCGTCCGGGTGCATCTCGAGCGGCACCTGGCCGGGCCTTAGCTGGCCGAAGGTGGAACTCACCGTCTGCGGCACGGAGGGCGAGATGAGCGCCAGCGGATACCGTCCGTCGCCCGGCTCGGAGTGGAAGGCATAGAGCCCACGGGCCGACTCGGTCTCAAGCGAGGGCGGGCAGAGGTGGACCTTGCGGTCGGCCGTGTGGGGGAAGACGTCGACGAACTGGATCGGCCGGCGGCCGGTCTCCGGCAGCACCAGACCCTCCTCCGCGAGCCGCCGCTGGCGCTCGCCGCCGAGCACCGCCTGGCGCCACTCCGGCTCCGAACGGGGGTCATCGTTGCGCAGGAGTCCGAGTCGGTCCGCCAGTTCGCCGAACACGCGGAGGTTGGAACGGGCCTCGCCGACCGGCTGCGCAACCGGCTTCGTGTCGTGGAGCACCATCGCGCCGTAGCCCATCGCCAGGTCGTCGTGCTCGAGGAAGGTAGTCGCGGGCAGCACGAGGTCGGCGTAGGCGGCGGTGTCGGTCATCACCTGGTCGAAGACGACGGTGAACAGGTCCTCGCGGGCCAGGCCGCGCCGGACGAGTTCCTGGTTCGGCAGCGTGGCAAGCGGATTCGCGTTGTAGACGAACAGCACCCGGATCGGCGGGCCCTGGATCGGGTCCGCGTCGGTCAGCTCCCGGCCGACGTGGTTCATGTTGACGATCCGGGTGCCCGGCGACGGCTCGCGCCAGCCGACGTTCCGGAACGCGGCGCCGTTGCTCATCGTGTAGCCGCCGGCGCGGACCTTGAACTTGCCGGCCACCGCGGGCAGGGCCAGGACCGCCGCGACCGCCGATCCGCCGTTGCGGTTGCGCTCGACCCCCCAGCCGCAACGGATGACCGCCGGCGAGGCCCCGCTGTACCAGTCGTAGCAGCGGGCGATGTCGGGCGCCGGCACGCCGGTGACCTCGGCGGCGCGCTCGAAGGTCCACGGCTCGGCCCGCCGGCGCAGCTCGTCGACGCCGGTCGCGTGTTCGGCCAGGAACTCGAGGTCCGCGTCCCCGCGGCGGAAGAACTCGCGGTGAAGCGCCAGGGCGAGGCACAGGTCTGTGCCGGGCCGCGGCTGCAGGTGCAGATCCGCCTGCTTGGCCAGCGGCGTGCGCCGCGGATCGACGACGACGAGCTTGCCGCCGCGGGCCCGGGCCGCCCGCAGGATCGGCACCAGGTGGATGCCGGTGGAGGAGGGGTTGGCGCCCCAGACGATGGCGAGCGAGGCGTGCTCGTAGTCTTCCAGCGCGACGCCGGCCATCTTGCCGTAGAGGCCGAGCGCCGCGGCGGTGCTGGGCGCCGCGCACACGGTGCGCGCGAGCTGGGACGCGCCGAAGCGCCGGAACAGGATCGCGTCCGCGGTGTCCTGCGTGAGGAGGCCGTTCGAGCCGCCGTAGCTCAGAGGCAGGATGGACTCGCCGCCGAAGGTCGCTTTCGCCTCCATCATTCGCTGGACGATCAGGCCGAGGGCGTCGTCCCACGAGACGGGCCGGAAGCCGCCGTCGCCCTTGACGCCCGTTCGCACCGCGGGATGAAGCAGGCGGTCCTCGCCGTACAGGTGCCGCGAGATCCGGCCGACCTTGGAGCAGATGAAGCCGCTCGTGAGCGGATGGGCGATCTCGGGCGGCGCCGCCCGGACCCTGGTGACCCGGCCGTGCTCGACCTCTACCTCGAGCGAGCAGGAGTCGGGGCAGTCGAGCGTGCAGGCGGTGTGGTGGATCGCCGCGTCGCCGGTCGCGGGGGGAGCCGGATCTGCGATCGTCATGCGTGGAAGCGTACACCGCTGGACCTGGCCGAAGCACACGGTTGCGGCGGTCGGTGCGCCGGCCGTCTGGCCGGCATTCCGGAAGGCCACGCATCCTGCATACAACCGGGTTACGATTCGCGTTCCGAGGCCTCAACCAGGCCCGGAATCGGCACGGACTGCCACCATGACCCTGACGCTCGATCGACAGACCACCGCGCAGGAGGCACTGAACCGGCGCGTCTTCAACTTCTCGCCGGGACCGGCGGTGCTGCCGTTGCCGGTCCTTCAGGAGATACAGCGCGATCTGCTGGCGCTGCCGGGCGCCGGCAGTTCCGTGCTGGAGATCAGTCACCGTTCGCCGGCGTTCGACGCGATTCTGGAGGAAGCGGACGCCAACCTGCGCGAGCTGCTCGCCATTCCGGTCGGCTACCGGGTGCTTTTCCTGCAGGGCGGCGCCTCGTTGCAGTTCTCCATGGTCCCGATCAATCTGCTGCGCGGTCGGGACCTGCCGGCGACTTACATCCTGACCGGATCCTGGGGCGGCAAAGCGGCGACCGAAGCGCGGCGCGAGGGCGAGGTCCACGTTGCATGGGACGGAAGGGCCGACAACTTCGTGCGGGTGCCTAGCGACGGGGAGCTCGATCTGCCGCCGGCCTCGGCCTACGTGTACTACACGTCGAACGAGACGATCCAGGGCGTCCAGTTCCGCCGCCCGCCCGCG
>WTGL01000246.1:24602-51382 GCA_011523565.1 Acidobacteriota bacterium
TTCAGGCTGCGGCGCGATGATCTGGAAGAGGCGTTCGTCGCCGGCGCGGCCGAGCTGGATCTCGTCTCGATCAAGGGCCACCGTTCAGTCGGCGGTTTCCGCATCTCCGCCTACAACGCGATGCCCGTCGAAGGCGTCGAGCGCATGCGCGACTTCATGCTGGACTTCCGCGCCAGCCACTGACGCCCAACACCGGGGGCGCCGGCCCTCTGGCCGGCATCAAGCGCGATGCCGCGAAGCGGCGAGCCCGTATCGCTACCGACGGCTCGTCAACAGCGCGGATCCCACGATCACAAGCAGCAGCAGCACGCCACCCACGCCCAGAAGGACCGGCGACGTGTCGCGGTTGACGTTGTTGGTGACCACCTCGTCGCCCGGCTGGTCGAAGATCGAACTGGCGTCCCTCGCCACTGTCGCAGCCGCCGCCATCGCCGCCTCATCCTCCGGTTGCCCCAGACCGTCGTCCTCGATGATCCGCTCGACGGTGTGCACGAGGTCCCAGATCTCGTCCTTGCTGTAGGCGTCGCGGTAGCCCGGCATCGCCGTCCCGTCCATGCCGAGGTAGAGGCGGCTGTAGATGGCGGCGCTGCTGTTTCCGCCCTTGAAGACGCCGCCGACGATGTTGGTCGGCAGGGTGTGGTTGCCTTCGAAGTCCGGCATCGGGTCGTTGCGGAGCCGCCTGCCGTTCGGTCCGTGGCAGGAAGCGCAGGCTTCCAGGTAGAGCCGCTCGCCGCGGGCCCGCCGCTCGTCGTCGAGCGGCGGCTCGGCTGGTATCTCGATGGTTGGCCCCGGGGTCGTTCGCCGGGCGAAGTCGGTATCGGCGTCCGCGACGCTCAGTTCGCCGGCGGCTACGCGGCGGTCGAGTTCCTCCCTGATGGCGTCCAGGCTGAAGCGTCGCGTGTAGCGCGCCATCGCCGCGATCTCGGCGTCCGGAACCTGACCCCACGCGGACATTCCGGTACCGGGCATGCCGCGGCGGATCGTCTCCTCGAGGTCACGGTCCGAGGGGATCGCGTTCTCGGTCGTCGCCAGCTTGAAGCGGCCCGACTGGAAGCTGCGGGGCCGCTCACCGGTCGTGTAGCTGAACTTGCCGAGCCCGTCGCCGGCTTCGCCGTGGCACTCCCGGCAGTAGCGGAGGAAGGCCTTTCGGCCGAGGTCTTCGTCCACTTCGCCCATCGGCGAGGAGGCTTCCTCGGTGTTCGCCTTCTGCCCCTTCGCCGGGCCCGCGGGGACGATCGACACGAGTGTGCAGAGAAAGGCCGCGAGCCACCAGATACCGGGCTGATACGTTGCCGCCGGAGGTCCCATGTCCGACACGCGATCCGGCCCCAAGACCGGTTTCTTTGGCCCGATGAAGGGCCTCGACTCAGTCCGGCACAGGGTGGAGCGCCTCTCCGGCGGCCGTCTGCGGGCCTCGATCGAACATGGCACGATGAAGGGCGTCTCGCCCGAGATGCTGCGCTGGTGGTTCGAGAACATCGATACGTGGACCCGCTACAACGGCAGCGACTTCACCGGCCCCCTGGTGCCGGTCTACCGCTACTGGCACCCCTTCGACCACATCACCGTCCGCTGGCGCCGGCGAGTCTATGTCCGCGGACGCCTGGGCCCGGGGAGCGTGATCGAGATTCATGAAGATATTGGCGGCAAGCACCCGGTGCGGGCAAGGGCGAAGGTCACGAAGTTCGACGACGAGGCCTTCAACTTCGACCTCCTGCTCGGGGGCCTGTTCCGCGTCGGTTCCCTCGATCACCTTTACGCCGACGTTGAGGGCGGTTGCTCGTTCTACACCGAGGCCCGGGTCGGCGTGCGCGTCCCGATCATCGGCCGACTCCTGAACTGGATCATCCGCCGCCAGTTCACCGAGGAACTGCTCCGGGACTGGATCGTCCACAACGTCGAAGAGAGCGGCGAGACGGAGAAGTTCGTGCCGGCGCTGTTCGAGGAGGCGCAACGGGATTCAGCGGGTCCTTCAACTCGCTGTGGGGGCGTGATCGACCGGATCAAGGCGGCGCGCAGCAGGCGTCCTTCCGTTACGACGGAGGAGATCCTCGCCGCCCGCGACGAGGGCAGTCGATTCTGAGATCTGGTTCGCCGGCAAACTTGCCGGCGAACAGTTGACGTCTCCCTCGGGCTTCTGTACCGTCCCGCAACTGTGCAGACCGGACCGATACCAGCGCGGCGCGTCGCCAACCTTGAGCGGGCAGGCTTTCGCCTCGGAGCGCGAGGCACCCACACGAGCCGTACCATTATGTTGAGGGACTTGGAGGAGCTCTTCGGTTCCGTGCCCGCCGATGCCGAGCAGAGTGCGTACGCCGACGCGGTGGTCGTAGAGAACCTGCTCGGCAAGCAGACGGCGGCAAACCGGCGACTCAGCTACCAGCGACTGCGAGAACTCTACGGCCTCGACCCGCGGATTCCGTTGTTCCGGGTGCTTCGACGGCTCTGGGATGTGGACGTTCCCGGTCGGCCCCGGCTGGCCGTTCTCGCGGCCATGGCTCGGGACCCCCTGCTGACGGCGACGGCGCCGGTCGTGGTTCTTCTGGAACCCGACCAGGAGATGATGCGCTCTACGGTTCTCGCGAAGCTCCGCGGGACTGCCGACGACCGGCTGAACGACGCCGTGCTCGACAAGGTGGCCCGGAACACGGCGAGTTCGTGGGCACAGGCGGGCTTCCTTCAAGGCCGGGTGCGCAAAGTGCGATGTCGAGTGAAACCGACACCGGGGACCGTGGCCTTGGCTCTGTGGCTCGGGTGGCTGGAAGGGTACGCCGTGGCCCAGCTGCTTGATTCGCCCTGGGCGCGTGTCGCCGGCGACGGCAGCCCGCCCGAACTCCTGCCGCTGGCGCTCAAGGCGAGCCAACTCGGGCTGATTCACGCGCGTTCGGCGGCGGGAGTCCTCTCGATCGATCCGACGATCCTCGACCCGGCGGCGGCTGCGGCGACTCGACGATGAGTCTGAGTCGCATCGGAAAGCTGGCGCGCGCGTACGAACGGCACATCGGCGCGCCGTGGCAGCGGACGCTCGCCGGCGCCCAACGGGTCATCTTCGTGGTCTACGACAAGGAGATGGAGCGAACGCTGCGGGCCAGAATCGACGAGTTCGCGCAGGCGACAGTGGGCGCCGGCCACGGTTGGACGCTGGTGGACTGCACCTCCTGGTTCGCGGAGTGGATGGCTCGTGACGAGTACCGGGACGCCTACTTCGAAGATCCGTCGCTGCTCGAACTGAAGCTCGAAAGCGAGTTCCGCGCCGGGTCGGCCCAGAAGCTGGCCATCGTCCTCGAGCAGGCGGGCGAGAGCGATGTGGTTGCCCTGCTCGGCGTCGCGTCGCTGTACGGTTTCCTGCGGGTGTCCGATCTCATCCGCGCCGTGGAGCCTGCCGTCCGTGGCCGCCTCGTCGTCTTCTTCCCGGGAAGCAGGAACGAGAACAACTTCCGGCTGCTCGACGCGCGCGATGGCTGGAACTACCTGGCCCAGGCGATCACGCTCCACGACGAACAGGTGAACCTGCCGTGAAGATCCACGAACTGCTCGACCGCGACCCACGAGGCGCCCGCCTCGCGAACAACGGACAGGCCCGTATCGGCGGTGATGACGACCGCGCTCGTGCGGTGCTGCGCGAGGAACTCTCGACCTTCGTCTGCGACGGACGGTTCGGCGACGCGTTGCAACGCATCCTCGACCGGTATCTCGGCAACGTAGGGTCCGCGCGCCAGGACGCGGCCTGGGTCAGCGGGTTCTTCGGCAGCGGAAAATCCCATCTGCTGAAGATGGCGGCGCACCTGTGGGAGAACACCGCGTTTGCCGACGGCGCTACCGCCCGCGGCCTGGTTGGGAGTTCCCTGCCGGGAGACGTCCATGCGTCGCTGCGCGAACTCGACACCCAGGCGAGGCGATCCGGCCGCCCGCCCGTCGCGGCGGCGGGCACGCTCCTCGGCGGCAACGACTGGGTGCGTCGTACCGTGCTCGAGATCCTCCTGCGCGCGTGCGGCTGGCCGGATCAGTACGCACAGGCCCGGTTCTGCTTCTGGCTGCGCGAGGAGGGAGCGCTCGACGCGGTGAGGGCGGCCGTTGAAGCGAAGGAGAGAGACTGGCAGCGGGAACTCAACAACCTCTACGTGAGTCCGGTGCTCGGGCAAGCGGTCACGGACGCCGTTCCCGGTTTCGCCAGCGACGTGAAGACCGCCTTGCAGGCGTTGCGGGCGCAGTTCGCGCCGACCCGCGAGGACATCACCACGGAACAATTCGTCGATGCCGCCCGGCGCGCGCTTTCGGACGGCGACGACCTCCCGCACACGGTGCTTGTGCTCGACGAGGTGCAGCAGTACATCGGCGCGGACGAGGACCGATCGTCGGCGATCACCGAACTTGCGGAGGCGCTCCAGACCCGTTTCGACAGTCGCCTGATGCTCATCGGCGCCGGCCAGTCGGCGCTCTCGGCCGATACGCCGCATCTAGCCAAGCTCCGCGACCGATTCGTGATCCGGGTGGAGTTGACCGACGCCGATGTGGAAGCGGTAACGCGCCGGGTGCTGCTCAGCAAGAAGCCGAGCGCCGTTCCCGAGATCGAGAAGCTGTTCGAGGCCCATGCCGGCGAGGTCGCCCGGCACCTGCGGAACACGCGCATCGGCGCACGCCCGGAGGATGCCGGCCATCGCGTTGAGGACTATCCCCTGCTGCCCACCCGCCGCCGGTTCTGGGAGGCGTGCTTTCGCGCCGTGGACGCCGGCGGCGCGCACAGTCAACTCCGTTCCCAGTTGCGGATCCTGCATGATTCGCTGAACGCGCTCGCGCCGCGGGACCTGGGGGCGGCCATTCCGGCCTCCGACCTGTTCGATGCCCTGGCGCCCGATCTGGTCAGCACGGGCGTTCTGCTCGGCGAACTCGACACCCGGATCAGGCGGCTCGACGACGGGACGGAGCGGGGCCGCCTGCGCCGCGACCTCTGCGGACTGGCCTTCCTGATCGGGAGGCTGCCCCGCGATGCCGCGGCGGACATTGGCGTGCGGGCCACGGCTTCCACACTGGCGGACCTGCTGGTGACCGACATCACGGGGGACGCGTCGGCGTTTCGGCGCGACGTGGAGGTGGAACTCGAGTCCCTGGCGGAGGGAGGCGAGCTTCTCAAGGTCGGCGACGAGTACCGGCTTCAGACCACCGAAGGCGCGGAGTGGGACCGGGCCTACCGCGAACAGGTGGCGGCCATGCGGCAGGACGAGGTCGAGATTGCGCGCGTCCGCAACCAGCTCTTCGGCGGCGAGGTCGACGCCGCTGGAACGTCGCTCCGCCTCATCCACGGCGAATCGAAGATGCGCCGTGTCGTGAAACTGCACGCCGGTGAAGAGGCGCCGGCGCCCGATGCCGAAGCGGTGACCGTGTGGTGGCGCGACGGCTGGTCGGTGCGCCGGAGCGCCGTGGAGAACGAGGCGCGGCGCGCGGGAATCGAGAGCCCGGTTCTGTTCGCCTTTCTGCCGCGCCGGAACGCGGACGAACTCAGAGACCGGATCCTGGCGGTAGAGGCGGCACAGCGGGTGCTCGACCTGAAGGGCAGCCCCGCGTCACCCGAGGGGCAGGACGCGAAGGCCGGCATGGAGAGTCGGCGGGACGACGCAGCGCACCAACGGGCCGAACTCGTCCTCGACGTGCTGCGCGCGGCGACCGTCTATCAGGGCGGAGGCACGGAGGCGTACGGCGAGGATCTGCGCCAACGGATCGAGCGGGGCGCCGAGGCATCGCTGGCGAGGCTCTTCGCGGAGTTCGACAAGGGGGACCATCGGGCCTGGGAAGTCGCGCTTCGTCGTGCCCGCGACGGTTCCGCTACGCCGCTCCAGATCGTCGGTTGGGACAAGGAGACGGCCGACCATCCGGTGGCTCGGGAGGTGCTGGCCCGGACGGTCGCGGGCGCGCGCGGCACCGAGCTTCACCGGACGCTCCGGGCCGCTCCCTTCGGCTGGCCCCAGGATGCCGTGGACGCCGTGCTGGTGGCCCTCCACGGGAGCGGACACCTGCGGGCCGTGCGCAACGGGGTCGATGTTGTGGTCGGCGCGCTGGACCAAGCCGGCATCAAGGCCGCCGAGTTCCGTCCCGAGAAGGTCGTCCTCACAGTGAGCGAGAAGATCGCCCTGCGCGGTCTGTTCCAGGAACTCGACGTCCGCGCGCCGAGCGGGGAGGAGGCTCAGTTCGCTCGGCCTTTCCTCGACCGCCTGTTCGAGTATGCGGAATCCGCCGGCGGTGCGGCGCCCCTGCCGCCTGTGCCGTCCACCGCGTTCATCGACGACCTTTCGCGCCTCGGCGGCGCTGAACAGTTGGCCGCCATCAATGAGCAGCGCGAGAGCATCGGCGAGTCGATTGCCGCCTGGCGCGTGCTCTCCGAACGGCGCCAGCGCCGCGAACCGGCTTGGCGGCTTGCGACGGGCCTGCGGCGGCATGCACGGGGCTTGCCTGAGGCCGACTCGGTAGAGGACGAGTTCCAGGCGATCGAAGAGCAGCGCTCGCTCCTCGAGGAAGCCGATCGCCTCCCGCCGCTGGCGGGCCAGCTTGCCGGTGCGTTGCGGGAGGAGTTGACGGCGAGGCGGCGTCAGCTCGCCGACGCCGTGGCCGGTGCAGCAGGGGAATTGGCCACGGACGTGACTTGGAAGCGGTTGGAACCGAGCGAGCAGGAAGCGATCCTGCGGCAATGCCAGTTGACGCCACCAGCCGAGACTCCGATAGCCACCGTGGAGGAGCTCCTCGCCAGCCTTGAGGATCGCCCGCTCGCCGCTTGGCAGGCCGAGAGCGATGCCGTCCGCGAGCGAGCGTCCCGGGCGCTCGCCGAAGCGGCGACGCGGCTTGGCGCCGGTTCCGAAGATGAGCGGATGCCAACCAGCGTCACGATCCGCCCCGTCACGCTCGCCGACGAGGCGGCCGTGCGGGAGTGGTTGCGGGAGCAGCAGGAGAAGTTGCTGGAGGCGGTGCAGAAGGGTCCGGTGATTCTGCGGTGAGTGGTCGTCGTCGATCGTCGCTCCGTCTGCTGCCTGTGGACTTGGACTTCCTTAGAGGCTCGCTGAAGTAGTGGTAGGTAGGGACGAGGCTCAAAGCGCAGCGCTCGATGCGTTATGTCATCCGCTGGTTCTTCGCGGGGCTTGGCTTCGCGTAGACGGCTGGTACCGCAGCGGCAACCTTGCTCCTCAGCCCGAACTCGCTCGCTGGCGTTTGCATCCTGAACGCGAGTTGCGCTCGCTTGCCCAGGATCTGCGAAGTGAGGCATGGGTGCCGGATGTTTGGCTCCAGGTTCCGTACCCGAAGCGAGGCGCTTGCTTGCGCCACTACACAATGCCCTCTGTGCGCGATCAAGTTGCTTTCATGGCGTTCTTGGTTCTGCTGGCCCCTTGGCTGGATCGCCAGCTCGTGAACTTCGCGTTCGGTAACCGCTGGTACCGGCCGATTCACTGGAATCGGCGGACGGCCTCCGGCCGGTGGGAAAGAGGGCGCTACCCATTGCTCACGGACAAGGCGTACTTGCCCTACGCCCGATCCCACGGGCTCTATCGGCGCGTGGCTCACTGGACGGTGGCGCAAATGACAAAGGCCCCGATGCCCGACCGAGACTACGGAGGGCGGCTCCAGCACCCTGACCACTACGGAAAGGCGTGGCTTCCGCAGTGGACAAGGGAATCGTGGTGGAACACCCAAGGCGACTTTGATGAGCGCGCCTACTGGGCGGCACTGGACCTTCAACTTGCGTACCCCTCGGTTCGACTCGGTCGACTACGGGAGAGCATCCGCCGTATCGACACAATTGCACCGGTCGACGATCTGAGTGGCTATCCCGGTTCCGTTTGCGACTCCTTGGCGCACCGGGACGTCCTCCAGTTCTTGGGCAAACGGCTCGTTGAAGCGCTTGCGAAGGTGGAAGTTCTTGAGGGGGACATCCCGGAAGACGCTTGGCGCCCCTGTTGCCGTGCAGTTCCCGACGACCTGCCACCCAGGAACAAGGGTCTTCCCACTGGGCTCGCGGTCTCGGGCTTCCTGATGAACGTCCTGCTTCACTCCGCCGACAGCGAGCTCTTGGCGAAACTTAAGGGCCGGGAAGGACCCGACCGAAGCGCCATCCTCAGATTTGCAGACGATATGTACCTCCTGTCTAGGTCCGTCAACGGTCTAATCGGGCTCATCGACGACGTCTGGAGGGCCTTGGCGGGCGACGAATCCATCGCGCTCGCCAGCGAGAGGCCGTCGCCGTCCAACCTCTACCTGAATCTCGGGAAGGTGCAGCCGCAAGAACTGAAGGAGTTAGTGAGTGAGTATCTGGCCGATCACGGCTGGGAGGAATGCAAGATGTGCCGTCAGCGATGCCGGCCCAGCGGGTCTGGTGGTCAGAACTCGGCCCGTACGCTCGGCGCTTGGTGGCTCTCGGCAGCAAATGATCGGCAGACCTCTCAGGCTGCCTCCCTCCGGCGGACGGCCGTGGGACCGAAAGAAGTAGGTCCATTCGTTACCACATTGGTGGCTCGGCTCAGCGATCTCGGCACAGATACTCTCGCGGAGCGGTTCGGCGAGGGGGCCCGTGATCGGCGTGAACGACTCCACGAACTTGCCCGGTTCGACATTGACGACAGGCAGGTTCGTCCTGAGACGCGACGAGCATTCGCTGCCAACCGGCTCGTCAGAGTCTGGCTGCCGACCGACCGCGATGCGGCACGTGCCGCCCTGTCGGACATCCGCGAGTCGATCGCCTACGTCCTGCGTGAGACGCCCTGGAAATTCTCGCTCTGGAGGTCCGTCGTGCGGGCGGCTGCGTTGCGTCCTGGAGATTGGTCCGGGGAGGACGACGGTCTTGCCTTGAAGTGGCTTTCGGGCCGGCTCCGGCACATCGCGCACGTCGACGGCGATGGGGATTCGAGTTCTTGGATGAACACTTGGCCTGAAGAGCCGAGTGGCGACCCTGGGCGGCGAGACCAACTCTGGAAGGCACAGTACCTGTCCTTCCACAGAGCGGCCTTCTGGCACTCGTTGGGCGATGTCCTAAGAGAACTCTGGCGTCATCACGACCGTGTCACGCGGCCTCCGGTGGGCGATGCCGGCCCTCCACCGAGTTGGTGGACGCTGCGGGCGAGTCCTGGCGGAAGGCACAGTTCTGTCGCCGCGTTCCTTGGGGCGGTCGACTCATGGACCAAGACCCTCTATCCGTCCGATGATGTCCCCGACCGTCTGAGACGATGGCCGTGGGAGCTCGATGAACTCGTCGCAGCAGTTCTTGCGTCCGCTACTCGGTTTGACGTGGCCAAGGGGCTGCGGCGCGCAGAGCGGCCCGACAGGACGCTCATGGTCCCGCTTGCTCCCTTTGGCGACAGGGCCCCGCGAACGCTCAAACTCCTCGCGGAGGCCGGGCGTGTTCTGCCGTCTCGTACGCGGGCAAGAGCCCTGAACGAAGGTGGGCTCGCGCACCTCTACTTGGCCGGGCGCCAAAGTGACTTGGCGCCCCTTCTCTTTCCCGGTAGCCAGAAGCCCCGGATTCTGGGAGCTCTCGACGACCCGGACCACACGATCTCTATCGGAACGGCTCTCGGGTGCGCGGCAGGCATCGGTCGGGATCTGCTGCAGAAGGCCCTTCTTGACCCTGTGGCCATGGCTCGGAAAGCCCCGCAGGATCCCCTGGCCCTCCGGGAGTATGGCCGTGCGCGGCGCCTGTTCCTTGGTCACGACGCCGAAGCCTCGTGATGGAACCGACCCTCCATCGACTCCTCTGGGGCCCAACCCCGCAGAAGGACCTTGCCGAGTGGGTGCCTAAGCCGTGGGAGGTACCGGCAGTCGGCCTGCCTGTTCGCGTAGCGTCCTATCTCTGCGTCTCGGCGTCTCAGTCCGACCTTCCGGTCGAATGGAGTCCCGAACGAGGACCCCTTACGTGGCTGTTTACTGGTCAGAGCGATGTCCTTGGCGCGGGCAGGCTCTCCCAGTTCGACTTCGACCCGCCATCCGCGCCGAGCGGAGAGGCCTCGCCGGACCACAGGGTGGTCGTTCGTCGGACCACGGCATGGGAGGTTGTGCCTCATGAGGCGTACTTCCTCCCGCTAGCCGCTGCAGGTGAAGTGGCTGAGATGGAGAGCGACGACTACGCGCTCTACTGTGACGTTCTCCTATTGATCACGGCAATCGACGGCGGTGAAGAGATTCTCACAGGTTTGGCCGAACACGGGCTGAGCACGGTGCCGTTCGTGGACCGGTGGGCTTGGCGGTCCCGGATCCACCTGCCCGAGCCGGCGTGGGAGGCGATCGACTCGATTCTCCGCTGGTCGACGAGGCCCGAGAGCGTGTTGGCTGTTCGTCGGGAAGATCTCGCGGTCGCTCTTGAACCCTGCTGCCCGGAGGCGCTCAAGAGCGATGACTTCCTGCGAGAGCGCGTTGACATCGGCTTGGGAGACGCGGGCATCACCGAGATCCCCCGCACTGTGCGGCTGCCGGGTCGTGTAGACGCCGGCCTGCCGCAGGAGCTTCATCTGATCGAGGACCAGCTGGATGACTCGCTCCTGCTTCGCATGGGCCAGACGCTTGGGGGACGGCAGTCACACGACTCCATGCTCTCGTCCTTCCCGGCAGTAGAGCCACAAGCCAGCAACGCGGTCCTTGAACAGATTGCCAACGCGTTCCAAGCTCCACATCACGTGAGCCCTGGTCGAACCCCCAATCTTGTGGTCTTTCCCGAACTGGCAGTGCCGCAGCCCGAAGCCCGCACCGTTCGCGATCTGGTCGCCAAGACGGGCATTGCGTCGCTGAGCGGCCTCTACTGGCGACAACTCAAGCCGGTGTACGCGGCACAGGGCTCGACCTTCGCCTTGAGGAGTTGGTTCGTCAACGAGGCCGAGTTGGCTCTTCCGGTTGGCCACGACGATCCAGGGCCTACAAGCGTCCGTTGGTACCGCGTTCGCAAACCGCTGCCGGCCCACATCGAGTCAGGCTTGGCCTCGGCACTCAGTTGCCGTTGGGGACGAGACGGCCGGAGATCAGGTGAGAGAGTCCAGTGGGCCATGGTCAAAGGGCGGAGGTGGTACAGGTTCCTTCATCCCGCTTGGGGCGACTTCACGGTGGCGATCTGTGCTGACCTACTTGATGCTGCTCCTTGGCACTCACTGAGGGGTGAGATCATGCATCTGTTCATGGTCGCCTTCAATCGGGATGTTGGCTTGTTCGACGCGCTCACGTGGGTCAGGGCGTATGAGAACTTCGCGAACGTGGTCACCGTGAACGACGGCCGCTATGGCGGTAGCGTGCTTTGGACGCCCAAACGGCATCATCGTCGGGAGTTGGGTCGCATGCGAGGCAGCGACCTCTCCGTGATCGCCGACGTGCGCGTGCCGGTGAGGAGCCTGTTTCAGCACCAGAAGGTCGGAGTCGACGAGGCGAAGCGATTCTCGATGGAGGAGTGGCTCGGTGTGTCGCGAGAGCAGGACGACCAGTTCAAGGCGCCGCCACCTGGCTTCAAGCGACGCGCCTTCGTGAACAACGCGGAACCCGAGGCAACCTGACGGGTGCTGGCGGTCCAGAGCATCCAACTCGACGGCTTGCTGTCGTTCCCTCCCGGAGCGCCAGCGTTTGAACTGCGGCCGCTCTACGTCCTCATCGGGCCGAACGGTGCCGGCAAGTCGAACTTCGTCGACGCGTTCGACCTCCTGGCGGTGACACCGCTTGACGTTGCTGCCTTCGTCCTCATCGGTGGCGGCTTAGAGGAGTGCCCCCGGAAGGAACCAGACGGTTCCAGCCGGACGCACGCCTCAGAGCTACCTCATCAGGCGGGAACGAAGTGACCGCGGCCCTCGGTCCGGCGCTGCGAAAGCAGTTGGAGAACGCGGTGCGCGAGGCTCGCAGGGTTGGGGAGTACGGCGCGTGTGCCGCGCTTCGGGCGTTGGCGGTTGACGCGGCCCGGCCGCACGAGTCGATGTCGGCGGACGAGCGCGGGCTGAGGCGGCGGCTTCGCGCCCACGGCCGGCAGTTGGGCGACGCTCGGAACCGGGAGAGCGGAGCGCAGGAGATCGAGCGGCTCGCTCACGAGGTTGCCTATGAGCACTGGCACCGGATGCTCTTCGCACGGTTCCTGGCGGAGAACGGGTTGCTTGTGGAGCCCCGATCCCGGGTTTCGGTGTCGCTGGACGAGTGCGCGGAACTGGCGCGGGAAGCGGGCGCTGCGGATGGCTGGCAGCTCGCCGAGGCATTCGCGGCCGAGATGCTGCCGCGGATCTTCCGGCCCGATGATCCAGCGCTGGAGGTGACGCTGGCACCGGAGATTCGGCAAAGGCTGGAGCGCCTGGTGGAGGACCTGCCGGCGGACGTGTTCAAGGCGGGCGACGCGCTTGGCTGGACGTACCAGTTCTGGCAGGCGGACCGGAAGGATGAAGTGAACCGGTCAGGCGCGAAGATCGGCGCGGACGAACTGCCGGCCGTGACCCAGTTGTTCACCGAGAACTACATGGTCCGGTTCCTGTTCCACAACACGATCGGTGCCTGGCGGGCCGGCAAACTGCTCGGGGAGCGGCCCGAACTGGCCGAGGGCGCCGCGAGCGAAGCGGAACTTGCGGAAGCGATGCGCGTCGAACCGCGCGGCGGCCTCAACGGCTACGACTTCGAGTACCTGCGGTTCGTACGCCCACAGGCCGACGAAGACGGCGAAAGTGCTTCTGAGGACTCGACCGGGAGGTGGCGGCCAGCCGCGGGTGCCTATGGCCGTTGGCCCCGCCAGGCGGCCGACCTTCGCGTTCTCGACCCCTGCTGCGGCAGCGGACACTTCCTCGTCGAGGGCCTCGATCTCCTGGTGCGGCTGCGCATGGAGGAGGAGGGGCTCGGAGCCGAAGATGCCGTTCGGGCCGTCTTGCGGGACAACCTGTTCGGCTTGGAGATCGACCAGCGCTGCACGCAGATCGCGGCCTTCAACCTAGCTCTGGCTGCGTGGAAGACGGTCGGGCGGCCAGTTGACTTGCCGCCGCTGCGAATCGCGTGTTCAGGCGTTGCCCTTAGCGCCACCAAGAGTGAGTGGCTGCGACTGGCCGAAGGCGACCAACGGCTCGAGGGCGCTCTCGACCGGCTGTATGGCCTCTTTGAGAAGGCACCGGTCCTCGGATCGCTCATTGACCCCGCGAGCGTAGGGGAGGACCTCTTCCAGGCCGATTACGAGGCGGCGGAGTCTGCGCTGGAGCGAGCGGTTTCCCGCGAAGACGCTGGCGACGAAGAGCGTGAGCGCGCGGTGGCGGCGCAAGGGATATCCCGCGCAGCGAGGCTGCTGGCGGGCAAGTACGACCTCGTGATCACGAACGTTCCGTATCTAACGGGGAAGAAGCAGGGGCACAAGCTGAGAGCGTTCATGCTACGCGCTCATCCTGACGCGAAGGCGGACCTAGCCACTGCCTTTGTCTCCAGGGGTCTGCACTGGCTGGGTGGTGGCGGTGTTCAGGCGGTCGTCGCGCCGCAGAACTGGCTGTTCCTGACCAGCTACAGGAAGTTGCGCGAGCGGCTGCTGGCCGAGCGGACGTGGCGATTCGTGGCGCGTTTAGGCGAACACGCATTCGAGAGCACGACGGCGGCGGGAGCGTTCGCGGCGATGGCCGTACTGTCGGCCGAGAGGCCGGACGACGACTGGCGCATGGCTGCCATCGATGTCTCGGCACCGCGCGGCGAGAGGCCGATTCCGGCGCAGGAGAAGGCTGAGTTGCTTCAGATCGCTCCCGGCGTACCCGTAGCGTCGGTTCGACAGGTCCAGCAGCTTCGCAATCCTGACGCCGTCATACGGTCGCTCGATGACGGTGAAGGCACCGATAGCCTCCTTGGTGAGTACGCGTCTGGTCTCTCCGGGATAATGAACGGTGACTCAGCGAGATGCCAGCGAAAGGTGTGGGAGTTCGGACTCGTTCCGGACGACTGGGATCTGCAACAGACGAGCATGGATGAAGCGGACAACGACTACTTCGGAGGGAATTCACTCCTCCTGCGTTTCGATGAGAGGGAGGGACGCAATCCTGACTACGCACGTGTCCGCAGGGAGAAACGAGGGAGCCCAGCATGGGGACGTTGCGGTATTGGAATCAGCCAGATGGCAACGTTGCCCGCCTCCCTGTACGTCGGTGCCAAGTTCGACTCTAACGTCGGGGTCATCCTCCCAAAGGAAGAGGCGCTTGTTCCGCCGATCTGGTCCTACTGCTCCGCGCTTGAGTACTCGCGGGCCGTGCGGGAGATCGACCAGAAGCTGAACGTAACCAACGCCACTTTGGTGAAGGTCCCATTCGATCTAGGGCACTGGAGCCAGGTGGCAGCCGAGCAATACCCCAACGGACTCCCGGAGCCCCACACCGACGACCCGACCCAGTGGCTCTTCCACGGCCACCCCTCCGGCTCGGTGGTCTGGGACGGAGAGAAGAAGTGGACCGCCCACGGCCCGCTCCGCGTGGACGCCTCCGTGCTTCACATCGCGGTCGTACGGCTGCTCGGCTACCGATGGCCGACGGAGTTCGACGCAGAGATGCGGCTGGCGGCCGAGGCTCGAGAGTGGGTCGAGAGGTGCCGGGAACTGCACGACTTTGCCGACGCGGACGGCATCGTGTGCCTTCAGGCCGCGGCCGGCGAGCTGCCGGCAGCCGATCGGCTGCGCGCCCTGCTTTCAGCCGCCTATGGCGAGGAGTGGTTCGCTGGGAAGGAGAGTCAGCTCCTGTCTGCCGCCGGCAACGGCAAACGGCCGGTCGGATCCCTCAATGAGTGGCTGCGCGACCGATTCTTCGCCGAGCACTGCAGGCTGTTCCACAACCGGCCATTCATCTGGCACGTCTGGGACGGCCGCAAGGACGGCTTCCACGCCCTCGTCAACTGCCACCGCCTGTGCGGGCCGGACGGCGAGGGGCGGCGTACTCTGGAAGCGCTCGCCTTCCGGCATCTCGGTGAGTGGACTGACCGTCAGCGCACGGCGCAGCGCCGGGGCGAGGAGGGCGCCGACGCCCGGCTCGCCACCGCCCTGGACCTTCAAGGTCAGTTGGCGCTCATCCTCAAGGGTGAACCGCCATACGACCTCTTCGTTCGGTGGCGGCCGCTCCACGAACAGCCTATGGGCTGGGCGCCGAACCTCGACGACGGTGTGAGGCTCAACATTCGCCCGTTCATGCGAGCGGAACTCCAGTCAGGCGGTCGCAAGGGTGCCGGGTTACTCCGTGCCAAGCCCAATATCACGTGGGGTAAGGACCGCGGCAAGGAGCCGGAGAGCCTCCGCCCCAGGGAGGATTTTCCCTGGTTCTACTCCTGCCCCGGCCAAGGCGTCGAGGCCGACCGCGCGGACTACGTGGCCGCGCCGGGGGCTGAGTACGATGGTGCCCGCTGGAACGACCTGCACTACACGCGAGTTGTGAAGGAGGCGGCCCGCAGAAGGGCAGGAACTGAGGACTCGACATGACCTTTGAACGGAACGAGGCTTCGAACTGGCGTTTGGATGTACCTGGCGCTCGCTGGTTCAAGGCCGATCTACATCTCCACACCATCGACGACCATCCCGGAGGAAAGGCGAAGTTGCCCGACGGGGTCGATGGAGGACCTGCGGACTCCGCAGCTCAGAAGGCGTACGCTCGCCGCTTCCTCCAACGCTTAGTCGAAGTGGGCGTGAACGTGGCTGGTCTCACGCCGCACTCACCGCGGGCGGGGTCGGGGCCTGAGAGCAGTGCTGTCTGGAGGATCGTGGATGAGTGGAACAGCGGCCTCGACGAGGACGGAGTTCCGTTCAGGGAGAAGGTCTACGCACTCTTTCCCGGCTTTGAGATCAAGGTCAACGCCGGAAAGAAGGGAGTTCATCTCCTAGTGCTCTTCGATCCCGAAATCGGCCGCGAGCGCCACCTCAGCTTGTTCGATGCGGTCATGGATGGGGCGGTGCCGTGGGAGGGCGGCACCTTCAAGATGACCCGCAAGAGCGCGACCGAGATTCTCCAAACGCTAGATGGTAGTACGCGCGACAGCCGCTTGCGGTGTTCCGCAGAGTTCTTGGTGCTCGGAGCTCATCTTCTTGGTTCCCATAGCACTCATGGCGAGATGGGTTCACAGGTTCTGGAGACGTTTCCGCTCCACCGATTGGCCGGGCTCGGTCTACCGAAGGGCAAGCTCGCCGTGGACTTCAACGAGAAGAAGAACCCGGGCAGGTACTGGTTGCCGTTGATGAGACGGCGTCGCCAAGCGTTCTTTCGCGGCAGCGACGCATATCGACTGGAGGACATCGGCAAGCGACACACATGGATCAAGCTCGCGAGTCCGCGGATACGAGCGCTTCGACAGGCGTTCGTCGCCAGCGACAGCCGGTTGCGGGAGGGTTTCGAGAGAGCTGCCGATGGCAGCCTCGTGCCTGCCCCTGACCGACCCACAGCGGACGCCTCAGTGCCTTGGCTAAAGGGCGTCACCGTTACGGGACGAGCTTCCTTCTTCGGTGAAGACCGTGAGGGAACTCAGTTCGCGTTTAGTCCCGACCTGACGTGTGTGATCGGCGGAAGCATGACCGGGAAGAGCACGTTGCTTGACGGACTTCGCGTGTTCACTAGTGCGGCGCTTCCTCAGCGCGAAGCCATTCGTCAACAGGTCGTGGCGCGAGGTGAGAATTTCTTAGCCGGCTCGGCGGTCGTCGCCTTGGACTTTCCCGGCAGCGATCCAACGGCACCACCCTGCGACACATGGCCGGCCCAGTTCTTCGCGCAGAACGAACTACAGCAACTCTCGCAGAGCAACTCTGCGGTTGAGGACATTCTGGCGAAGCTGGACGGTGCCGAAGCAGTGGAGATCGAGGCACGCGAGGAGCGCCTGAGAGAGCACGACGCCGCCCTCGACGACCTCGTCGCCTCGCTGAATCACCTTGACGATCAGGTCGGTGAAGCCGAACAAGCGGAATCCAGAGCGCGAAGTGCCCAAGAGGCACTTGAAGCGTTCAAGGAGGCGGGTGTCGAGGAGTTCCATCGAGTATCCCGCGCCCACGAGAACTGGCGAAGTACGGTCAAGCAAGCCAGGGATTTGTCTCGTCAGGTCGAGGAGACCGCTTCTGTTGTTGGGTCGTTCGCACTTCCCGAGTTGGACGCGGCGCTTCAGGACGCCTTAGCCGAGGGCGGCGAGGGCGAGCTCGGCTTTTTGAAGCTCCATAGCGGTTGGATCGGAGTGAGCGAGAAGTCGGACGTTTTCCGGAGAGAAGCTCAGCGTTGGACCGAGGAGACGGCCCGCTTCACGGAACGACTGGGTGCTCTGACGACGATCGCCCGAAAGAAGGTGGAGCAGTCGATGGCGGCCCAAGGCCACGGCAGCGCGGAGTTGCGGCAGTTCCAGGAGCTCAGTCGGCAAGCGGCTCTCCTCACGAGCTACAGCAGGCACTCGCAAGAACTCAGCGCCGAACGGGACCGCAAGGAAGTGCGGTTCACCGAGCTCAGGGAGGCACGCGCGACGCTGCTGGAGCAGCAGCGGGCTGCTTTCGACCGCGTGATCGCTGGAGTCGCGGCGAGACAGGGGTCCGGCATTCGGGGCCGAAGGCTGGATGACGGGGACCTGACGCCCCTCGCTGAGTTTCTCGCGTCTTTCAAGCAGAGAGGCATCACGAGGTGGTGGGGAGACTCCGGCGACTCTCGGCCGACGCCAGCCGAACTCCTTGAGCACTTGGAGAGCAACAGCTTGGGTGCCTTGAGAATGAGCCCCGCCGTGCAGCGGACGTTTCGTGAGGCGATGACATCGCCGCGCCGGCGGCAGCTCGCGGCCCTTCGTTGCCGTGATCGCTACATCCTGGAGCTTGAGGTTGCTAGCGACAACTACAGACCTCTCTCGGAACTTTCGGGCGGGCAGCGCGTCAGCCTCCTGCTGACGCTGCTTCTGGAAACAACTGACGATCGCCCACTGGTGATAGACCAGCCTGAAGACGAGCTCGACAATCGGTTCCTGTTCGAGACAGTGCTTCCAGCTCTCAGGAATCTGAAGGGGCGCAGGCAGGTAATCGTGGCCACTCACGACGCGAACATCGTCGTGAACGGTGACGCCGACATGGTGATTCAGCTTGAGGCAACCGCCGACAAGGGAAGAGTAGCTTGCGCCGGCGCCATCGACGATCCACTGGTCCGCGACGCGATCGTGGAGACGGTAGATGGGGGACAGGAAGCGTTCAGGCTCAGACGGCGGAAGTACGGCTTCTGAAGGGGGGGCGTCGGATGGAGTGGTTGGATGTCCTGAAGCGCATCGAGAGCGGCGAGGATCACGGCACCGAGTTCAAGAGCGGGGCAGGTGATCGGACCGGTATCGGAAAGACCATCACCGCCTTCGCGAACGGTCGTGGCGGCCTGCTTGTGCTCGGCGTCGACAATACGCGGGTGATTGTGGGAGTCAACGAAGCGTCTGAGGCGGTACAGGAGAGGCTTACAGACTTCCTTCAGAGCGGCTGCGGGAGACCTGTCACGGCGAATCTCGGGCGGCACCGGGACGACCAGAAGTGGGTGCATTGGATCGAAGTACTCAACCAGAGCCGAGGCTACGAGCCTTTCTCCTACCGCGGTCGCTACTGGATCCGTCGGGGGAGGAGCAGCGTGGCCCCTTCGCCCTCGGAGCTCCAGGAGTTGATGAACTCCTTTGGCTTGGTGCTCACGGAGGAACAGGTTGTCCACGGTTCCGGCGTTGAGGACATTGACCTGCGGGCGTTTCGCACGTTCATGAGCTCGCAAGGTGCCGAGATGACCGGTGGCGCGCAGCCGAGCCTGAAGGAGGACCTCCTGACCGCGTCGGTTGTGGAGGAGTTCGGCGGTGGACTGTGCCCGACCCTGTATGGCCTGATGGTCTTTGGGCGTGACCCGCAAGGATTCGCTTCGACAGCGGGTCTCTACACGGTGTGTGCAGCCTACGACGGGAGGGACCGATCTGGCGACACCGTTAGCGCAGCTACCGTGCGAGGTCGGCTCAAAGACCAAGTTCAGCGTGCGGTCGAATGGTTTGAGGCTCTGGGACACGGCGAGCGCTACAGGGGAATCTACCGTGAAGACCTGCGGTTGCTCCCGACCGCCGTTCTCCGGGAAGCTGTCGTCAATGCGCTGATCCATCGCGACTATGCGATCACGGGGTCGCAGGTCATGGTGGAGGTCTTCAGTGACCGCGTAGACGTCACGAGTCCGGGGGGACTGCCGAATCGCATGACGGTGGAGCAGGCGCGCGGTGGCGGGGCACCGCGGTCCCGCAACGAGATGATGGCAAATGCCATGGTTGTTGCGCGGTTGATGGAGAGGCGGGGCAGAGGGTGGCTTCTAATGCGCAAGTACATGCGGGAATTCAACGGTAGTGAGCCGGAACTTGTAAGCGAGGAAGGACAGTTCACGCGGGTGACGTTCGCAATTGCGGAAGGTTGAGACCCTTGAGTGAGGTCAGCTAGGTGGTGACGTCAGCAGCAGCCGCACCGGCCGCCGCCGACACGATCCTCGGTCGCCTCATCGCCGCCCTCCGCGACAAGGGCGGTCCGCTGGACGGTCAGGAACGGCCGGCCGCGGTGCTCTGGCCGGACCCGGACGGGGAGTGGCGTTGTCTGGCCGGCGCGCTTCAGGAACGGCTGCCCGAGTTTCTGGTTCTGGGCGGCTACGACGGGGCGGCGCGGACGGGTCCGGCGATCTGGCTGCGGGCGGTCGTGGACGACGAATCTGGCGCTTCCGTTTCGACAGCGGGACGAACGGCCGTCCTGTATCTGCCCGGGGTTTCGCGCCAGCAGCTTCGGGCCGGCGACGACTGCCCGGATCACCTGAAGCCCCTGGTCGAGTTGCTCTACCGCGGCGCGGTCTGGGCTCACCCGAACGGGCGTGAGTGGACGGTGCGGGCGTTCCTGAGTTCCCCGAAGTCCCTCGGCCTGGACGTCGCGGACGACGTCGGCACGAGGCGAGCCATGCTCCAGGCTCTGCCAGAGGTCGCGGTGGTACCGATCGAACGACTGGAACGTCGGCGTCTCGATGCGGACTACTTCTACCGAGTGCTGAGCCCCGATCCGCTGCGCGACGTGCTTCAGTGGCTTGGCGAAGGCGACGCGATGCGGTCCCGTCTCGGTCCGGAGCGCTGGAGCGCCTTTCGCAGCCGCTGCCGGGAGGAACTCGACTTCGATCCGCAGATGGATCCGGACGTCGCTGCCGGCGAACGGCTGGGGTCCGGCGAAGGTGAATGGGCGCGTGTATGGGAGCGGTTCCTCGAGGCGCCCGTAAGTTACCCGCATGTGGTCGATGTGCTGTTGCGGAGCCGGCCGTCGGGTGTGCTGCGTTTCGAGCCGGAACGCTGGCCCGACCTGAACGACGCGGAGGAAGAACGCCTCCGCCTTGCCCTTGCGGAGGCTCGCGACCTCGAACACACTGAAGCCTGCCGGCGGATCGATGGACTGGAGGAGGAGCATGGCGTCCGCCGTGGCTGGGTCTGGGCGCGTCTTGACCGTTCGCCGCTGGCGGATGCGCTGGCGCCGCTGGCGCGTCTGGCCGCGGAAGCGCGGACGACTCTGGCCGGCGCCACGCCCGGCGAGATCGCCAGGGGCTACGTTGAGCACGGGTGGGCGGCCGATGCGGCGGCTCGCGACGCCCTGGCGCTCGTTCGCGCCGCGGACCGGGAACTCGTGGCGGCGGTCGTCCGGCGCCTGCTCCTGCCCTGGCTCGAAGACGGCGCTCAGGCCTTCCAGGAGGCCGCCGAGCGGGAAGCTCTGCCCGGGCGGGGCGGGCAGCCGCCGGTCGAAGCCCACGAGGACACGTGCCTGCTGTTCGTCGACGGTCTACGCTACGAACTGGCTCGCGCTCTGGCCGAACTTCTCGAGGCGCGCGGCTTCAGCACGGATCTGCGGCATCGCTGGGCGGCGTTGCCGACACTTACCTCCACGGGCAAGCCGGCGGCGACCCCGGTGGCGGCCGACATCATCGGGGCCGAGCTTGGCGGCGACTTCGCGCCGAGGTTCGAGGTGACGGGACGGCGAGTCGAAGCCGAGGCGCTCCGGGAAGCGATGGCGGAGCGCGGCTACCAGGTGCTGGCCGCCGGAATGCTCGACGCGCCGCTCCGCAGCCCCGCGCACGGCTGGGCGGAAGCGGGCGCCATCGACAAGCTCGGGCACGAGCTCGACGCCGCCGACTTCGCTCGCAAGCTGCGGGACGAACTGACGGTCCTAAGGGATCGCATCGCCCGGCTGCTAGATGTCGGCTGGAAGGCCGTGCGAGTGGTGACCGATCACGGCTGGCTGTTGGTGCCCGGCGGCTTGCCCAAGGTCGATCTTCCGCAGCATCTCACCGTCAGCCGGGGCGCGCGCTGCGCCGTCGTCGCGGGCGGCGCCCGGCCCGATGCGCTGATCGCTCCGTGGTACTGGAACGCGAACGAGTCGTTCGCGGCGGCGCGTGGGGCCGGGGCGTTTCGCCGGTCGGTGGACTATGCGCACGGAGGCCTGAGCATCCAGGAGTGCCTCGTTCCCGACCTCACGATCCAGGCCGCCCTTCGGCGCGAAGCGGCGGCGCGGGTACGGAGGATCGTCTGGCGCGGTTTCCGCTGTCTCGTTGTGGCGGTTGCGGAGGCGGGAGGGGTCTCGGCCGACCTGCGCCTCAAGAGCGACCCGCGGCGGTCGGTCGCGACCGCGGTCAGGCCGCTCGACGCAGACGGTTCGGCCAGCCTGCTACTCGCCGATGACGATCACGAACAATCGCGGCTGGTTCTCGTCCTTGTCGATGACGAGGGTCGGATCCTCGACCGCCGCGAAACCGCTGTGGGAGAGGACTCGTGAACTCGCTGAATCTCGAGATGGACCGTCTGGACGAACTTGCCGCAGAGGCCTTTCCCGGCTACCTCGTGCGAAAGGACCTTGTGCGGCGCTACGCCCGGACGTACCCGGTGCCGACCTACGTCGTCGAGTTTCTCCTGGGTCGCTACTGTGCGAGCGTCGACACGGAGGAGATCGAGGAAGGCCTCGTCGTCGTGCAGCAGCAGCTCGAAGGGCGGACGGTGCGGCCCAGCGAGCAGGAGGTGTTCAAGTCGCGCGCTCGGGAGCACGGTTCGGTCAAGCTGATCGACATCGTCCGCGCCCGCCTGGATGCGAAGAACGACCGCTACGTGGCCGAGCTGCCGAGTCTGGGACTGCGCGATGTCGATGTCGCCGACTCCATCGTCAAGGACAACCAGCGGATGCTCACGGACGGCTTCTACGCCGAGGCCACTCTGGAGTACGACGCGGTCGTTGCGGCAGACGGACGCGGGAACCCGTTTCGGATCGAGTCCCTGCGCCCGATTCAGATGGCCGACGCGCGAGTGCTCGAAGCGTTCGCCCGCGGCCGCCGGAGCTTCACGACGGATGAATGGCGCGACTTCCTGATCCGCTCTGTGGGCCTCGAACCGGCGGCGCTGGACGAGCGGGCGAAGCGCGTCGCGCTGCTTCGGATGGTCCCCTTCGTCGAGCGGAACTACGATCTCGTGGAACTTGGCCCGCGCGGCACGGGGAAGAGCCACATCTACCAGCAGATCTCCCCCTACTCCCACCTGCTTTCGGGCGGCAAGGCGACCGTCGCCAAGATGTTCGTCAACATGGCGAACGGCCAGCGCGGGCTCGTCTGCCAGTACGACGTGGTCTGCTTCGACGAGGTCTCCGGCGTCTCGTTCGACCAGAGGGACGGCGTCAACATCATGAAGGGCTACATGGCCTCGGGCGAGTTCAGCCGGGGCAAGGAGAGCATCCGCGCCGATGGCGGCATCGTCATGGTGGGCAACTTCGACGTCGACGTGGAGCAACAGCAGCGGATCGGCCACTTGCTTTCGCCCCTGCCGAAGGAGATGCGGGACGACACCGCGTTTCACGACCGGATTCACGGCTACGCGCCGGGTTGGGACTTCCCGAAGCTGAATCCCGAAGATCATCTGACAGACCATTTCGGCCTGGTCACCGACTTCTTGAGCGAGTGTTGGAACCAGTCGCGGCAGTCGAGCCGGTTGACGGCCCTGCAGAACCGGGTCTTCTGGGGCGGCGCGCTCAGCGGCAGGGACATCGAGGCCGTGAACAAGACGTGTTCCGGCCTGCTGAAGCTCCTCTACCCCGACCCGAAGATGCCCGTCGAGGACGATGACATGGAGTGGATCGTGCGGCTAGCCCTGGAATCGCGCCGGCGCGTGAAGGAGCAGCAGAAGCGCTGTCTCAGGAGCGAGTTCGGTAATACACACTTCTCCTTCACGCTGGGTGTGGATGGAGTGGAGCAGTTCGTCGCTACGCCGGAACTCCACAGCGATGAAGCGATAGACAGCGATCCGCTGCCGCCCGGGCAGGTGTGGGCGATCGGTCCCGGCGCCGGAGAGACGGGCGCCGGGCTGTACCGGATCGAAGTCGCCCTGGGGCCGGGCAGCGGCGCGAAGATCCTGAACTACCCGGTGCCCCCAGCCTTTCGCGAGAGCGTCAAGGTCGGCGAGCAGAACCTCTACCGGGCGGCGAAGGAACTGGTTGGCCAACGGGACCCGCGCGGCTTCGAGTACTCGATTCAACTGCGATCCTTCGACGCCGACAAGTCGGGCATCGATCTCGGCATGCCGGTGCTTGCCGCCTTGGTCGGAGCGCTTCTGGACCGCGGAACCCGCGGCGGCGCGATCGTCGTCGGCCCGCTGAACCTCGGCGGCAGTCTGGACATGCTGACGCACCCCGTCTCGATCGCGGAGTTGGCCGTCGACAAGCGTGCCGCGACCCTGCTCATGCCGGTCAGCGCGAGGAAGGCGCTGAACGAACTGCCGGATGAGCTGTGGACCAAGGTCAACATCGAGTACTACAGCGATCCGGCGGACGGCGTGTTCAAGGCCCTGCTGCCCTGACGACCCTAGTCGGAGTAGGTCTTCGTGAAGTGGGGCGTGCCGGCCGGTCACCTAGCCCGCCGGCGAGGACCCTCGGGCGGAGTTGAGGGAGCTGGCGGAGGAACTCACTGTTTCTTGGCGGTTCCCCCACGCTGTGGTGGAATCCGTGTCCTCGCGATGAAGTCTGTCGTAACTCCGCCCGGGAGGGAAAACAACAGGGGAGTGCCGAGGTCCACGCGGCGCAACATCGTTGATGGTCTGAGGATCGAGGGGGTTAGGTGGAGTGGGGTCCTCGACGATCTGGACTTTCTGGAGCGCATCTTCGACCTTAGCGCCCTGCCGTCCCACGACAATCGCTTCCCCAATGCGGCGGGGGACGTATGGCAGCACCGAATCAACAACGACGATTGGGAGGACGACTGGGTCTACTCCGATCCGCGGCTCGATTTGGTGGGCTGCCCAACGCCCACCTTCCTACAGTTCTTGTGCGAGATGGTCCATCCCGTGGTGCGACCGGACACAGAAGAGGCAATGAAGCTCGTCGGCCACTTCAACGACCAACTGCGACAGGAGGGCTGGGAGCTGTGCGAAGCGGCTCGGATGGCAGGGAGGCCGTGCTTCGTCGCTCGGCGCTACAGGCCCGGGCAGGACCGAGCGATTGCTCGTGCGCAAGCAACGGCTCGGTCCCTGAGTGCTGGGTGGATGAAGGAGGAGGTCGAGAGGATTGAGGGAGCGATCGAGAAGGATCCTGCGTTGGCGATTGGAACAGCGAAGGACTTGATCGAAAGCTGTTGCAAGAGTGTGCTCTTGGAGCGAGGCATTGAAGCCGGGCGGAAGGCGAACCTCCCGCAGCTTGCGAAGCGGACTGCCGGGGAACTCAAGCTAGTTCCTGAGGGAATCCCGGATACCGCGAAGGGAGCCGACAACATTCGCCGTGTTCTGCAGAATCTCGCGGCTCTCGTACACCACCTTGCTGAGTTGCGCGGTCTCTATGGCTCTGGTCATGGGCGAGATGGCAAGTATCGTGGACTACAGCCGAGACATGCACGCTTGGCCGTTGGAGCAGCAGTTGCTTTCGTCGATTTCGTGACGGAGACGCACGCCGAGCGGACAACCACCGAACCCGCTTCCTAGTTGTTCATGTTCTCGCGTCGGCTGTTTCGTAGCCCTACTTGCCCCCGACCCGCTCCAGGTACACCGCCTCCAGCAGGTCGAGCCTGTCTTTGAGTAGGCCCGCAGTTGCCTCCGCCTTCGGGGCGTCGAGCACCATCCAGGTGTCGCTCTCCGCGTCGTACTCCGGCCACTCCGGGGCGCCGTCACCGTTCGGGTCGCCGGTGGCGGCGAAGCGGGTCCAGTAGCCGGCCATCGCGTCGGCGAGGGCGGCGCCATCCGCGCCCGGGTAGCGCTCGGAGTCCGGGTCGCCCGGGTCGGCGAAGACGTAGGACACTTCCGAACCGTGGGGGGCGCCGGGGAATGTCTCGCGCTGTGCCTCGGGGACGAACTGGAAGTAGTAGGTGCGGGCCGGTGAGGACACGGTCTTCATCTGTTCCGCGAGGTAGCGGGCGGAGATGACGTAGCGCTGGTCGCCGAAGAGAGTGGCGGCGGCGATCCGTTCGGCGTCGGCATCGGTCTCGCCGTCCGCTCCGTAAAGAGCTCGGGCCCGCCCTTCGCGCTTGCCGAAGGTGGCGAAGTAGTCGCCGGGCGTCATCGTGAAGGCGCGGAAGATGGTCCCCTCGAAGCTGTTGCCGCCCGTGATGTAGGGCACGTCGTGCTGCTCGCCCCGGGCGAACACGATGCCGGGCTCGTCCGGGAGCACGTCGCCCGTGATCGGCACCCAGAAGCCGGTGCCGAGGGCGTTGAGCTTCTCGAAGGGAACGCTCCGCAGGTCGTCTGTGGACGGTTCGTTGCCGAACTCTAAGCCGGCCTCGGCGATCAGCGCCGCGCCCTGGTCGCGCGCCGAAGGCAGGCCCCAGCGCGCCTCGCTGAGGTGGGGCAACCGCCAGGTGCCGTAGCCGCTCTGGGCGATCGCCCGGTGGAACAGGCCGGCGGACGCGGGCGTGCTCATCAGCGTGTTCACGGCCATCCCGCCGGCCGAGACGCCGAAGATCGTCACCCGGTCCGGATCGCCGCCGAAGGCCGCGGCGTTGCGCCGCACCCATTCGAGGGCGGCGATCATGTCGAGTACGCCGTGGCTGCCCTCGGGCTCGCCGGAAGCCGCGGCTTCGGCGGCCAGGGCGGGATGGGCGAAGAAGCCGAGGGCGCCCAGCCGGTACTGGATGCTGACGACCATCACGCCCCGACGCGCCAGACCGGCGCCGCGGCCGGTTTCGGGAGCGTCGCCGAGCCGGCCATTGCCAGCGCGGAAGCCGCCGCCGTGGATCCAGACCATGACGGGCACCGGCTCGTCGCCGGTGCGGTCGATCGGTGTCCACACGTTCAGGTACAGGCAGTCCTCGCTCTGCGGGAGTTGCGCGCGCCCCTGCGGGCAGATGGGGCGATAGTCGTTGGCCTGTACGGGCTCCGCCCAGGAAGGAACGGGCTGGGGCGACCGCCAGCGGAGCTCCGCCTCCGGCGGTTGGGCGAAGGGGATGCCGAGAAAGGCGGCGATGTCGTCGCTGCCTTCGGGGGCGAAGCCCTGGACGGGGCCGGCGTCGGTCTGGACGAGGAACGGGTTGGGCGGTTCGGCGGCGCAGGCAAGGAGAAGGCCCAGGGCGGATGCGAGGGCGATGCGGGAAGGGATCTTCATGGTTGACGGATCCTAGCGGCGACCGCTTCCCCGGGAGCGCCCGGAGCGGCTACTGCGTCAGTCCTGGCCGCCGGCGGTCGGTGTGACGCCGGCCGAAGTCGGTCCGAGGCCTGGCTCGACGGCGATCGTCCGCAACAGGTCGAGCATCGTCTGCCAGCCGCGCTCGACGTTCTGCACGGAGATCCGCTCGTTGTTGCCGTGCACGCCGCCCTGATCGGAGCCGGGGATGACGGCCGGCGAGAAGCCGTAGGCGACGATCCCGAGGTCGCGGAAGAAG
>WTGL01000246.1:51392-54083 GCA_011523565.1 Acidobacteriota bacterium
CCGGCAGGACGGTGGAGCCGGGGAAGCGGCGCGCGGTGACGGCTTCGATGGCGCCGTAGAGGTCCGTGTCGGTCGAGGAGACGGCCGCCTTGAAGGACATCAGGACCTCGATCGAGATGGACGGCTGGTCTAGCCGCTTCCTGAGTTCACGGATAAAGGCGCGCGGCTCCTGGTCGGGAAGCAGCCGGCAGTCCAACTCGGCGGTCGCCGCTGGGGCGACGACGTTGATCTTGCTCGATCCCTGAAGCCGGGTGACGGCGCAGGTGTTGCGGGTGAGAGCGTGGAGCATTGGATTCGTCCGGTGCAGCGCGGCGAGACGATCGGGTTCCGCGATCAGGCCCTCCGGGTCGGCGAGGTCGGCGGCAGCGGACTCGAGTTCGGCCAGGTCCCGAAAGAAGTCGCCGACCGCGGGCACGATGCGGGGCGCGAACGGGTCCTGGCGAAGGCGCTCGAGCGCTTCGATCAGGTCGGTCACCGCGCTGCGGGTCGAGGGGCTCGATCCGTGGCCGGCGGGTCCGACGGCGTTCAGCCGCAGCCACATCGGCACCTTCTGCGTCACCTCGACGCTGAACACGACGCGGTTGCCCAGGAGCCGCCCGCTGCCGCCCTCGTTGAGCACGAGACCGACCCCTTCCAGCAGGTCCGGCCGGTTGCGCACGATCCAGCCGGCGCCGAGCCGCCCGCCCGCCTCCTCGTCCGCCGTGGCCAGGAAGATGACGTCGCGTTCGAGGGGCGCCCCGGAGCGCGCGAGGGCGAGGAAAGCCTCCAGGTGCATGATGCCCAGGCCCTTCGTGTCGAGGGCCCCGCGACCGTTGAGGTAGCCGTTCTCGTAGGTTCCTGACAGCGGATCGTGCTTCCAGAACCGCGGATCGGCGGGCACGACGTCGATGTGGTGGAGCAGGATGATGCCCGGGGCATGCCCCCCTTCGAGCCGCGCCCAGACGCTGCCGCGGCCCGCCTCGGGCTCCACGGTCTCGTAGGCGATGCCCTCGCGCTCGAAGATGTCCGCGAAAAAGGCGACCGCCGCGCTCTCGTTGCCCGGCGGGTTCGTCGTGTCGATGCGGAGGTACTGCTGGAGCCGCCGCGAGGCCTCCGGCAGCCGTGGATCGCTGCTCGCATCCTGGCCCATGCCCAGCGCCGGCGCCAGAGTCAGGAGCGCAGCCATCGCCGGAACGATCACGGAGGCGGTGCGCATCGGGTTGGTCGTTGAAGCGTCCGAACGGTCGGTCGGTGAACGGCAAGCATATGGCAAACGGGGTCAACTCGCGGCGTTCGTCCGCGTACAAGAGGGAAGGAGAATGCGTCCGACGGACGGCTGCCACCTCTGGCCGCCGGTATGATCGCGCGGTCGCACAACGACCGAAGGAGAGGCCCTTGACCAGAGCACAACGAAGACTCGCGACGTCGGCGCTGATGCCGGCGCTGCTGGCCCTCGCTTCGGCAACGGCCTGGGCGCAGCACGGCGTCGGCGGCGGCGACTGGCCGTCCTACGGCGGTGACTACGGCAGCACGAAGTACACCGCCTTGGATCAGATCGACCGCGACAACGTCGCCGATCTCGAGGTGGTGTGGGGTTGGGATTCTCCGGACAACGCCGAGCTGGCTGAACGTGCCCGGTTTCTCCGGCCGGGACCCTACAAGGTGACGCCGCTCATGGTCGGCGGCACGCTCTACGTGACGACCTCCTTCGGCCAGGTGGCCGCGATCGACGGCGAGACGGGCGAGCAGAAGTGGGTCTTCGACACGGAGGACTGGCGCACCAGTCGACCGACGAACCTCGGCTACAACCACCGCGGCGTCGGCTACTGGACGGACGGCGAGCAGGCGCGGATCCTCCTGCCGACGAACCAGGCGTACCTGTGGGCGATCGACGCCCACACCGGCGAGCCGGTCGGGGACTTCGGCGAGGGAGGCAAGGTCGACCTCACCGAGGGACTCGGGCGGCCGGTGCAGCGTCGCATCTACTCGGTCATCTCGGCGCCGATGATCATCGGCGACACCGCGGTCGTCGGTTCCTCGATCTTCGACGGCCCGACCCGCAAGGAGATGCCGCCCGGGCACGTACGGGGCTTCGACGTCCGCACCGGCGAGCAGAAGTGGATCTTCCACACGATTCCCCAGGGCGACGAGCCGGGCGTCGAGACGTGGGAGAACGACTCGTGGACCTACAGCGGCAACACGAATGTCTGGTCGCTGATGAGCGCAGACCCGGAACTGGGCTACGTCTACCTGCCGACCGGCACGCCGACCAACGACTGGTACGGCGGCCACCGTCTGGGAGACAACCTCTACGCCGAGAGCCTGGTCTGCCTCGACGCCGACACGGGCGAGAAGGTGTGGCACTTCCAGTTCGTCCACCACGGCCTCTGGGACTACGACGTGCCGGCGGCGCCGAACCTGGTCGACATCACGGTCGACGGCAAACAGATCAAGGCGGTCGCCCAGATCACGAAGCAGGGCTTCATCTACGTCTTCGACCGGGCGACCGGCGAGCACGTCTGGCCGATCGAGGAGCGGCCGGTGCCGCAGACAGACGTTCCGGGCGAGCGCACGTCGCCGACCCAGCCGTTCCCGACCAGGCCGGCGCCCTACGAGCATCAGGGCTTCGAGAGCGACGACATGCTGATCTCGTTCACTCCGGAACTGCACGAGGCGGCCAGGGAGATTCGGGACAAGTACGTGGCCGGTCCG
>WTGL01000078.1 GCA_011523565.1 Acidobacteriota bacterium
CGACATCGGCAAGAACCTGGTCGACATCATCCTGACCAACAACGGCTTCGAGGTGGTGAACCTGGGGATCAAGGTGCCGAGCGAGCAGTTGATCCAGGCTGCCCGAAAGCACGAGCCGGACGTGATCGGCCTCTCGGGGCTGCTGGTCAAGAGCGCCCAGCAGATGGTCGCGACCGCCGGGGATCTGCGCGACGCCGGCATCGAGACGGACCTGGTGGTCGGCGGCGCGGCGTTGACCAGGCGGTTCACCCACAACCGGATCGCGCCCGAGTACGGCGGCGTGTGCACTTACGCCGGCGACGCGATGAGCGGGCTCGATCTGATCGAGCGGCTGTGCGACGGCGGGCGCCGGAGCGAGCAACTCGACCGGATCGACGCGCTCCGAGTGCGGGACAGCGCGCCGGTTCGCACCGGCCCGAGGGGAGCGAAAGCGTCGCCGGGGGACCGCCGCAGCAGGGCCGTGGGCACCAATGTGCCGGCGCCTCAGCCGCCCGACCTGGAGCGACACACCGCCCGCTTCGACCTCGACGACGTGTGGCCGCACCTGAACCTGCAGATGCTCTACGCCAAGCACCTGGGACTGAAGGGCTCTGTTACGCGCCTGCGCGCGGCGGACGACCCGAAGCTCCTCAAGGTCGAGGCGG
This sequence comes from Acidobacteriota bacterium, assembly GCA_011523565.1. Taxonomy (GTDB): domain Bacteria; phylum Acidobacteriota; class Thermoanaerobaculia; order Multivoradales; family Multivoraceae; genus Multivorans. Next base: position 645 of record WTGL01000078.1, read on the forward strand.
TCGTCGAGGAACTCAAGGAGTTCGCGCGCGGCGAGTTGGCGGCGCATGGAGTGTGGCGGTTCTTCCCGGCCCGGAGCGAGGGCAACCGGCTCGTCCTGTTGGAACCGGGCGAAGGTGGAGAGAAGGTCGCGGCCGAGTGGCTCCTGCCCCGGCAGCCACGCGAAGACGGCCTCTGCCTCGCCGATTACGTGCTGCCGCGAGGTGACCACGTGGCCCTCTTCGTGGTTACCGCCGGGGCAGGCGTACGCGAGGCGGCCGAGCGGTTCAAGGCCCGCGGCGAGTACCTGAAGAGCCATGCCTACGCCGCGCTGGCACTCGAGACCGCCGAGGCCGCGGCCGAACTCCTGCACCAGCGGCTACGGGCCGAGCTCGGATTCGCCGATCCGCCCGAGATGACGACCCGTGAACGTCTGGCCGCGAAGTACCGCGGCAAGCGCTACTCCTTCGGCTACCCGGCCTGCCCCGACCTCGCGGGCCAGCGCCAGCTCTTCGCCGCGCTAGAGCCCGCGGACATCGGCGTGGAACTCACCGAGGGCGACATGATGGACCCGGAGGCCACGGTGTCGGCCCTGGTGTTCCACCACCCGGACGCGCGCTACTTCGGGGTGTAGTCGAGGAGCTCTCAGCCGTCCGAAGGCCGCGGGTCCGGCACGAGATCGACGCCCAGATGGCTGGTGCTGGCGGCTGTCGGACAGGCGACCATGACCTCCACCTCCAGGTCGGTCGTGATGCGCGGGGCGTCGCCCACGATGTTGGCGGCGGTAAAGGTCCACTTGACCGGGAGCATCGTGCCGCGGTCCGGGTTGCTTGCCTCGCAACGCTCCCCGGCACCGTCCGCATCCTCGATGTCGACCGTGCTCATGCCCCCCGCGGCCGCTGCGATCTGGTGCACACCGTCTCCGGTGACCGCCGGCGCCCCGCCACTGAACTCATCGAATACGGTATCGGTCACGACGTTGCCGACAGCCTCGACTCCCGGCACGAGAGTGAGATCGCCACCGCCGGCGCTCTTGCGGGTGATCGTGTCGCCGTTCTCGTAGACGGTCACCGTCCCTCCATCGTCGACCGTGATCTGCGCTGTGTACACGGCGTTCAGGAAGCACTCGTTGTCCGGCCCGCTGGCCGCCGGGACCGAGCAGCGCGGCGACATTCGAGTAGCGGCGGCGTGGGGGAACAGGCCCACTCTCCCGCTCGGATCGTGCTTCAGGAACGTCCCGATGTCGCTGTAGGTCTGATCGTTGATCGAGACGCTCGGGCCGGTCTGCACCGTAAGACCGCCCGGATCGTACGGCTGCTGCGTAGCGGCCGGATTGCTCAGGACGCTGAGAGGGATCAGCGGCGCGACCGCGGAACTCGTCGTGTCGTTCATGTAGTACCAGCCGCCGTCCTCGAGACCGCCCGTCACCAGGACGCCGTTCACTCCGTCCGGACAGGCGTCCGAACCGGTGATCGCCTGCGCGACCCTGCCTGTATCAGGATCCGGGGTGTACGTGCGTTCTGTCGACGTGTCGCCGCAGACGATGACAACGGCGACCTCGGTGGCGCCGGGGCGCGCCTTGCCGACGAAGCCTCCCGTACCGTGGAAGTACGGCGCCACGTGACACTCCTCCTCGGGAGTGCAGTCCAGATCGCGCAGTTGGGCCGCGGCCGGAAGCGGCAGCAGAGCCACTGCCGGAGCGATGACGAGAGCTTTCCTGAGCCGGCGTGTGATCGGTGCGGTGCGCTTTGTTCTCATGCCGGTACCGTACCGCAGCTACCGCATGGCCGCAACGCTGAGACCGACCTGCAAGGCGCGCGCGGACGCCTTTTTCTCCCGCCTTTCGCGCTTCGCCTTCACCAGCGCCGCCGCCCGGTCGAGGTGGTCGTCGCCCAGCCGGTCGAGGTACTCGCCGTAGCTGCCGACGAAGTCGTTGACGCCGTCTCTCGAGATCTCGATGATCCGGGTCGCGAGGCGGCTCACGAACCAGCGGTCGTGGGAGACGAGGAGCAGGGTTCCGGTGTAGTTCGAGAGCCCCTCGATCAGCGCTTCGATCGCCTCCAGGTCGAGGTGGTTGGTCGGCTCGTCCAGCACCATCACGTTGGGCTTGAGCACGATGTGGCGGCAGAACAGCAGACGCGCCGCCTCGCCGCCGGAGAGGCTGCCGATCCGCTTCATCGCCTCGTCCTTGGAGAACAGAACGGCGCCGAGCTGGCCGCGCACGAAGCCGATCGGCTCGCCGGGGCAGCAGTCCCACAGCCAGTTCTCGACCGTCTTGCGTGCGGCGCCCTGGCTGTCCAGCAGTTGCTGGCGGTGGTCCTGGGCGAAGTAGCCGGGGTGGGTCTCGTAGCCCCAGTCGATCTCGCCTGAGTCGGCGGGAACCTCGCCGATCGCGATCTTGAGCAGCGTCGACTTGCCGATCCCGTTCGGACCGATGATCGCGATCCGTTCGCCGCGGCCGATCTCGAGCGACACGTCGTCGAGCACGTGGTTGTCGCCGTAGCTCTTCGAGATGCCCTCGAGGCTGAGCACGCGCTTGCCGGAGGGTCGCCGCGAGGCGAACCGGAACAGCGGGTAGCGGCGCGAACTCTGCGGCAGCGGCTCGATCGTCATCCGGTTGATCAGCTTCACCCGGCTCTGGGCCTGCCGCGCCTTGCTCGCCTTGTAGCGGAAGCGGTCGACGAACTTCTGGTGGTGGTCGATCTCCTGCTGGCGCTGCGCGATCTCGGCCTCCCGGCGCGCCCGTTCCTCGACCTTCTTCTGCTCGAAGTTGGAGTACGAGCCCGGGTAGACGGTCAGCGTCTCGTAGTCGATGTCGGCGATCTGGGTGCACACGTTGTCGAGAAAGCGGTGGTCGTGGGAGACGACGAGGACGACACCCCTGAAGTCGGACAGGAACTTCTCGAGCCAGCGGATCGACAGGATGTCGAGGTGGTTCGTCGGCTCGTCGAGAAGCAGCGCGTCGGGCGCCGCGGCCAGGGTCTGCGCCAGCAGCACGCGCAGCTTGAAGCCGCCGGAGAGCGTCGAGAGCGGCTGACGATGGACCTCCGTTTCGATCCCCAGCCCTTCCAGGATCTCGGCTGCCCTGGACTCGAGCGAGTAGCCGTCCCAGCGCATGACGATCTCCTCGAGGGCGGCGAAGCGGTCGCCGTCGAAGTGCTCGTCGGCCCGCTCCAGCAACCGGTCCTTCTCGACCATCGCGTCCCACAGTTCGGCGTTGCCCATCATCACGACATCGAGGATGGGTACGTCCTCGTACTCGAAGTGGTCCTGCTTCAGCACCCCGAGCCGGCAACGCTTCGGGATGGAGATCGAGCCCTCGCTGGCCGGTTCGTCGCCGCTCAGGATGCGCAGCAGGGTCGACTTTCCGGAGCCGTTCGAGCCCACGAGCCCGTAGCGTTCCCCCTTGGCGAAACGGACGCTGGCGCCGGTGAACAGGGTCTGTTCGCCGAAGCTCTTGCCGAGGTTGGAGATGGAGATCATGGGGTAGTCTGCGGCGCGATCCAGCCCCTCTCGGAGCGCCGGTCAGGATAGCAACGGATGAACTGCAGACCGACGAGAGCAAGCCGTGTCGACTAGGGTGCGCAAGGAGACCCGGGCGGCGGTCCCCGGGCGCCTCCCGGCGGGCGCACTGGGTGTGATCGGCTGGGCCGGCGGCGCCTTTCTGGGTGCGGTGCTGGTGTTCGGAGGAGTCGTCAAGGCGCTCGACCCTCAGGCGTTCGTCAAGCAGATCGAGATCGAAGGGCTCGACTTCCTGCTACCGGCCGTCGTGGTCACCGCGATCGCGCTGGCGCTCGAGATGGGTCTCGGCAGCGCGCTGATCCTGGGGCTTCGCCGGATGTGGGTGCTCGGGCCGTCGGCGTTGCTCGTCGCCTTCTTCCTGTTCCTGACCGGCCGGGCCTACTACCGCGACCTGCGCGGCATCGCGACCGAGGACGAGGCGGGCTGCGGCTGCTTCGGCAATCTCGTCGAGCGGACCCCGGCCGAGGCGTTCTGGCAGGACCTGGCGCTGATGGTGCCGGCACTGGCCATCGCCTTCCTGGGGAGGCGGGCTCCGGGCGGCGTGGCGTGGGTCCGGCTCGCCGTGGTCGGCGTCCTGACCGTGGGCCTGCTGGCGTTCGCCCGCGCCGCGCCGGACCTTCCGCTCGACAACCTGGCGACCCGGCTCAAGCCGGGTCTCGCGATCGACGAGATCTGCAGCGGCGACGGCGACAGCAGGCTCTGTCTGTTCACGATCGTGCCGGAGCTCGAGGAGGGCGAGCACTGGCTGGTCATCGCCGACCTCGACGAGGACCTCGGCAAGGCGCTGGACAGCCTGAACCAGCACGTCTTCGCCGGCGGCCGGATGTGGGTCCTGAGCACCTTCACTCCGGACGAGTACCACACGTTCTTCTGGTCCTACGGCCCGGCCTTCGAGATCCGCGAGGCGCCGCCGACGTTCCTGGGCCCCCTGTACCGGACGCTGCCGCGGTCGTTCCGGGTCGCGGGCGGCGTGGTGGTCGAGACGGTGTCGGGGTTGCCGCCGGAGCCATAGCTACATCTGGCGCGAGCGGTCTTCCAGATACACCGCCACCTGCGCCTTGCCGACGCTGCCGTCGGCGACGCTGAGGACCAGGTCCGCGATCTCGTCCGAATCCGCCACCACCTCAACATCGTTGAGCCACAGGAAGGCGAGACACGCGGCGAGAGCGGTGCGCTTGTTCCCGTCCAGGAACGGGTGGTTGTTGCAGATGTGGAAGAGGTAGGCCGCGGCCATCTCGAAGAGTGTGGGATGGAGGAACTCGCCGCCGTATGTCGCCGACGGCATGCCGAGGGCGGAGGCCAGGAGGTTGCTGTCGCGTAGACCTTCCGTTCCGCCGTAGCGCTCGATCTGCTCTGCCTGGATCGCCAGGACTTCGTCGAGCGTGAGAAACGCGGGTTCCACTCGCCCAACGCCGCGGTGCTACTGCGCCAGGCGCCGGAAGGCGCCGGCGTAGCGCTCGTGCATGCGGTCCAGCCCGCGCTTGAGCTTCGATACGCGGTCTTCGTCGCGGACCGGAGAGATCAGGATGACGTCGCCGTCCGTCGAGACTTCCAGCAGCGTGTCGCTGTCGATCCCGGTGGTTTCGAGAATTCCCTTGTCCAGGACGAGGGCGTGACTGTTGCCGGTGCGGGTCAGGCGTTTCTGCATGGTAAGGACATCGTAGCACCTTCGTTCGTACATGATGATCGGTGTGCTCGGTCGCCGGCCGCGAACTCGGCGGCCAGATCGATGCCGCCGTTGCGCCAGGCGGCATCGGTCGCCTGAAGTTGGCCGGCGGGGGCGAAGCGGGAGACGCCGGCGTGCTCGAAGGTGTGGCGGACGGTCGCGGGCATGTGGCCGGCGAGGGCGAGGCCCTGAAGCCGGCCGCTCCACTCGTCGAGGGTTGGAACGCCCTCGACCGGGTGGATGCGGACGGTGCGCAGGCCGGGTGAGGGGCGGATCCTCGGGTCGGAGTCGACGATCACGGTGCCGGCGTCGAGCTCGTTGCCGTACCAGGGCAGACCGCGGATGCCGGCGTCCTCGCGGGCGAGGCGGACACCGGCGCGCTCGGCGGTGTCGCTGCGGCCGGGCGGGAGATCGCGCGCGAGTTCTGCGAGGGCCTCGGCGAGGGCGGCGGCGAAGGCGGGGGCCATGGGCGGCTCGACGAGCGCGGCCTCGACGGACAGGCAGCCGCGCTGGTCGAAGAGTGCGATATCGAGGGCCATGCCGCAGGCTGCGTGATTCAGGTCGATGTCGCCGCTGACCCAGCCGAGGCTGAGCTTCGGGCCGAAGGCGATGAGGCGGCGAGTTACGGCGGTCTGGAGAGCCTCGATCGTCTCATGGGTGCCGTAGACAGCGACGACGCGGGCCGCGGCGTGAAGCGGCGGCTCGATCGTTTCGTCGCCCCCGGTCCAGGTGGCGGCGGCGTACGCGTCGCCGAGGACGGGCAGGCGGTGGCCGAGGGCGGCGAGGAAGGCCGGGGCGAAGTGAGGCTCGGCACGGGAGGACTTGAACAGGACGGGTGCGCGCGCTGCCAGCGCCGGGAGGAGGGACTGGAGCATCAGGCCTGGCGGGTTTGCGGGCAGAACGACGAGGCTGAAGTGGTCCTCTTGCTGGCGATGCGGGCGGCGAAGTTCGGCGGCCGCGGCTTCCCCGAGCATTCCGGAGCCGATGGTTTGAAGGCCGCGGTCGAGACCGGCGGGACGGCATCCACGGGGGCGTGCGCAGCCGTTCGCCGCCAGGGCGGGAGTAGGCCTGGCTGGTCAGTTCGGTCATGCCGTACTCCCGGACGACGGCGTCCGGTCCGAGGCTCAGCAGGGTGCGGGCCCGTTGCCGGATGTCTTCGGGCGTCGTCTCGAGGCGCTGGCCCTTGAAGCCGCCGGTCTCGAAGACGCGGCTGCCGGGCGGCAGGCGGATGGCCTGCATCTCCTCGGCTTCGAGCCGGTCGAGCAGGAGGACGAGGGCGAGGGCGGTGGCGAGGACGAAGACCGGCTCGCCTTCGGCGCGAGCGCGGAGCCAGCGGCAGGCGAGATCGACGTCGATACCGGCGTTCGACGCGGCCCAGTCGCTGCCGGGCGCGGCGTGGCGCTCGAACACGTGGTCCACCATGAAGGAGAGACTCGAGTCGGGCACGGTTGCGCGGTTCGGGATGAGCGAGAGCACGGGCATCCGCCCCGCGCCCGCGGGCAGGCAGGCGTCGGCGAAGGTGGCGTCGATCACGGTCCGGTAGAGATCGGGGTAGGGGTGGTAGTGGACGCTCCGGCGCTCGGCGCCGCGGGTGGTGCCGCTGCTGCGGAAGACCTCCCGGGGCTCCGCGGCGGCGAGGCGCAGTGACTTGAAGGCGGAGGTCGGCACCGGCGGCGCCGCGCGCCAGTCGTCGAGTGCGGCGGGTGCGATTCCGCGCCGTTCGCACAGGCGGCGGTAGGGCTCGACCCGTTCACAGCCGAACCGGGCTGCCCCGGCTGCCAGCTCGCCGAAGTCGCCGCGGCCTGCGGCGATGAAGCGTTCGATCCGCCGGAGCAGGCCGGTCATGGGCTGAAGAAGGCGGCGGCGGTGGTCGCGGGGTGACCCGCGAGCCCGGCGCCGTCCGAGTCCTCGGACTCCGGCCACCACTCGGCCGGGAGGTGCTTGCGGTAGGGCCGCTGGAGAAAACGGCGGTCGAGGAGGGCGATCACGCCGCGGTCGTCGGCGGAACGGATCAGCCGGCCGGCGGCCTGGACCACGCGGGTCATGCCGGGCACCACGAAGGCGTACTCGAAGCCGCGCTCGAAGCGCTCGTCGTAGTAGGTCTGCAGGAGTTTCTGCTCCACCGTCACCGCGGGCAGGCAGGGGCCGACGACGGCGACCGCGAGCAGCGCGTCGCCCGGGTAGTCGACGCCCTCGGAGAACACGCCGCCCGCCACCGCCAGGAGCAGGGTGTCGCCGGCCAGCGGACTGGTCAGCGCGTCGAGCACTTCCTGGCGCCGCGCTTCGCTGGTCGTCTGCTGCTGGACGACCACGTTGCGGCCGCAGTCGGGCAGCCGTTCCTCGACCTCGGCGAGGAACCGGTAGCTGGGGAAGATCGCCATCGAGTTCCCCGGCACCGAGCGCGCGAACTCGGCTAGCCGTTCGGCGATCGGACCGTAGTTGTCATCGCGGGTTCGGTACGTCGTGCTGACCGACGTGTCGACGACGATCCGCCGGTTCTCGGCCGGGAAGGCGCTCGGCACCTCGAGGGTCGAGGTGCGCGCGCCGTCGAAGCCGAGCAGGTCGCGGTAGAACTCGAACGGCTGGAGGGTCGCCGACAGGCCGATGCAGGAGCGGCAGCGGTTGATCGTCGCGCCGAGGAAGGCGCTGGCGTCCTTGCACAGCAGGCTGAAGCTCGGTTCACCGGCGGTGCGCCGGAAGAGAAAGCTGAAGGACTCGGCGTGCCGGGGCGAGGCGGCGAGCTGGAGCGTGTTGAGGAACCGGAGCAGCTTGAAGTAGAGCTCGACGAAGGCGTCGTTGGCGGCGAACGAGCGGGTGTCGCGGCGGAACTCCAGGTAGTCCACGAAACCGCGGTCGAAGGCGGGCCGCAGACGCCAGAACTGCTCCTCGGGTGCGGCTCCCTCGGCCACCGCGTTGCGGTCGGGCGCGTCGACTGCCAGATCGACCTCATCCCGGATCAGCTCCTCCAGGTCGGCGCAGAGTTCCCGCAGGCGTTCCGTGGGCCCGCCTTGTGTGCCGCGGCCCGCCCGGCGCAGGCTCGCCGCGGCGTCCCGGCAGCTCTGCGCGGTCAGTTCGGGGCTGTAGTAGCCGCGACCGCGGTCGACGAGGTTGTGGATCTCGTCGACGATCAGGACGGTCCCGGAAAGGTCCGCGTCGCCCTGAAACTCGGTCAGCTTGACGAAGGGGTCGAGGGCGTAGTTGTAGTCCCCGACGACGACCTGGACCTGACGCCCGAGCTCCAGGCTGATCTCGAACGGACAGACGCGATCGCGTTTCGACGCGTCGTAGATCGCGTCCGGCTCGAGCAGACTGTGCTCTTCGAGCAGGCGCGGCAGGAGCTGGCTGCGCTGCAGCTTGACGTAGTAGTCGCGGGCGTACTCGCAGTAGTCCTCGTGGCAGATGATCTCGTCGTTCGCGCACATGCGGGCCTTGGCTCGCAGGTGCAGCGCGTGGAAGGCGCGCTCGGGGTTCAGCAGGTCGATCACCCGGTTGGCCATCGCGGCTTGAGTGTTCTTCGCGGTGAGGACGAACACCCGCAGGTCCCGCGCCAGCGCCTCGCGCAGGACCGGGAACAGGACCGCCGCGGTCTTGCCCAGACCGGTCGGCGCCTGGACCAGCAGGTGCTCCCGCTGCGCAACGGCGATTCCCGTACGACCTATGATCTCCTGCTGGCCGGGCCGGGGCCGGTGGAAGGGGAACTCGAGCCGTTCGGCCGCGAGCTGTCGCCGCTGGCGATGTGCGCGCGCCGCCTCGTAGTCGTGGACGACGGCGTTGAGCCGCGTTCGGATGCCGGCTTCGAGCTGTCGCCAGTCGAGCTCGACGTCCAGCCGCTCGATCTCGGCGGTGCCGATCTCGATCAGCACCAGCTCGGCGCGGATGGCCGGAACACCGTTGCCGTCGGGGTGCCCGTTCGAGGCTCCGGCGGCGGCGATGGAGAGTCCGTTCGTGCCGGAACGGCTGATGATCCAGGCGTAGATCGCCGCCTGCAGCCGGTAGGTCGCCAGCAGGCCCGGTGACGGCTCGGAGTTGGGGCGTACGGACTTGATCTCCTCGATGGCGAGAACGCCGTCCCCGTCCCGGTAGACGCCGTCGGCGCGGCCGGTCAGCGTCACCTGCCAGCCGCGGTGAACGAACTCCAGTGAGAGTTCGACTTCCCGCCGGTAGCTCGGTTCGCGCTCCATGGCCTGTTCCTGGTAGCGGCTGTGGATCGCCTGACCGACCCAGAGCCGCTCGAACCCGCCGCGGTTGGCGAACCCGAGGTGCCGGGCGGAGCGGTGGTCGAGCAGGTCCGCCACGGACAGTTGAAGGGTCCTCGCGTCGTCGTCGAAGCGCGGCGGCATGGCGCCGAGACTAACGCCTGAACACACCGCGCGAAGGTGCTCTGGAGGCCGCCGGTTGCCCTGCCGGCCGGAGAGTTTCCGGCGCTTCGCAGGTTGTCATCGGGGGGGCGATGGCATAGCCTCAATGCCTTATGGCAGACAACTTCGGCGGCGGGGCCAGCCCGCTCGATCTCGACAACCTGGGGAAGGCCGTCCGCGATCGGCTGGGCGGCCTCAAGATCATCGCTCTGGTCGTGCTGGCAGGGCTTCTCGTCCTGTCCAGCGTCTACACGGTGCAGCCTGAGGAGGTGGGAGTGATTCTCCGCCTCGGGAAGTACGCCGGTACCAAGGACCCAGGCCTGAACTTCAAGATCCCGCTGATTGACCAACTGGAAAAGGTGCCGGTGAGACGCCAGTTGAAGCAGGAGTTCGGTTTCCGCAGCGAGAGCGTGGCGGTGCGCAGCTCCTTCGTGGGCAACGCGGAGGAGGCGAACATGCTGACCGGCGACCTGAACGCGGCGGTGGTCGAGTGGGTCGTGCAGTACCGGGTCGTGGACCCGTACCAGTACCTGTACCGGGTCCGTAACCTGGACGACACCTTCCGCGACATGAGCGAGGCGGTCATGCGCAAGGTGGTCGGCGACCGGACCGTGAACGAGGTGCTTACGGTCGGCCGGGCCGACATCGAGGGCACGGTGAAGCTCGAGCTGCAGGAACTCTGCGACCAGTACGAGACCGGAATCGATATCGATCAGGTGGTGCTCCAGAGCAACAATCCGCCCGAGCCGGTCAAGCCGTCCTTCAACGCGGTCAACCAGGCGGAGCAGGAGCTCGAAAGGCTGGTCAACGAAGCCGAGGCGGAGTACAACCGGGTCATCCCCCGGGCCGAGGGGCAGGCGTTGCAGACGATTCAGCAGGCGGAGGGCTACGCCCTCGATCGGGTCAACCGGGCCCAGGGCGACGCGACGCGTTTCAACGCCCTCTACGCGGAGTTTCGCCAGGCGCCGGAGGTGACGCGCAAGCGGCTGTTCATCGAAACGATGGAGCGGGTGCTGCCGAAGGTGGGCCGGAAGATCGTCGTCGACGAGGATGTCGACGGTCTGACGCCGATCATGAGCTTCGAGGGCGTCAGCGCGGCGAGGTCGCGGCAGGCGGCGGCCCAGCAGGCCGGGGAGGGATCGCCATGAAGAGGATCCTGGGCGTGTTGCTGGTTCTGGTGCTGCTGCTGCTGGCCAATTTGTCGCTCTTCGTCGTGCGGGAGGACCGCCAGGCGATCATCACCGAGTTCGGTGCTCCTGTCGGCGACGCGATCGACACGCCGGGGCTCAAGTTCAAGCTGCCCTGGCGGAAGGCGCAGTACTTCGACCGCCGCTTCCTGGAATGGCAGGGTTCGGCGGAGGAGTTGCCGACCCGGGACAAGGTGTTCATCTTCGTCGACACGTATGCCCGGTGGCGGATCTCGGACCCGCTGCTGTTCTTCCAGCGGTTGCGCGACGAGCGCGGCGCGCAGTCACGGCTCGACGACATCCTCGACGGCGAGACCCGGAACGCGATTGCCAACCACGACCTGATCGAGGTGGTCCGCAGTTCGAACCGCGAGGCGGCGGCGGACGAGTCGTATCCGGACGCCGGCGGCGGCCTCGCGGAGATTGTCACCGGCCGGGACAAGATCCGCCAGGACATCCTGGCCGCGGCTCAGGAGCGTACCGACGATCTCGGCATCGAGGTACTGGACGTTCAGTTCCGGCGGATCAACTATGGCGAGCAGGTCGAGCCGGACGTGTTTAACCGGATGATCTCGGAACGGCAGCGGATCGCTGACCGCTTCCGTTCCCAGGGCCAGGGCCAGGCGTCGGAGATTCTCGGCAACATGGATCGCGACCTGAAGCGGATCGAGTCCGAGGCCTATCGTCAGGCGACCGAGATCCGGGGCCGGGCCGACGCGTCGGCCACCGAGATCTACGCCTCGGCCTACAACCAGTCGGCGCAG
>WTGL01000116.1:0-2636 GCA_011523565.1 Acidobacteriota bacterium
ACTTCATCGGGCTGATGTTGCCGAGGGTCTGCATCCACTCCGGCATCAGGAACAAGGGCACCATGCCGCCGCCGAGCATGGTGAAGGGGAGCGCGATGCCCCATCCGACTCCGGCGGCCGCCTGTTCCGTGCGACCGATGACGCTGAGGACCATCATGATGCCGCAGAAGCAGATCGAACCGCAGAGAAGGGCCAGAGCGAGAAGCGGATAGGAAGTGGGCGTCACGTCAAACACGGTGATACCGAGCGTGATCAGGGCAGAGCTCGTGAACAGGGTTGCGCCGAGGCAGGCCAGCCCCTTGGCGGCCAGGAGTTGACGGGCCGTGATCGGCGCCACCAGCAGTCGCATCAGCGTGCCGCGGCTCCGTTCGATGGCGATCGACATGCTGAAGGAGACGGAGCCGCCGATGAGCGTCCAGAGCATGGCCTGCGCGAACGACGTGGCGTAGGAGTTGGTGGGGCCGCGGCGTTGCGCCTGGACCTGGGTCTGCTCGATCTCGAGTGGAGGACCGAATCCGCCGGTCGCACCGGTGGTGACCGAGCCCAGCCCGGCTTCATCGATCAGCACCGGAATACGCGGGATCTGGTCGAGAACGGTCAGGAGGTCGTCGCGGGCGGTCGAGGGAGGGCTGAACTGCTCGATCAGGCGCCGGTTCTGTTCGTTCGTCGCGGACATTCGGGACGGATCGGCCATGAACGCCTGCAGTTCGGCTCCGGCCGCTTCGAGCAGGACGCCGCGGACCATCCCGGCAGCGGCGAACTGCGTTGGATCGACGCTCATCTCGACTTCGGGTGTCGCCACGAAGGGATTGTCCAGGGCGGCCCCGAAGCCGGGTCTCAAGGTGACTAGGACGGCGGTCTGGCCCCGGCGCACCTGCTCCAGCGCCTGGTCGCCTGGAATCCGCTCGATGGCGAGTCCGCCGGCGGCCTCGAGCCTCCCGACGAAGCGCGCTGAACCGGCGGTCCTGTCCGCGTCGACCAGGGCGATCGGAATACTCGCCGGTCCGCGGCTCAGGCCGGCGAACATGGCGCCGAAGAAGATCGCCATCATCAACGGGAAGAAGATCGTGAAGAAGAAGCCCAGCTTGTCCCGGAAGAGGATGTGGATGTCCTTCGCGGCCATTGCGACGATCTTGTTCACGGTGTTCTCCCTGGCGGCTCTAGTCCCGCAGCGCTCTGCCGGTGAGATTGAGGAAGACTGTTTCCAGATCCGGCGGCAGGTACTGGAAGTGGTCCACCGCCTGCCGGGCCTGGAGTTCGGCGAGCGTTGCGAGCGGATCGGTCGTCTCGTGGCGTGACTCGCCGTCGCCGGTCCGGATCACCAGGTAGCCGGGACCGCCGTGGGCCTCGATCAGAGCCGACACCGTGTCGAGCGCCATCAGGCGGCCCCGGTCGAGGATCGCGACCCGGTCGCAGAGACGCTGCGCCTCCTCCATGTAGTGGGTGGTGTAGACGACCTGCTTGCCTCCGTCCCTGAGCTGTTCGACGCGCTCGAAAATCGCGTTCCTCGATTGGGGATCGACGCCGACGGTCGGCTCGTCGAGGAGCACGAGCTCCGGGTCGTGGATGATCGCGACCGCGAGGTTGAGTCGCCGCTGCATGCCGCCGGAGTACTTGGAGACGACTTTCTTCCCGACGTCCACCAGGTCGGCGAACTTGAGGCAGGCGGCGACCCGTTCTTCCAGGTCGGATCCCCGGAGACCGTGCAGGCGGCCGAAGAAACGCAGGTTGTCGGCGCCGCTGATTTGCTCATAGAGAGCGATGGACTGCGGCGCCAGGCCCAGCGACCTGCGATTCTCCGCGTCGCGTGGGTTCCGGTCGAAGGCCTCGTCCGCGAAGCGGACCACCCCTTCGTCCGGCTCGAGCAGGCCGACCGCCATATTGATGGCCGTCGTCTTGCCGGCGCCGTTGGGCCCCAGCAGCCCAAACACTTCGCCGGCCTCCAGTTCGAAGGACAGGTCGTCGACCGCGCGCAGGTCGCCGAAGCACTTGCTGACATGGTCGAACACGAGCATTGGCTGTCAGGTTGCTGTTACGCAACGCCGCGGCGCTTGTTGCGCGGGATCGCCGCGGCGGTCCGGCGGCGGGCGCGTGGCGGCGCCGTCAGACGGCGAGCGTATCGCCCGGCGCCATGACCCTGACTTCGACGCCGGCCGGGGCGAAGTGGCTGGGGTCCTGCGCGATCGGGGGCCAGGTGTTGTAGTGGATCGGGATCGCGACCGGCGCGCCGATCAACTCGGCGGCCTTCGTCGCCAGTTCCGGCCCCATCGTGAAGCGGTCGCCGATCGGTACGCAGGCAGCGTCCGGCCTGTAGATCTCGCCGATCAGCTTCATGTCGCCGAAGAGCCCCGTGTCGCCGCAGTGGTAGACGGTCTTTCCGCCCATGTGGACGACGAGTCCGCACGGCATCCCCATGTAGCGGCCTTCGTACGACGACGAATGGAAGGCGTGGGTGAACGCGACCCAGCCGAACTCCGTGTCGATCCGACCGCCCGGGTTGCCGGGATTCACGTTGTCGTGCCCTTGTTCCTGCAGGTAGTTGCACATCTCGAACGCTGCGATCACGTTGGCGTTGTTGGCCCGGGCGATGGCCAGGGTGTCGCCGAAGTGGTCCGCGTGGCCGTGGGTGAGGGCGA
>WTGL01000116.1:2646-3365 GCA_011523565.1 Acidobacteriota bacterium
GTGGCAGGTGCTGCAGGAGCAGTTGCCGCCGCAGGCCGCGACGATTCCGTCGACGTCATTGTCGACCGCGCACTCCATGACGGAGTCTCCGACCGGCGCCTCGACCACGCGCGAACGGCCGTCCTGGTCGATGTAAGTGATCTTCGGCATCTTGCACGCCCCCTTGTCGCCATGGGGCACTGCCGGCCGCCCCGGCCAACGAACCGGGAGTCTAGTCGACCGGCCGGCCGGTCGGGTGCCCTCGATCGCGGCGGCGTTCAGTCGACGAACCGTTCCGCGATCCAGCCTCCGATCAGATCGAGAACTTCCGGCGCCATCGTCTCTTCGATCTGCGCGTACTCGGCGGGGGAGCCGGTGCCCGCGGTCTGGAACAGGTGGTTCATGTCGGCGAACCTGCGAATCGTCACGTCCTGGTTGCCCGACGCGGCGAGCGCGGCTTCCATGGCGGACTGGTTCTGGTCGGCGTCCACCTGGGTGTCCTTTTCTCCGAACAGGGCCAGGGTCGGGACATGGAGCCCGCCCAGCGCGGGCCCCGGGTCGTAGCCGATGAAGAAGCGGAACCAGGGACTCAGGTTCGATTCGACCGCGGCGGACACGGCGGTTTCCAGCGCCTCGCCGCTCAGTTGCGCCGTCTCCGGAGATGCGGCCAACTGCTCGATGACGACCTCCCGCAGGGCGGCTTCCGCCTCCTGTGGCGGCATCCCGGAACCGATGATCTC
>WTGL01000116.1:3375-12058 GCA_011523565.1 Acidobacteriota bacterium
GATGCCGATCAGGCCGACCCGTTCCGGGTCGATCCGGTCGTGACCGCGCAGGAAACGCACGCCGGCGAGAACGTCGTTCGCCTTGTCCCGGGATGTCGACTGCCATGTGCTGCCGGTGGAGCCGCCGATGCCGCGGTCGTCGACGCGGAGCACGGCGATGCCGCGCCGCGTCAGGTGGTCGGCGAGCACGAGGAAGGGCTTGTGACCGGCGAGTTCGAGATCGCGGTTCAGGGCGCCGCTGCCGGAGATCAGGAGCGCCGCCGGGACCTTGCCCTCGCCCGGCGGCAGAGTCAGCGTGCCGGCGATCTTCACGTCGGCGTTCGCGTACTCGACTTCCTCGGCGTCGTAGGGGAAGGGCGGTTTGGGCTCCTGTGGACGCGAAGGCGCCTCGACTTCGACAGCGTCGCGGCCGAGCCGGAAGGGGAGTCGGGCCGGGCCCTGGCGGAACTCGCCCGTAATTTCGCCGCCGGCAAGCGTGCCCTCGAAGGTCGGTTCGCCGGGGACGCCGTTGATCGTGAAGCGAACGGTCTCGCCCTCCACGGTCACGCCGCTGAGCGGCAAGTCGACAGCACCCTGGGCGGGAATGTCGATCGTCCCCGACCACGCGCCGTCGGTTTCCTCCAGGTCCACCATGACGACGAGCGGTTGGCCCGGCGCCTCGATCGAACCCTCCCAATGCCCGGCGGGGTCGGCCGCTTGGGCTGAGAGGGCGGCGGCCAGCAGGAACACCAGCACGCCGGAAGGCACCTGCTTCGGCATGAGCGAGAGGTTACAGCACGAGAGTTGAGACTACGGCGACTCTTCGATCCGATACAGGTGCGTGCCGGTGCGGATGAAGAAGGCACCGTCGGCTACCGCGATGGAGGCGAGGGTCGAGCCGTCGAGTTCGTTGCGGGCCAACTGCCTGAACTCGTCGCCGGGTTCGATGACGGTGGTCACCCCTCCCTCGCTCTGAAAGTAGATCCGGCCGCCGGCATGGATCGGTGAGGCGGAGTGATTTCCCCCGAGCCGGTGCTGCCAGAGGATCTCGCCCGTGAGAGCGTCGATGCAGGTGGCGATGCCGCTGTCGGTCACCGTGTAGATCTCGTCGCCGACGAGAATCGGCGACACGGTGAGCGGGGCTCCCCGGCGGAGCCGCCACGCGATTTCGGAGTTCGTGACGTTGCCGCTGCCGGTCGGGCGGACGGCGATCAGGATGGGCTCGTTGAAGCCGGTCGAGAGGTAGACGAGCCCATGGCCGTAGACCGGCCGGGAGACGTTGGAGAAGCCGCCGGGGTACTCGACCCGCCAGATCTCGTGGCCGGTCGCGGGCTCGTGCGCCGAGGCGCGGAAAGCGCTGACGTTGACGATCTGTTCGGCTTGGCCGACCCGGATTGCGAGCGGCGTGGAGTAGGCCTGCGAGATCGGAGCCGGCCGCACCGCCCGCCAGCGTTCTTCGCCGGTCTCGGCGTCCACTGCGACCAGGAAGGCGGTGTCGTAGCCGTCGATACTCACGATCAGCAGACCCTCGTGGAGGATCGGCGAACCGCCGTTGCCGTGCTGCGAGGTGTAGGGGAAACGGGTTCGCCAGAGGAAGTCGCCTGCCGACTGGCCACCGGCGGCGACGGCCGCCGTGCCCTGTGCGCCAAAGTGGACGAAGACCCGCTCGCCGCCCGGATCGATCACGGGCGTCGGTGACGCGAAGCTGTTCTTCTGGTTGAGGAGTGTCGTGTCGGAGATGGCGAACACTTCGATGTTCATTGCGGCGTCGCCAGTGCTCACGTTGTAGGCGAGCAGTTGCAGCGAGGTTCCGGCTTCGCGGTCGGTCACGGCGGTCGTGAGCCAGACCAGGTCGCCGGCGATCACCGGCGACGACCATCCGCGACCGGGGACGGCCGTCTTCCAGGCGATGTTCTCCGCTTCGCTCCAGGTGAGCGGAACCGACGCATCCGGCGCGTGCCCCTGTCCGGTCGGACCCCTGAACTGCGGCCAGTCGCCGGCGTGGGCGGCAGCAACCGTGCACAGGGCCAGGGCGACGCCGAGTGCAACCAACGAAAGCCCCCTCGCGGAGCGGGATTCGGGATCGGTCTCAGGCGCCGTTCGCACGTTCAGCGAGCGTCTTCCGCGAGCGCCTTGCATTCCTTCCACCGAAAGCACGTCGTCGTGTGGTCGTTGACCATGCCCACGGCCTGCATGAAGGCGTAGCAGATCGTCGGGCCGACGAAGCGGAATCCGAGCTTCTTGAGGGCCTTGCTCATCGCCTCGGAGGCCGGGGTCGCCGCGGGAATGTCCTCGAGCCGATTCCACTGGTTGACGACCGGCTCACCGCCGGTGAACTCCCACAGGAAGTCCGAGAACCGCACGCCCGACTCGTGGAGGTCCAGCCACGCGCGTGCGTTTCCGATCGCCGCGTTCACCTTGAGGCGGTTGCGCACGATACCGGGATCCTGCAGCAGCGACGCGACCTTCCTTTCGTCGTAGCGGGCCACACGCTCCGGGTCGAACCCGTCGAACGCGCGCCGGTACGACCCGCGCTTCCTGAGGATCGTGTACCAGCTCAGGCCGGCCTGGGCGCCCTCGAGCACGAGCATCTCGTAAAGCCGGCGGTCGTCGTAGACCGGAACGCCCCACTCCTCGTCGTGGTAGGCGATGTAGAGGGTGTCGGCGTTCACCCAGCCGCAGCGTGTCCGCTCGGGCACTACGGGTAGTAGCCGCGGATCGTGCGCGCCGTAGCACCCCTGGCGTCGACCTGCACTTCCACCCTTCGGAAGGCGTCGCTCGGCTGGGTGCTCGACGATTGATAGGCGAGGAAGTACTTCGAGCGCAGCTCGACGGCGATCTGGTCGTACACGGCGCCGAGCTGGCTGGCGTCGTCGACGAAGAACGCGCGGCCGCCTGTCTCGGTCGCCAGTTGCTCGAGCACCTTCTTCGGGCTCTCCTTCGCCTTTTTCGGCAGTGCCAGGCCGATCGCGTAAATGGCGGCTTCCGAGCGGCGGGCGTACTCCAGCGCGTCGTCCAGGTCGTAGCGGCTGTGCTCGTCTACGCCGTCGGAGAGCAGCAGGACCGCGCGTTGCCCGGGCAACCCGTTCAGGTGGTAGAGCGTGAAGATCAGGCTGTCGTAGAGCGCCGTGCCGCGCTCGGCGCGCAGCCCCATCAACCCCTTGGCGAATTCGATCCGGTCGCGGGTGAAGGGGGCGGCCAGGTGGGGACGGTCGTTGAAGGTGACAATCGACAGCTCGTCCCGTTCCGTGATCACCTGCTGGAAGAAGTCGGCGGCGGCCTGAACCGACCGTTCGAGGCGCTCCTCCATGGACGCCGAGACGTCGAGGAGGATGGTGCCGACGAGCGGCGTGTCGTCCACCCGCTCGAAGCGGACGATCTCCTGCTGGACTCCGTCCTCGAGCACCCGGAAGGCGTTCTCCGGGAGATCGAGCAGGGGCCGGCGGTCCCGGTCGTCCACCGTCGTGTACAGCTCCACGAAGTCGACCTGGACTTCTTCGAGGGTGGCCGGCCCGTTGATGATCGCGGTGTCCTCGACGAATGCGGCCGGCCCTTCGGCGCCGGCCAACTTGCCGACGATCCGGACGATGGTCAGCGCCGGTCCGTCGGGCAGCTCGACGGGGACGGTGAAGGGCTCTTCATAGAGCGTCGCCACCTGGTCGTCGTTGCGGAACACCTGGAGTTCCTCGAGGCTCCGTCCCTCGGGCACCGTGACCTGGGCTCGCATGCGGATGCTGTCGCTATAGCGGTTGCCGGGGATCGGCTCGATGATCCGAACGTCGAAGCGGTGAGGAGAGCCGTTGATCAGATAGGAGTCGCTGGCGATCTGGTTGCCGGCGGCGTCATAGGCGATGGCGCGCAGCATCTGGCTGCGGGGCAGTTCGCCCAGCCGCACGTCGGCGCTGAAGGGCGCCCGCTTGGTGGTGAAGAGGTCCTTGTCGTCGAGGGTGAAGCGCACCTTGTCGACCGGGCCCGTGACCGCGGTGTCGAAACGAAGATAGCCGGAGATCAGGTCGCCGCCGGGCTCGATGATCCGGATCGTAGGCTCGCCGGCGGCCAGGGCGCGATTCGCCTCGGCGAAGATCGGTTCGAGGTCGGCTTCGGTCCAGCCGGCGGCGTCTTCGACCCGGGGCACTTCGAGCGGCTGGGCGTGACGCCACACGGCGTCCCCGTTCAGATCGTCGACGCGCAGGATCAGCTTGAAACTCCCTGGTCTCAGGTAGCGCTGGGCGACGAGCGGCATGGCGGCGAGTTCGTCGCTGCTAGCCCCGTCGTCCTCCACCGGAAACTCGAAGCGGTAGCGGAAACTCTCGAACAGACGGTCGTCGCCGGTGTCGGCGTCCGCCCGCAGGATCTCTCCGATCAGTTCGAAACCGTAGGAACGGGCGCCCGCGAGGTCGGCGAGGGTCGCGCTGGCCGCGTCGACCTGGACCAGGGTCTGCACCACGGTGCGGCTCTCCTTTCGGCCGGGGAAGGTCACGTCGAGCGACGCCGCAAGTTGCGGCGCGCCCGAGGGAAGATCGGTCGAGTAGGACTCGAACGTGCGCAGCCACTCGTTGGAGGGCGCCTCGATCGGCTCAAGGTTCTCGCCGATCATCCGGTCGTAGTAGAAGCCCAGCATGCCGCCCCAGTCGTTGAGGATCTGGATGATGCCCATCGCGTACCCCAGTTCCTCGTCCTTGCAGCCCGCTCCGAGGTCCTCGCGGCTCAGTCCGCCGAGACGCCCGCCGGGCAGATCGGTTCGCCCGCCGGGCTGCATCATCCGGCGGCCGAGGTCCTCGTTCGGCAACCAGACTCGCCAGGCGCCGACTCCCAATGGCCGGTAGAAGATGACGGCGTACTGGTCCTGCCGGAGCCGGCGGCTGTAGATCGCGCCGATCACCTCGCTCATGTCCCGGAAGCCGTAGAACCAGGCCTCGACCTTGGTGGCGGAGCGCCGCGGACAGATGTCGACGTGAATGTCGGGCGGGCCGTTCAGGAGGTAATAGCGGGCCCGCTCGTCGTCCGTGCTGTCGAACAACTGGCGCACCATCGAGAGCCGTTCGCCCCAGTGCTCGCGGAACTCGTTGCGGGCGGTCTCGGGGTAGGGGTCGCGCGCCTTCCAGAACTCGGCGATGAAGGCGTCCCGCTGGTAGTCCTGGGAGAGGCAGAGGAAGGACTGGATCTCCTCGTCGGTCAGCAGCAGGGCGACTTCCTCGGTCCACTGGAGGTGGCGGGCCGGCAGGGCGCCGGCATCGGGCTGACGGCCGTCCTGGCAAGGGGGCCGCTTCTTCTTGGCGGCCGCCGCGGCGCCGGATGCGAGCAGGACGCCGAAGACGGCGATGAGGAAGGCTCGGACGAGGAGGGTGCAGCGCATCGTGGATCGCCCCTGAGGCAGGGCGTCCTAGTCTACGCCTCGATCACGGCCGGTAAGTGAACGCCTGGGGGCCCGTGGTCAGCGACCTGACCGCCAGGTTGGCCCAACGGCAGAGGATGGGTCGGGTTTCCCGCGGGTCGATGATCTCCTCGATCTCGAAGTGCTCCGCTGAGCGGAACGGCGAGCGGACGCGGTTCAGGCGCTCCTTGATCCGGTCCAGGTGGGCTTCGTAGTCCTCGGCCCCGGCCAGTTCGGCCTTGTAGGCGACCTCGATGCCGCCCTCGATCGGCAACGAGCCCCAGTCGCCGGACGGCCAGGCATAGCGGAAGTGGTGGCTTCCCGGCTTGTGGTTGGCGCCGCCGGCGACGCCGAACGCCTTGCGGATGACGACGCAGCAGAACGGCGTCGTGCACTGGCCCAGCGCCGCGAGGACCTGGGAGCCGAAGCGGATCGTGGCAGTGTGCTCGGCCTCCCGGCCGATCAGGAAACCGGGGCAGTCCTCCAGGTGGAGCAGGGGCAGGTGGAACGTGGAGGCCAGGTCGATCAGGCGGGACAGCTTGCGGCAGGAGTCGGCGTCCCAGCCGCCACCGTAGACGTTCACGTCCTCGGCGAAGATGGCGATCGGCCAGCCGTCGAGGCGCGCCAGGCCGGTGATGATCGACTTTCCCCAGTCGCGGCCGATCTCGAAGAAGGAGCCCCGGTCCGCGATGCGCTCGATCACCTCGCGCATCTTGTAGGTGCGTCTGGGGTCGCGCGGCACGATGTCCACCAGCTCCTCGTCTCGCCGCTGCGGGTCGTCGGCCCGTTCGGACTCCGGCAGCCGCGGCGGCAACTGGTCGACGTTCGTGGGCAGATAGGAGAGGAATCGCCGGGCGCGTTCGAACGCCTCGATCTCGGAATCCGCGGCGTCGTCGATCGCGCCGTTCGACGTGTGGATGCGGGCGTGGCCGAGTTCCTCCTTGGGGACCACGCCGCCGCCGGCCCACTCCACCAGGGCCGGACCGGCGATCATCATCTGGGCGGTGTCGCGGACGATGACGGAGTAGTGAGCCGTACACACGCGGGCGGCGCCGATGCCTGCGACCGAACCGAGCGCGAGGGACACCGAGGGCGCCACGGCCAGGTGACGGACGACGATCTCCCAGCTCCGCAGCTCGGGGATGTAGGTGCGGCCGGCCATCTCGATCGTCTTCACCGAGCCTCCGCCTCCCATTCCGTCGACCAGGCGGATGTGGGGCAGCTTCATCTCGAGCGCCAGGCCCTCGGCCCTGGTTCGTTTGGCCGGGATCGAGGCGTCGGCCGAGCCGCCCCGGACCGTGAAGTCGTCACCGGATACGACCGCCGGCCGCCCGTCGATCTCCGCCGTGCCGAACACGAAGTTCGAGGGCTTGAACGATTTGAGATCGCCGTCCTCCGCGTACTCGGCGCGCCCGGCGATCTCGCCGATCTCGTGGAAGCTGCCGGCGTCTGTGATCGCGTGGATGCGCTCACGCACGGTGAGCTTGCCGTAGAAGTGCTGGCGCTCCACCTTCTCGGGGCCGCCCATCTCGCGCGCCAGAGCGCTGCGGCGCTTCAGTTCGTCGATCTCGGGCTTCCAGCTCATCTTCCGCGGCTCAATCGTTCTCGTCCCGGTCTGCCGACCGCCGCAGCAGCCTGCGCAGATCGCGCTCCAGTTGGGGCAGCCGGTTGAGCACCGCCTCGATGCGCAACTGGTGCGTCTTGGGCCGGGCCGGATCGCCGTAGACGACTGCGCCCGCCGGGACGTCCCGGTAGGTCACGCTGCTGCCGCCGATCACCGCTCCGTCGCCGACCACGACGCCGTCCGCGACGCCGGCGGCGCCGGCGAGCACGGCGCCGCTGCCGATCGTCGCCCGGCCGGCGATCCTCGCCGTGGGCACCACCAGTGTCTGCTCGCCGATCGTCACGTTGTGGGCGATGTGGACCAGGTCGCCGATCTTGCAGCCACGGCCGATGACCGTCGCATCGAGGGCGGCGCGGTCGATCGTGACCTGGGAGCCGATCTCGACGTCGTCGCCGATCTCGACCGTGCCGACCTGGGGAATCTTGACGTGCCGGCCCTCCCGCTGGATGTAGCCGTAGCCGTCGCAGCCGATCACCGTGCCGCCGTGGACGGTGACGCGCTCGCCCAGCGTTACGTCCTCCATGACGACGACGCCGGGGAAGAGGACGCAGTCGCTGCCGATCCGGCTGCGCCGGCCCACGTAGGAGTTGGGGTGGAGCACGGTTCGCTCACCGATCTCGGCTTCATCTCGCACGGTGACGCCGGCGCCGATCGACACGTCGGCGCCGACGGAGGCGCTCTCTGCCACGACTGCGGTCGAATGAACGCCGGCCGCTTCGGCGCGGCGCTCCCGGTCGATGTGACGGAGGACGGCGACGAAGGCCGCGAAGGGGTCGGGGCAGACGAGTTGGTGCGCCGCAAGCCGGCTGGTCGCCGAAGGTACGACCACCGCGCCGGCCCGCGTTTCCGTGGACCCGAGCGTCCGTTCGTCCTTGGCGAACGCCAGTTGGTCGGCGCCGGCGCGTTCCAGGGAGGCGACCGAGCGGCACCGAAAGGCGCCGTCTCCGTGCAGTGCGACGGGGAACCCGGCGGCCTCGATCAGGCCGCGGACGTCGTCGAGCGTCTTGTCGAGTCGCGACATGCGGACGCCCGGTCGAGGCTCCGGTCAGGGGTCGAGCCGGTAGACCCGGTGCGCCGTGTCGCGGAAGAGCGCCGCTTTCTCGTCCTCGGAGAAGTCGGCCACGATGCGCTGGAAGGAGTTCCAGAGCAGGGTGTAGGCGCCGCCGGCGCGGTCGACCGGGAAGTTCGATTCGAACATGCAGCGGTCGACCCCGAAGCGGTCGATGCAGTGGAGGTAGTAGGGGCGGTGGGCTTCCGCGGTCTCGGCCGAGGAGGGCGGCGCGTCCCGCTTGTGCCAGCCGAAGCCGCAGATCTTCATCGGCAGGCCGCCCAGCTTGACGACCACGTTCTCGCAGCGGGCGAGTTCGGTGATCGACTTGCGCCAGGCCGCCTCGACCTCGCGCCGCCGGCCCCGGTAGGGCCCGATGCCGAGCGGTCCGCCGACATGGTCGAGGATGATCCGGGTGTCGGGGAAGGCGTGGGCGAGATCGGTCAGTTCGTCGATCTGCGGGTGGTAGAGCCAGGCGTCGAAGCTCAGGTCGAGCGGCCCCAGGCAGGCGAATCCGCTCCGGAAGTCGGAACGGAGCAGCATGCTCGGCGGCGGTTTGGAATGGGACACCCGGATGTCCGGGCTGGGGTCGTAGGCGGCGGAGTGGCGGATGCCGCGGAAGCGGCCGCCGCCGGCCTCGATGTGGGCTTCGAGAACA
>WTGL01000173.1:0-50101 GCA_011523565.1 Acidobacteriota bacterium
GCGACGGGCGGGGGCCTGATCTTCGGCGGCGATTCGAGCGGGGGCTTCCGCGCCTTCGACCACGAGACCGGCGAGGTGCTGTGGAAAGTGAGCCTCGGCGCTCCGGCCATGGGCTATCCGATCTCCTACGCCGTGGACGGTCGACAGTACGTCGCCATATCGACCGGGCCGGGGAGTCTCAGGCACACGCCCGAGGGCGCCGCCCGCGCCCGGGGCGGCAGTCTGTTCGTGTTCGCCTTACCTGGCCGACGCTGACGCCAAGATTTTCAAAGAGACGCTAAGATCGGCCGATCACAGGCTCCGTCGCGGTTGTCGCCCGGTGCCCGTGGTGCGGCCCCCGGTCCGGGCTGTTCCCGGATTCGGCGTGAGCACAACGGGAGGGGGGAGTTTCGGCGGCGAGCCGCACTCTCTATCGCCGATGCCCTCCTTGCCTGACCGCCGCTCGTACACCTTCGGGCCCTACCTGCTCGATGTCGGTCAGCGGCAGCTACTCAGAAACGGCCAGAAGGTAGCCATTCGCCCGAAGATCTTCGACACGCTGCGCGCACTCGTCGAGAACAGTGACCGGCTCCTGCACAAGGAGGAGTTGATGGCGATCGTCTGGCCGGACGCCGCGGTCGACGAAAGCAATCTGATGCACAATCTCTCCGTCCTGCGGAAGGTCCTGGGGCAGGACAAGGAGACCCAGTACGTCGTCACGGTTCCCGGCCGGGGCTACCGGTTCACCGCTCCCGTCGAAGCCACTCTCGAAGGGTCGATCGCCGTCAGGCCCTTCACCAACATGACGCCCGATCCGGAGCAGGACTTCTTCTGCGACGGCGTGGCGGAAGAGATCATCGACGCTCTTGCGGCCGTCGAGGGCCTGCGGGTTGTCGGCCGAACGTCGTCGTTCGACCGTCGTCTGCGTGATCTCGGTGCCTCCGGCGTCGGTGAGAGCCTGGGCGTCTCGTCGATTCTCGAAGGTAGCGTGCGTCAAGCTGGCGAGCGCCTCCGCATCTCCGCGCAACTGATCCGGACTTCGGACGGCACGCAGCTCTGGTCCGAGCACTATGACCGGGAGCTTGGCGATGTCTTCGATATCCAGGAGGACATCGCTGAAGCGATCGTCGTGCGGGTGCGCACCAAGCTCTTGGATCCGCATCCCGGTCCCTTCGTACCGCGCTACACGGACAACCAGGAGGTCTACCGGCTCTACCTGGAGGCCCGGTACTGCG
Organism: Acidobacteriota bacterium; assembly: GCA_011523565.1. Lineage (GTDB taxonomy): Bacteria > Acidobacteriota > Thermoanaerobaculia > Multivoradales > Multivoraceae > Multivorans. Next base: position 1,215 of record WTGL01000173.1, read on the forward strand.
CCAATCAGCAGACCGGCCGCCGGCTCCAGCAGGCGATCGGCTTTCTGGAGCGGGCGATCGAGCTGGAACCGGGTTTCGCTCGCGGTCATGCGCAACTCTCGGTGTGCTACGTCAACCTGGCGGTGTACGGCTACCTGCCGGTATCGGAGACGGTGGCCAAGGCGGAAGCCGCGGTCCGGCGGGCGCTGGAGCTCAACGACTCGAGCGTGCTCGCGTATCGGGCCCAGGGTCTCCTGAGCGCGGTGTTTCGATGGGACTGGGCGGCATCGGAGCGGGCGTTCCTGCGGGCTTTGGAGCTCGACCCCGGCAACTCAATGGCCCACTACTCGTACGGGAACCACTTCCTTTCGCCGGTCGGCCGCGTCGAGGAAGCGGAACGTCAGATCAGAGTTGCCGTCGACCTGGATCCCCTGGCACCCGTGTTCGCCCAGGGGTTGTGCCAGATCCTCTACTACAGGCGGCGTTTCGAAGAGGGCGTCGAGCAGGCTCGGCACACACTTGCCCTGGAAGGCGAGTATCCCATCGTGCGCTCGCTGCTGGCGGCCTGCTATAGCGCTCTGGGTCGAACGGACGAGGCAGTCCGGGAGCGTCAGTTGCACTTGCGGAACACGGGCCGCCACGAAGAAGCGGAAGCGATCGGGAAGGTCTACGCGAAGGACGGGGAGCCGGGCGTCCTCCGCTGGATGGTGGACTGGCAGTTGAAGCGGACGAGCAGCGGGGAGGACCGGTCTGCGGCTCTGGCGATGCTCTACGCCTGGCTCGGCGAAAAGGAAGCTGCATTGAACTGCCTGGAGACTGCGCTCGGTGCGAAGTTCGGGGCCGTGCTCTGGACCAAGGTGCATCCGGCCTTCGACTGTCTGCGTGATGAACCACGCTTCCAGCAGTTGGTGGATGGCATGGGCGTCAACGATCCCCGGGTCGCGACGCCCCAGGCGGTCGCCTAGGAGTCGAGTCGCGGCGTCCGCGCCGCGCTGACGCACAGGAAACAGGCCTGTTCCATGCAAGTCCGCGAGATCGACGCTTACGGCGGCGCCGCCTTGATTACTGGCGCGTCGAGCGGTATTGGCGAGGCCTATGCGCGCCGGCTCGCCGCGGAGGGCATGGATCTCGTGCTGGTCGCCCGTCGCGCCGACCGCCTCGAGAAACTGGCGCGGGAACTGCGCTCCGCGTCGGGAATCACCGTGCATGTGGTGCCTCAGGACCTCATGGACCGCGATGGTCCACGGCTCGTGTTCGACGCCGTGGACCGTCTCGGAATCGAAATCGGGGTGCTGGTGTCCAACGCGGGCTTCGGTACCTACGGCCGCTTCATCGACCAGGATCCCGAGCTTCAATTGCAGATCCCGGAAGTCAACAACCGGGCGGCCGTGGGTCTGGCGGCGATTCTCGCTCCGCGCCTCGTCGAGCGAGGGCGCGGCGCCATGATCTTCCTGTCGAGCACGGCCGCGTACCAGCCGGTGGCGTTCGAGGCTGTCTACGGCGCGTCGAAGGCGTTCAACCTGATGTTCGGCGAAGCGCTCTGGGCGGAACTCGCCGAACACGGAATCGACGTGATCGTGCTCTCCCCGGGGTTCACGCCTACCGAGTACCAGCGGAAGGCGGGCATGGGCGAGCCCCAGCCGATCACCGGATGGACGAGTCCGGAGCAGGTCGTGGACGCAAGTCTTCGGGGGCTGGGCCGAAGGTCCTCGGTCGTGCCGGGATGGCGCAACCGGGTCGTCATCTTCCTGATGCGGATCCTGACGCGGCGCGCCGCGGCGCGGCTGACCTACCGGGTCAACAAGCCGGCGGACCGGTCCGGTTCGGCAACAGCGGACTAGGCGCCTAACCCGCGGTCGCTTCGCTCCCGCCGCGCAGCCCGCCGTAGTTGTCCTCGAGGAACTCCTCGAGTTCGTCGGTGTTGAAGAGGAACGGTCCCATGCCGCCCTTGTAGGCGATCGTGCCGCCCTGATCGATCACGTAGATCCGCTCGGGCCACCCGGCATAGCAGGCGTTCGCGATGTTCGAGATGTCGTCGACCAGCGTCCGGGTCCTGACGTCCATCTCCTCGACGAACTTGGTCGCCAGGTCCATCCGTTCGACCATCGTCTTCGGCTGGTCGAAGATCAGCTCGTTGGCCACGTTCTTCGGGGCCTGCCACTCGTCGTCGGGATGGGCTTCCTTGATGTAGATGTAGCTGAACTCGATCGCCGGACTCCACTCCTCACGCAACTCCTCGAGCCGGGCCACACGGGCCCGGAAGGGCGGTCACGTGTAGCTGCCGAAGACGAGGACCAGGGGCTTGGCGGCCCAGAGGTCGGAGAGCCGCGTCTCCTCGCCGTCGACGACGGACAGCGCGAGGTCGGGCGCCAGTTCGCCGACCTGGAGAATGCCTTCCGTCCGGATGTCGTATTCGTTGATCTTGATGAAGCCGCGCTCCGCGAGGAAGCGGTAGCCCTTGTAGCCGCCCCAGCCGAGCGCGCCGGCGACGACCACCCCGCAGGCGGCGATTGTGATCCAGCGTTTCATGGTGAAGTCTCCCTGTTCGTAGAACTGTTGGGCACTATAGCAGAAAAACTAACGCCGTTCGGTCTACGCGGCTTTTCCGACCACGGACACGCAGCTCACGCAGTTGCCGGGAAGACCGCCCAGGTTGTGGGTAAGTCCGATCTTCGGGTCGGCGATCTGGCGCGGGCCCGCTTCGCCGCGTAGCTGCAGCCAGATCTCGTACATCATGCGCAGCCCGCTGGCGCCGATCGGGTGGCCGAAACTCTTGAGCCCCCCGTCGGAGTTGACCGGCTGGTTGCCGTCGAGCCGGAAGCGGCCGTCCAGGCAGTCCTTCCAGGCCCTGCCGCGCTCGGAGAAGCCGAGATCCTCCATCAACACGAGTTCGGTCGGAGTGAAGCAGTCATGGACCTCGGCCACACAGATCTCCTCGCGCGGGTTCGTGATGCCCGCCTGCCGGTAGGCGTCTTCGGCGCTCGCCACCACTTCGGGGAAGGTGGTGAAGTCGTAGTCCGGTTTCTTCGTCCCCTCCGCCGGGCCGACGACGAAGCCGACTCCCTTCAGCACGACCGGGTCGCTGCAGTAACGGTGGGCGTCTTCCGCCCGGCACAGGATCGCGGCCGCCGCCCCGTCGCTCACTCCCGAGCAGTCGAAGAGCCCGAGCTTGCCCGCGATCGTGGGAGAAGACCTGATCCGTTCGAGCGGCACCTCGCGCCGGAACTGGGCCTTGGGGTTCTTGGCCCCGTTGGCGTGGTTCTTGTACGCGATGTGGGACAACACGTCCTTCAGCGTGTCTTCGCTGACGCCGTACTTCTCGGCGTAGGCCGGCACGATCATGGAAAACGCCGCCGGCGGTGTCATCTCGAGTTCGGTGCCGTCGGTGGTCGGATTCAGGTCGAAGAGCCCGGAGTAGCCCGAGTCCTTGAGCTTCTCGACGCCCAGGGCCATCGCGATGTCATAGGCGCCGCTGGCGACGGCGTAGGCGGCGTTGCGGAGTGCTTCGCTCCCCGTGGCGCAGAAGTTCTCGACGTGGGTGACCGGCTTGTAGCGGATCTTGAGCGGTTCGGCGAGGAGCAAGCCTGACGCCAGCGTGCCGGCGCTGCCGAGCCAGAAGGCGTCGATGGCGTCGAGATCGAGTCCGGCCGACCCGAGCGCCTCCTGCGACGCGGTCAACGCGAGGTCGCCGATGCTCTGGTCCCAGTGTTCGCCGAAGGACGTGCATCCCATCCCGATGATCGCGACTCGATCCCTGATTCCGTGACTGGGCATGATTCTCTCCCCTTCCCCGGCCGCGCGGCCGGGCTGTTCAACGTTGCGGTCTGGCCTTCCAGAAGTAGTTGTGAATTCCCTCCGCGGTGTGCAGGCAGCGGAACGTCATCTCGACGCGGTCCCCGAGCCGCAACTGCTCCGGATCGACGTCGGTGAGCTGGCAGGGGAATCTGCCGCCGGCCTCGAAGTCGAGCATGGCCATCACCACCGGCGGTTGCAGGGAATAGGCGAGATGGTCGTGCGTATAGGTGGCGATCGTCGCGGTGGCGTCGGCGAAGGGCTCGGGCTCCGTCTCGTCGATCGAATCGCACTGGACGCACACCCGCTGCGGCGGCAGGTTCGCCGTGCCGCACTTTGCACAGCGCGACCCGACGAAGGCGAACTTCCAGCGCTCGGCCCGGCGCGATGGCGGTCCCGCCGGCCGCTTCGGGTCCGGGCGCCGCGGCTTCTCGAAGGGGAGCACGCCGCGCCACTTGAGGTAGGTGTTGTACTCCAGATCGTTCCGCTTCGCCTCGACCCACCGCTCCACGCTGCGCTCGGGGCGATGGCGGGCGATCGCGTCCGTCACTTCCAGCACCATCGCGTCGGCGCCGTCGATGCCGGTGACGACCGCGATCGTGTCGCCGGGCTCGGCCCGGTCCAGGGCGTTGGCGAGGGCGAGGCCGACCTGAGCCGTGCCGGCGCGACCGACGTTAGCGCCGAGGTCGTCGGCCAGAAGATCTCCGGGAATGCCGGCTCCGGCGGCGAAGCCCCGCGCCGCCCGCGGATTCGCACTGTCCACGATGACCCGGGTCAGCTTCTCCGCCCGGACACCGGCCTCGGCGAGGGCCCGCTCGAAGGCGCCGATCATGAGCGGGACGAGAATCTGGACGCCGAACCGCTCCTCCCACTGGCTGGCAAAGGGCTCGGCCGGCGCGCGCCAGACGTCCATGAACTCCTCGGTCGCCGAGCCGCTGCCGAGGATCTCGGCCGAGGCTTCGGAGCCGGGGCCGAAGGTGAACGCCGCGGCCCCGTCGCCGGCCATCGCTTCGCGCAGGCCGCCGGGTGCACCCACCATGACCTCGGATACGCAGACGAGCGGGCGCCGGCCGGCCTGGGCCATGTCGTTGGCGAGCAGAAGCGACGTCAGGCCGGCCCGGCCGGAGCCGCCGAGGTCGTGCCCTCTGACCGCGGACGGCAGGTCGAGCGCGGCGCAGATGGTTGCGGCATCCAGTTTCTCGGCGTAGCCGGGTGTGGTGGTCACGAAGCAGACATCGTCGATCGGCCCGGCCCCGCGGATCGCTTCGCGCCCCGCCTCGACCGCCATCGACACGGAGTTCTCGTCGTAGCTCGATACGGCTCGTTCGCCGCGGCCGCCGAAGGCGCTTCGGCTCAGGCGGTTGTAGGGCACGTAGGCGCCGTAGGTGACGATTCCAGCCAAGGTTCGTGTCTCCTGGTGTTCTTCCGGCCTCTGCTCAGGGCGCCCCGACCCAGAACGGACTCGACCAGGCCCGGCCGCCGTCGAGTTGGGTCACCCGAACGTAGTAATAGTCGCCGTCGGAGACACCCTCCAGGTCGACGAACTGGACTTCCCGGTCGAGGGCGCTCCGCGGATCGACGACCTGCAGCGCAACATGATCGGGGTGAGGCCCGACCGGCAGTTCGTGCCGCAGGCGGCCGGCCTCCAGGTCGCCGAGACTCACCGTGAACTCGACCGGCGCGATGCGGGCGCCGGGCCGGAACCACGCGGAGGAGCCGAATTCGGCGGCTTCCTCGAGGCGGAATCGCAGGCGGGTCGCGGAGCCCGCGCCGTCGAGTTCCAGCAGGAACGAATCGGCGCGGCCGCGGGTCAGGACGCTGAAGCGAGCGCCCTCGCCCGATCCCTGGTCCAGCGGCGAGACGGAGTCCCGCAACGGATTGTCGAAGCCGGTTGGCTGGATTCCGAGAACGCGGGCGCCCTCGACCTCGACGGCGCCTCGCCACGGCCGGTAGCCCCGGGGGCTGTCGACATCCTCGCCGAAGACCTCGGACGACGAGTCGAAGGACACCCGCAGCCAAGTGCGCGGCTCGAGGGGCGCGGCCAGGTAACGCTTGCTCAGAATGATCTCGCCGTTGCGAACGACGTCGATCGTGTCGATGGGCGAGGTGCCGTTGACGGTGACGTCGATCACCCGGCGCTCGGAACTCTCCTGACGGGTTCCCATGGCCGCGCCGTTGACGGTCGCCTCGAGCAGGATGCGCTGGCCCGAAGTGGCGTAGGAGGACAGGTTGCGGAGCGCCGAGAACACGGCGTGCCGGGTGAGTTCCGGCGCGATGACCGCGGCCAGGCCGCCCGGCTGGGAAACGCCGGAGAGGGGGCCCGGCGCCAGTCCGGGCTTCGCGAGGTGGTTGTCCGACGCGGCGACGAAGCCGAGTTGGAAGCCGTTCTGCAGGTAGCGGTTGGCGAACCACTCGAAGCTGCCGTGAACGGAGTAGAGCTCGACCAGCCTTTCGAGTTCGGGATCGCTCTGGGTCCAGTCGCCGGCGCGATGGGCATGCGGGATGACCAGGACCTCGTCAGGCTGGTGGAGCGCGTGCAAGTCGCGGTAGAGATCAGGCAGATCCGTCGCCTCCTGAACCGGTACGCGGCGGCTCCAGGGATCGCGGAAGAACACGTTGTGGTGCCCGCCCCGGTTGGTGAAGGCCGTCCACTCGTAGCCCGGTATGGCGACGAAACGCCCTTCCTCGCTGAAGTCTTCGGCCAGTTCCTGGAGTTGCAGCCATTCGCTGTCGTCCATCCAGATGTCGTGTTCCGAGAGCGCGGCGAAGTCGAGGCGGGCGTCGGCGACGGCGTACTCGAAGTAGGCGCGGGCCGATCCCGTTCCCTCGGCCATTCCCGTGTGGCCGTGGGTGTCGCCCCAGAAGAGCCGCCGCCGCGGCTCCTGTTCGACGCGAATCGGGTTGGAGACGGCGCGCAGACGACCGTCGCGGGAACGCGCTTCGAGACGATGAACCCCCTCCGCCTCGATGCTCAGGCCGCTGACCACGGTCACCGCTTCGTCGCCGGCTTCGACCGCCGCCAGGGTCTGGCCGTCGAGGAACACGTCGTAGGCCGGGATCGCCCCACTGGCGCGGTTGATCGCCCGGTCCTCGCTTCGGAGCGTGACCTCGAACGGCTCGCCGGCGGCGAGCACGGACGGCGCGAGCAGCCGGGCGGCGTGGACTTGCGGTTCGCCGACGATCTCGATTCCGGGCAGGCGGGGCGTCAGGTAGGTCGCACTGCCGTCGATGTCGGCGTAAACCGGCAGCAGCAGCTCGTCGTTGCTGAACATCGCCACGCGGAACCGGCTCGAGTCGCCGCCGTAACGGAACGTGACCGTCTCGCCGGGTTCGAGGGCCGCCCCGCCGAGCCGGAATGCCGGCAGCGGACGACTGGCCGGGACATGGGAATGGACGCCGTTCCACTCCACCTGGTGAGGCTCGAACGTGGCCGCCGGGTTCGAACTCCGTACCGACACGAAGTTGTCCGCGGCCGGGTCCCGGTTCTGGGGGCGCGCCTCGTCGGTCGTTCCCGACTTGCCGACCAGGAATCCGCCTCCCTCCCCCATGCCCCGTGAACCGACGGTGTAGACCTGCTCGACGATCTCGAGGTCGCCGGCCACCAGGGGACCGGGGGTCGAGATGGCGAGTTCGCCGACGGCTGCCGGATCGGTCTCCTTCAGGTCGAGTTCGCGCACGTACTCGTCGAAGCGCCTGATGTGCAGCGGGAGGTCCATGTCGACTCCGGGCGGCAGGCGCACGACGCCGCCATCGGCCTCGGCGAAGCGGATCAGGGAGACCGTAAGGGGCAGGTCCGCCGGCAGGACACCGCCATCGAGCGCGAAACGGTTGGCCCAGTCCCAGAGGGTGTCGGTTCGCCGGAAGACGGTGTCCACCGAGGTCGGTTCCCGCTCGACGTCGGCGAGCAGTTGCTCGATCCGGCCCCGCAGTTCCCGGTCGTCCCCGGCGGCGTCCGGATCGGCCGCGGGCGCGCAACCGATCCAACCCAGGGCCAGCGATCCGGCCAGTACGGCCGCCGCCTGCCGGTTGTCCCGCATCAACCGTTCATCACCTGGCCGATGACGTGACGGATCGCGGCGGGCTTCCAGGGCTCGTCGCCGACGTGCTGCTTGGCGCCGACGGTGCTCATCATGCGGTAGGCGAAGATGTGGGTGCCCTCGATCCCGAAGGTCTGGCCGGTGATGTCGGCGGCTTCGTCGGAGGCCAGGAAGGCGACCAGCGGCGAGACGTGCTGGGGACCGTAGCGGACGCCGAAGGCCTCGGTGACGCCGGGATTGTCCGAGGTCATCCGGGTGTAGGCGGTGGGCGAGATCGCGTTGACCGTGATCCCGTAGCGCTGCAGTTCCATCGCCGCGGTTCGCGTGAGGGCGTAGATGCCGGCCTTGGCGGCCGCGTAGTTGCTCTGGCCGAAGTTGCCCTGCATGCCGGCGACCGACGTCGTGTTGATGATCCGGCCGCCGCGTCCCTGTTCGCGCATCGCCCGCGCCGCCGCCTGGAGGCAACTGAAGGTGCCGGTCAGGTGCACGGCGATCACCGGGGCCCACTCCTCCTCGCTCATCTTCAGCGCCGTCCGGTCGCGCAGGATGCCGGCGTTGTTGACCAGGACGTCGACCCCGCCGAAGGCCTGGACCGCTTCCTGAACGAGTTGGCCGGCGGCTTCGAAGCTGCCGACGGCCACCTTGCTGGTCGAGGCTTCTCCGCCCGCCGCGCGGATCTCCTCGACCACCTCGTCGGCGACGTCGCTCCTGCCTGAACCGTCCCGGGCGCAGCCCGGGTCGTTGACGACTACGCGAGCGCCTTCTCTGGCGAGGACGAGGGCGTGCGACCTCCCCAGTCCGTTGCCCGCCCCGGTCACTACGGCCACCTTGTCGACTAGCAGTCCCATCCGTTCACCACCCGAACGCTGTTTGATTGTTGCGCCCCGATACTACAGACTGGGGATTGGCCGGGTGCCACGCCCTGCCAGGAAACCGACCCGGAGGAGCGTGATCATGCTGGGCGTTCCCCTGAAGCGAGCCCTCGCCGTCTGTGTGTTTGCCGGCGCCTGTGCGCCGTCGACCGGCGGCGACTATCTGGATGCAGGTCTGCGTTCGCGCGTGGAGGCGCTGAAAACGGAAGTGGCTGCGACGCCGTCGGGCCAGGAGAACGCGACAAGTCGCGCCATGGTGTTCTGGGAGTGGATCAACGCCTATGCCGTGACCGGCCGCACTCTGCCCATCGATTCGACGACCACGGTCATGCGGGTGGTCAGGCAGAACGAGGGCGGCCAGGGCATCGCCCCCGGGATGCTCGCCACCCTGGACGCGAAGATCCTCGAACTGGCGATCCGGGACGACGATCCGGACGCGATCGGCGACGTCACGGCCAGGGTGGACGAACCGCTGGTCGTCGGCGCCCGGGCGCAACTCGAGCAGACCTACACGGTCGGTTCGATGGGAATGGCCACCGGCGGGACCTTCCTGCTGGGCGCCCAGATCATGTCCGACCAGGAGAAGATGCAGCACGAGGATCCGGGCGCGGACAACTACGTTTCCCTGCACTCGTCGAACGCCGCCGCGCGCTGGGAGAAGATCCGGATCCCGCTGTCCGGGAAGCACGGCGGATTCCAGGACGAGGAGGACATGGTCGCCTTCCGTCTCGTGGAGGGCACGCTCGGGCAGGGCGACACGGTGACCTTCACCTACGGCGACCGTTCGGGCGGCGGCGCGGGTCTCCGCTTCCAGACCCTGACCACCGACAAGCTCGTGCTGCCGGTCTACGTCGACCTTGAGGGGGACGGCGTCTTCTTCTCGCCCCGCTGGCCGGCGCATCAGGTCGTCGCCCGGGACGAGGTCGAGTCGCTGACCGTCTTTGCACCGTCCGTCGTCGGCGTGGGCGAGGAGTTCGCGATCACGGTCCGCAGCGAGGACCGCTACGTCAACCGCTCGCGGGGCGTCACCGGGCAGGACTACGCCGTGCTTCTCGACGGACAGGAAATCGCCGCGCTAGCGGCAGGGTCCCCGTCCTTCGCCCGGGTGGAGGGACTGTCCGTGGACAGCCCGGGCACCCTGCGCTTCGTCGTCCGGTCCGCGGACGGCCGGCTCGAGGCGGAGAGCAACCCGGTCTGGGTGGACAGCGAGCCCGAGCAGCGGATCTACTGGGGAGAGCTGCACGGTCATGCCGGCTTCGCCGAAGGCCAGGGCGGGGGCGAGGAGTTCTACCGCTACGCCCGCGACGACGCCCGTCTCGACTTCGCCTCGCTCACGGATCATGACTCGTCGATGGACGACCTGGAGTGGCGCCACCTCCAGGAACTCGCCCGCGACTTCACCCGGGAGGGTGAGTTCATCGCCGTGCTCGGCTACGAGTGGAGCGCCAGCCGCGACCAGGGAGGGCACCACAACGTCTTCTTCCGTTCGAGCGACGCCGACCGCGTGCCCGACCAGGAGGCTCCCACGCTGGCGCAGATGTTCGAGCGGCTGCGAGCCGAGAACGCACCGTCCGAGGTGCTGGTCATTCCGCACGCCCACCAGGCCGGAGACTGGAACCTGAGCGACGGCTCGGTCGAGACGCTGGTGGAGATCATGTCCCAGCACGGCACCTTCGAGTGGTTCGGCAACCGCTACCTGCGGAACGGCTTCGAGATCGGTTTCATCTCCGCCTCCGACGACCACCGCGCCAAGCCAGGCTACAACCCGGGGCTCTTCTTCTCGCCCCATGTGCAGGGCCCGGGTCTCGCCGCGGCCGTGGCGCCCGAGAAGACGACCGACGCGGTCTTCGACGCGCTCCGCGCGCGGCGCGCCTACGCGACCTCGGGCCAGCGGATCCTACTGCGCGCCACTCTGAACGGCGAGCCGATGGGTACGAGGCAGCCGTTGACGGAGCGGCGCGAGTTCGTCTGCCGGGTCGCCGGCACCTCTCCCATCGACCGCATCGACCTGATCAAGAACGGGCGCGTGCTGCGCAGCCGGAGCTACATGGCGGCACCGCTCGCGGCGGACGCCACGTTGCAGATCGGGTTCGATTCGTCCTCGGAGGTCTTTGTTCCCGACCGCGACAACCCCCGCTTGTACCGGGTCTGGTCGGGGTTGCTCGAAGTCGAAGGCGCCCGGTTGCTCGGCGTCGAGTCCCCCGGGTTCAAGAACCCCTACCTCGAGTGGGCCGAGATCGATCCCGATCAGCCGCAGCGGGTGAGGTTCTACACCGAGACCCGCGGCCGGATGAACACGATGCTCCTCCACCTGAGCGGGGTGAGCAGCTCGACCCGGGTCGCCATCCAGCTCGATGCGGCGCGCGAGAGCGGCTTCGCACCCCCGCTCATTCGCCAGCCCGCCGACATTCCCGCGGCCGAGGTGGCGTTCTCACTCGACGAGTTGTCGGACGGCCGCCTCGAGAACGTCCTGCCGGTCGACCGTCACCTCGACCATGTCCGCCTCCAGGTGATCGACGCGGACGCCCCGATGGACCGGGAGTTCGAGTTCGTCGATCTGGAGGAGGCGGCGCCGGGCGACTACTACTACTTCCGCGTCAGCCAGCTCGACGGCGGCCAGGCGTGGTCGAGTCCGTTCTGGGTCGGTCGGCGGGACGACGGCGGCGACGCGGCGGCGGGCGGGTGACCCGCCAGCGGGGCGCGGCCGAAGCGGAGCCGGTGGCGCTGCCTTTGTCCTACTGGCCGGCCGACACCAGCGAGCCGGTCCTGGACTGGACCGTGGGGCGGCTGCTCCGCGAGGCGGCGGCCGCGGACCCGGACGGCGTGGCGCTGGTCGAGGGCGTGCCCGATCCGGACTCCCGCCGCCGCTTCACGTTCGCCGAGTTGAACGACATCGCGGAGCAGGTGGCGCGCCGGCTTCTCCGGTACTTCGAGCCGGGAGAACGGCTGGCGGTCTGGGCGCCGAACCTGCCGGAATGGGTGTTCGTCGAGCTCGGCGCCGCCCTGGCCGGGCTCACGCTGGTCACCGTCAACCCCGCCTACCGCAGCAGCGAACTCGAGTACGTCCTCGGCCAGTCGCGCGCCTCCGGCCTGTTCCTTGTCCGCGACTATCGAGGTCAGTCCATGGCCGCCGCGCTCACCGAGGCGCGTCCGCGCCTCGAGCGCCTGCGGCACGTGTTCTTCTTCGACGAGTGGCGCGAGTTCATGAGCGGCGCGCCGGTCACCGGCGAGCTCCCGGAGGTAAGCCCCGATGCGGCGGTCCAGATCCAGTACACCTCGGGCACGACCGGGGTGCCCAAGGGGGCTCTCCTGCACCACCGCGGCATGGTCAACAACGCCCGGCTCGTCGCCCGGCGAGGCCGGCTGGGCAAGGTGTGGGTCAACGCCGTGCCACTGTTCCACTCGAGCGGCGGCGGCCTGGCGATCTTCGGCCCGCTGTTCGAGACGGCGACGGTGGTGCTGGTCGAGCAGTTCGACCCGGGCCTGATCCTGGAGTTGATCGAGAGCGAGCGGGTCACCTTTCTGCCGGGCGTGCCCACGATGCTGATCAAGATCATCGAGCACCCGGACTTCAGGCGGCGCGACCTGTCTTCGCTGACCAGCGTCTGCTCCGGCGGCACCTCCGTTCCTCCCGAACTGGTACGCCGGATCGAAGAGTCCCTGGGGGTCAGCTTCTCGATCTCCTACGGCCAGACGGAGGCGTCGCCGGGAGTGACCCAGAACTTCCCGGACGACTCGATCGAGGACAAGGCGCTGACGGCCGGCCCTCCCCTGCCCCAGACCGAAGTCAAGATCGTCGACCGGGAGACCGGCGAGGTGCTCCCGTTGGGCGAGCCGGGTGAACTCTGCACCCGGGGCTACCTGGTCATGCACGGCTACTTCGACATGCCGGAAGCGACAGCGGCGGCGATCGACGAGGAGGGATGGCTCCATACCGGTGACGTCGGTTCGATGGACGAGCGCGGCTACTGCCGGATCCATGGCCGGCTGAAGGAGATGATCATCCGCGGCGGCGAGAACATCTACCCCAAGGAGATCGAGGACGTGCTCCTGGAGCGCTCCGACATCGCCGAGGTGGCGGTCGTCGGCGTCCCGGATCCGCAGTGGGGCGAGCAGGTGGCCGCGGTGCTTCGATCGGTCGGGCCCGAACGCCCCGACGAGCAGGAACTGTTCGAGTACGTGCGCGAGCGCCTTGCGCCTTACAAGACGCCGAGGGTGTGGCGCTTCGTCGACGAGTTCCCGCTCAACGCCTCGGGCAAGATCCTCAAGACCGAGCTGGTCGAGACGCTGACTCGCTAGTCTCCAGCGCTGCCAGGGCCGGCCCCACGTGGGCGCGCGCGCGCCACAGGAAGGCGACGGAGACCGCCCAGAACAGCATGCTCAGCATCATCGCGTAGCGCAGCGAGTCGGCGGGGGACTGGCCGGCGGAGTCCAGGATGTCGCTGACCTTGCCGACCGTGAACGGCCCGAGCGCGAAACCGATCAGCGTGTTGAGCAGCAGGTAGATCGCGGACGCCGTGGAGCGCATCCGCGGCGGTACGAGTTCGTTCGCCGAGGCGGCGCCCGGACCGAGCCAGAACGAGACGACGGCGACGGTGACCAGAAAGGCCATCGAAGCGCGAGTGAGGCTTCCCGCCGTGAGCATGATCAGCATGGACGGTACGCCCAGAGCGACGGTCGCCAGTCCCATGTATACGCGACCGTTCGGAGTCCTCTGCTGGAGGCGATCGGAGGCGAGGCCGCCGAGCGTGACCCCGATCCAGCCGCCGACCGCGACGCCGATGCCCATGAGGGCTCCCACCCGGGTCGGGGTGGCGTCGAAGCTCCGGATCAGGAGCGGCGCCGTCCAGAAGGCGAGGCCGTTCGTCACGAAGGACAGGCTGGCGAAGCCGACGCTGCTGTACATGAAGGCCCGGCTGCCGAGGATGCTCCGGAAGGTGAGCGGGTCGCGGTAGGCCAACCCCTGGCCCCAGGAGAAAGCCGCGTAGACGCCGAGAGCGAGGGCGACCCACTGAGCGGGCTCGCCGACCGAGGCGACCAGGCCCCAGGCCAGCAGCGCCAGGGCGGCGGTGCAGGCGCCGTGGATGGCGAACCCCCTGCGGTCGCACCCGGATCGCCACAGGGCGAGGACGCTGAAAGGCGGAATCACCGCCCCGAACTCCTTGAGGGGCTCGGGCTTGCCCGCCGGTTCCACCGTGATTCCCTCCTGCTGGCCCTTGACCGGCTCTCTCAGGGTCCACACCCAGACGGCCATCAGCAGGCCGGGCAGGCCCACGGCCAGGAAGGCGACCTGCCAGGCCGCGAGTCCGAGCGGCGCCGACCCGACCGGGTATCGGTCGTTCCAGAAATCGACGATCCAGCCACCGAGGGCGAATCCCAGCGCGGCGCCGAAGTAGATGCCGCTGGAGTAGAGGGCCAGGGCGGTGGCGCGCAGTCGTTGGGGGAAGTAGTCGACGATCAGCGAGTAGGCCGACGGGCTGAGGCTTGCCTCTCCGACACCTACGCCGACCCGGTAGGTGCCGAGCAGGGCGAAGTTGCGGGCAGTGCCGGATAGCGCGGTCATCAGGCTCCAGAAGAAGAGCCCGATGGCGATCAGGTTCTTGCGGATCCAGGCGTCGGCGAGTCGCCCGAAGGGGATGCCGAACACGGCGTAGAACACCGCGAATGCCGTGCCGTAGAGGAACCCGATCTGGGCGTCGGTCAGGCCGAGATCGCGCTTCACGTCCTCGGCCAGGATGGAGAGGATGTTGCGGTCGATGTAGTTGAAGAGGTAGCAGATGACGAGGACGACCAGGGCATACCAGGAGTACGCGCCGAACAGCCGCTGGCCGGGTGGGTTCGAACCCGGTTCGCCGGCGCCGACCTTCCTGTCGCTCATGGCCTGTCACCCTTCGTTCCCGTAGCGCGCGCGTCCTCCCCGCCTCCAACCACTGGCGGCATGAACAGAACCAGGGGCCGGGCGACGTAGGCGAGGCGGCCTTCACCCGCCACGCGCACCCTGACCTCGCGCACCAGCAGCGTGCCGCCGCGCCGGCGCTGCACGTCGGCGAGCCGCACGCTGGCCTCGAGCCGGGCTCCGGCCGGCACCGGGCTGATGAACCGGACACGGTCCAGGCCGTAGTTCGTCGCGTTGCCGTAGCTCGTCACCTCGAAGTCGCCGCCGCCCGGGAGGTCGGGGAACAGGCTCAGCGTGAGCATGCCGTGGGCGATCGGCTGGCCGAACGGACTCTCCTGCCGCGACCGCTCGACATCGACGTGGATCCAGTTGCGGTCGCCGGAGAGCTCCGCGAACGAGTCGATCATTGCCTGGCTTACCTCCACCGGTTCGCTCCAGGGGCCGAAGTCGTCGCTGATCTCGGCGCGCAGGGCCTCGACGTCGTCGAAGCGGATCGTCTTCACTGTCCGCCTCCGCCGGCTCGTTGCGGGGTCGCGGCGCGCTCGCCGACCCAGAAGGGACTCGACCAGGCCTGGCCGCCGTCGAGCTGGGTCACGCGGACGTAGTAGTAGTCGCCCGGGGCCGCAGGTTCCATGTCGAGGTAGTCGAAGACGCGGTCGAGAGGCGCATCGGGTTCGACGACCTGCAGGGTGAGGCGGTCCGTGTGCTCGCCGAACGGAACTTCGTGTTCGAGCCGGTTGTCCCGGAGACCGCCCAACCCGAGTTCGATGCGGGTGCCGGGGATGTCCATCGCCGGCCGCTCGTGGCCCTGGCCGAGGCCGTACTCGCGCGCGGACTCGAGTTCGACCTCGATCCGGGTAGAGGCGGTTGCGCCCTCCAGGTCCAGGAGAATCGTGTCGGCGCGGCCGCGGGTGCGGATGTCGAAGCGAAGGACCCCGGCTTCTCCGGTCTCGATCCAGTCCAGCACGCGGTTGTCCAGGCCCACCGGGACCACGCCGAGGACCTGTGCGCCGCTCACCCGCAGCGTGCCGCGCCAGATGCGATAGGGGCGGGGATTGTCGACCCTGTCTGGTGTGAACACCTCGGATGAGGACTCGAATCCGAGTTGCAGCCAGGACCGGTCGCGCAGCGGCGCCGACAGGTAGCTGCGGCTGAACGCCACCTCGCCGTTCCTGATCACCTCGATGCGGTCGATGGGCGAGGTGCCCGAGACCCGGACCGCCAGTCGACGTTCGTCGTTATCGGACTGCCGGGTCCCCATGGGATGACCGTTCAGATCGGCGTCGAGCAGGATGCGCGGGCCGGAAACCGCGTAGACGGAGCGCTGCCGGAGGGCATCGAAGATCGCGTCGGGCGTCTTCTCGGGCGCGAGCGCCGCAGCCAGTCCGGGTACGCCGATGAGCGATGCCTGGAAGTGGCCCTGGGGCGCCCCGGGCTTGGCGCGATGGTCGTCGGAAGCCCCCAGGAAGCCGACTTCGAAGCCGTTCCTGAGGAACATGTTGCCGTACCACTCGAAGGTGCCGTGCTCGCTGTAGATCTCGACGACGCGTTCGAGTTCGCCGTCGCTGCGGGTCCAGTCGCCCGCGGAGTGTGCGTGGGGAATGACCAGCACGTCGTTGGGGTCGCTGGCGGCGCGGAGACCCTCCCAGAGCAGGGGCAAGCGGTGGGCCTCCTGCACCGGCACGCGCTCCCGGTCTGGAGTGCGGAAGAGCACGTTGTGGTGGCCGCCGCGCTTTCGGGTCGGTGTCCATTCGTAGCCCAGGAAAGCCACCGCGCGACCCGCCTCCGTCGTGCGGCGCGTCATCTCCTGCAACTGGTTCCACTCGTGGTCGTCGAGCCAGAAGTCGTGTTCGGACAGGGTCAGGAAGTCGAGGCGCGCGTCCTCGACGCCGTAGCGGAAGTACGCGGCGGGTGATCCCTGCCCCTCGGCGAAGCCGGTGTGGCCGTGGGTCTCGCCCCAGAGGATCCTCCGCTCGGGGTCGACTTCGACCCAGACGGGATTGCTGGTTGCTTCGAGGGCGCCGTCGCCCGAGCGCACGACGAAGCGGTAGGTGCCGGGTGCTTCGATCGTCAGGCCGCCGGCGATGGCGACGGCCTGAGCGGGCTGCTCGATGTTTGCCACGACGTCTCCCTCCAGGAGGACCTCGTATCCCGGCAGGGTTCCGGTGGCGCGGTTGAACGCCGCGTCCTCGCTTCGAATGGTCAAGTCGAAGGCCTCGCCCACCGCGACCACCGACGGGGCCAGCACCCGCACGCCTTCGACCGGCCCGCCGATCACCCGGAGGGGGGGCCACTCTGGCGTCAACCAGTTCCCGTTGCCCTGGAGGTCGATGTAGAGGGGCAGGAGCAGCGCGTCGGTCTCGAAGGCCTGGACGCCGATGCCCTCCGAACCGCCGGAGCGGTCGCCGTAGGTCACGGTGATCGTGTCGCCGGATTCGAGCGGGGCGCCGGCCAGCAGGAAGGCCGGCGTCGGCTTCGGGAAGCGCTGCGATCCGTGGGGTCCCACGAGGGGCACCATGACCGGTTCGAGCCGCGCGCCGGGCCTCGAGGTCCGGGCGGTCAGGTAGTTGGGCGCTGCCGGATCCTGGTTCTGGAAGTCGTTGACATCCGCCAGCCACTGGCGTCCGGCAAGGACGCCGCCGCCGATCTCCATCGGCATGTTGCCGACCTCGTAAGTGAGCTCCACGGTGGCCTTCGAACCGGCGAGCAGCGGCTCCTCCGGCATGACCCTGAGGACGCCGATCGCGCCGGGGTCTTCGTCCTTGATCTGCAACTCTCCGAGATAGCGGTCGATGTAGGGGACGTAGTCCTCGACGGTGTTGAGTTCTACGTCGGCGACCAGCCGCACGTCCGGCGGCGAGCCGTCCGCCTCCGCCCAGCGCATGACCGCCGTGTCGAGGGCGAAGTTCACCGGCAGCGGGCCGCCCGTCAGGGAGTACGCGTTCGCCCACTCCCACAGGATGTCCACGCGCTCGTACACGTTGGCCGAAGTCGTGGGCTCGGCGGCACGGTCCAGCTTGAGTTGCTCTACGCGCGCACGGAGCTCGGGCGTGAGGTAGTCGTCTCCGGCCGGAGGTTCGGCCGTGCAGCCCGGCAGCAGGACGGCGATCAGACCGGCCTGCAGGGGGGCCGGGATCCGGAGGGTCCGGCTGCTGTTCATGGGTGTGCGCTAGTGTAGCCCCACAGTTATCCAAGTGCGGAAGGGGGATATGAGAGATGTCCCGAACCACGCGACGCGAGTTCCTCACGGGTTCGCTGGCGACCGGCGTACTGTCCGCGACCGCCGGCTGCCGCCCCCAGGAGCCGGCGGCCGAGCCGCCCTCGCGGCCGAACATCCTGTTCCTGTTCTCGGATCAGCACCGCTGGGACTGGACCCCGGCGAACCCGGACATTCCCGTGCCGATGCCGCATCTCGAGGCGCTGGCGGCACGCGGACTGACGGTCGAACGCGCCTACTGCGCGGCCCCGGTCTGCGGTCCGTCCCGCGCCTGTCTGGCGTTCGGTCGCGAGTACGACGACTGCGGCGTGCCGACGAACCGCGTGAGCCTGCCGCTCGACCGGGAGACGTTCTACGGCCGGCTCCGCGACGCCGGCTACCACAGCCTTGGCTGCGGCAAGCTGGACCTGGCTGCCGGCGCTCTGTACGCGATCATCGAGAAGCCCGTGCAGTCCGACCAGCCGGTCGGTCTCGGCCTGGACGGACGCCGGTTCACGGAGCAGTGGGGGTTCACCGACGCGATCAACAACGCGGGCAAGGGAGCGGGGGCGTTGATCTACCTCACCGACCCCGTCGGTCCCAAGGACTCCTACTACGCCTACCTTGAAGGTCTCGACCCGGCGCAGGGACGCCTCTGCGCGGAGGACATGGTCGAACGCCGCTCGCCGGAGACGGTCCAGCAGTGGGGGAAGACGCACCTTTCGCCCCTCGGTGAAGCCGCATACCTGGACAACTGGATCGGCGACAACGGCATGTCGCTGCTGGACGGCGTTCCGGGTGGGGAGCCGTGGTTCCTGATCGTCAACTTCGCCGGCCCGCATCCGCCGATGGACATCACCCCTCGAATGGAGCGCCTCTACCGGGGACCGGATCGGATGATCGACGGTTTTCCACAGCCGCGCGGCTACGACGGACCGTGGGATGCGGACCATCACATCCGCATTCGCCAGAACTACGCGGCGATGATCGAGAACATCGATCGCTGGATCGGCCGGTTCGTCGAGCGTCTCGAAGAACGCGGCGAGCTGGACAACACGATCATCGTTTACTCGAGCGATCACGGCGAGATGCTCGGAGACCGCTCGCGCTGGGGCAAGCAGTTGCCGTTCGACGCCTCGTCCCGCGTACCCCTCGTCATCGCGGGTCCCGGCGTGGCGCCGGGGCGCAGCACCGACGCGATGGTGAGCCTGATCGACCTTACGGCGACCTTCCTCGATGTGGGAGAAGCGGCGACTCCCGAGGACATGGACGGCATCTCGCTGCGCCCGTTGCTGGCGGGGGAGACCGACCGCCATCGCGGGTACATGCTGTCGGGCCTCTACGAGTGGCGGATGGTCTACGACGGCCGCTACAAGCTGATCACCGGCTTCGAGGGGAAGGAACTCCTGTACGACCTGGAGAACGATCCCTGGGAGGAGGTCGATCTCGGCCCTGACCATCCTCGGCGGAGCGAGCTCGAGGCGATGTTGCGCGCGGGCAGCTACCGGGTGGTTTAGGCAAGCTCCGTTCACGGACCCCGGCTAACATGCGGGAGGGGATCTGCGCAGGGCCTCGGGAGCCGAGCGCCGGGTGTGATCCCATCGGTGTTGGTGTTTCCAACTGCGTTAGCATAGAGTCCTCAGTAGCAACCCACCAACGACAGCTCGGAGGAGCACCCATGAAGGACCGCAGATCTCACCCGTGGCCTTGGATCCTCGCAGTCGTCCTCTGCTGCCCCCTGACGCTCTGGGCGGACGGTGTCCAGACCGGAACGGTCGACGGTGTCGTTCGCGACAACGCCGGCGCTCAGGTGCCGGGCGCTACCGTGACCCTCAGCGGCGACCGGGGCGACATGACGGTCATCACCGACGCGGAAGGGGCCTTCCGTTTCCTGTTGGTGGCGCCCGGCTCGTACCGGGTGAGTGCCAACCTGGAGGGCATGGGCATGTCCGAAGCCGCGGTGCAGGTCGAAGCCGGCGGCCGGCGGACGCTCGACATGACCCTGATCTCGGCGACGGAGGAGACGATCACGGTGGTCTCGGACGCGGTGACCGTCGACAAGTATGCCGTGGGCCTGTCGGCGAGTCTCGAAGCCGAGCTGGCCGAGCAGTTGAGCTTCAAGGGCCGCAACTACCAGTCCTCGATCGAGGCGCTTCCGGGTGTGGTCCATGACGCCGTGTCCCGCTTCCAGGGTGACCTCAAGTTCGCCGTCAACGGCGGGCAGGACGTGGAAACCGCCGGGTTCGTGGACGGCGTGGACATCAGCTTCATGCGCTTCGGCGGCAGCCCGCGTGCCATGCTGCCCTCGAGTTCCCTTGAGGAAGTCAAGCTGGAGGACGCGGGCTTCGGCACGGAGTTCGGCCGGGTGGTCGGCGGCGTGACGAACGCGGTCATCAAGACCGGCACCAACGAGTTCCACGGCCTGGGGCTCTGGATCCCGCAGAGCCAGAAGTGGAAGGCGACCAGCGACGTCGCTCCCGGACACCCCCGCTCGAGCGACATCGAGAACAGCTACGAGGCGAACATCGGCGGCTACCTGAGGCGCGACAAGGCCTGGTTCTTCGCCGCGCACTCGAAGCAGAACACGAACAGTCTCGACATTCTCGCCGACCGCACCCTGACGGACATTAGCTTCAAGGCCGAGGTGGCGACGCTCAAGCTCAGCTTCCAGCCGAGCGAACGCCACTACTTCACGCTGACCGGAGTCGACAGTCCGATCGCCAAGAACCACGCCAACTTCTCGACAGGCGACCAGTACGCGATCTGCAAGTGCGACCTGCCGGGCGAGTTCTTCGCCGGTACCTGGGGGGCGACGATCGGTTCGGCGTCCTTCCTGGAGTTCAAGATCGCGTCGCAGGAGAACACGGTTCTGCGGGGAGTCGCGGTCAGACGCACGCCGGCGGCGGGCGCGGACTCCCACAGCCCCCTGGGCAACAGCTTCTCGTACGAGGACCGGGGCTCGCGGATCCGCTACAACGCGATCGGCCAGGCGGCCGGCGAAGGGCACGTGACGATTCCGAGGGAGCAGGCGAACGTCGCGTTCAGCACCTTCCGCGGCGATCACCAGTTCAAGTTCGGGGTGGACTACCAGGACATCGAGACGGAGTTCCTGAACGTGATCGGCCACCGGTTCTTCGGCATCGGCTACAACCCGAACCTTCCGGGTGGCTTCGCGCGGCCCCAGTTCCTGAACGTCTACGACGACGCGGCTCCGACGACCAACACGGACAAGATCCTCTCGGTCTATGCCGACGACCGGTTCGCGGCGTCGGACAGGTGGAACCTCTACTACGGACTCCGCCTGGACAGCCAGACGCAGAACAACGACGTCGGCATCGAGATCAACGACTGGACGAATGTCGCGCCGCGGCTGGCCGCGAACTACGACTTCCGGAACGACGGCAGGCTGGTGCTCAAGATGAACCTGGGGCGCTACTACCAGACCATCATGGCGGACCTGATCACCCGCGAATTCGGCACTCTGCCCAATGGCCGCAATCTGTTCAACCAGTACAACTGGAATCCGGCGACACAGCGCTACGACCGCTTTGCGCGGCGGGGGACGCCGGCGAATCCGAACGAGGTGCAGCCTGTCGATCCGTACTACAAGGACGAGTTCACGCTTGGCATCGCCGCTCAGATGGGCGAGGTCTGGCTGTTCGAGGCGACCGGCATCTTCTGGGAACTCGACGACCTGTACCTGGCCACGCATCAGTTCGACGCGGCCGGACGCATCTTCCGCGAGGTCCGGAACCGCGACGACGCCTTCCGCGAATACGAGGGCCTGCGCCTGACGCTGCGCCGGGGCATGCGCAACAACTGGACGATGCAGGCGAACTACACCTGGTCGAACAGCAACGGCAACAACTTCGGGCGCAACGACAACGTCGTGCTCTTCGACGACGACCTGGGGGAGGGGCTCGGCGGCATCGAACTCGGCACCGGCGCCACGAACGCGACCACCGTCTTCCGGGAGGGCCGGGGGTTCATGGACCGCACCCACAACCTGAACGTCGTCGCGTTGCGGAACGTCGTCCTGGGCCGGCACAACATCTCGCTCGGGGTCTACTACGGCTTCCGCAGCGGCGAGCGCTGGGGCTTGCGTCGGCCGACGCGGCTGCGGCATCCGGTCAGCGGCGCGACGATCAACACGAGTGCCTACCGCGAACCGCGGGACACCAACCAGCTTGAGGACACGCATACTCTGAACCTGACCGGGATGTGGGATTTCCCCCTCGGGGGCGGGATCAACGGCAGGTTCGGCGTCGAGCTGGTCAACATCACGAACGAGCAGGAGATCATCGGCATCAACCGGGCCAATGGCCGCCAGATCCCGGGAACGGCTGCTCTGCAATCGCCGCGCGAGGTGCGGCTGCAGGCCGGCATCCGCTTCTGAGTCGGACTCTTCCGGAGGAACGAGCCTGCCGGTCCTGCGGTCAGGCCCAGGGCGGTGCGCCGTGGGGATCCCGGCACAGGCGGCGGGCCACCACCATGCGGTGGACTTCGTCCGGCCCGTCGTAGATCCGGGCGTAGCGCGCCTCGCGGTACATGTGCTCCAGGGGCGTGTCGCCGGTGACCCCGAGGGCGCCGTGGACCTGGATGGCGCGGTCGATCACGTTGTGGAGCATGCGCGCGCCCCAGAACTTGATCAGGGAGATCTCCACCCGAGCTTCGCCTCCCTGATCGAGCACCTGAGCCGCGTTCAGGGTCATCATCCTGGCCGCCTGGATTTCGGCTGCCGATTCCGCGATGAAGCGCTGGATCTCTCCCTTCTCGGAGAGCATCGATCCGTGGGCCCAGCGGCTCGAGGCCCGTTCGCACATCAGCTCGAAGGCTCTCTGGGCCTGTCCCAGCCATCTCATGCAGTGAAAGATCCGGCCCGGCCCCAGACGCTTCTGAGCGATCACGAATCCCTCGCCACGGTTGCCCAGCAGGTTGGCCCTGGGCACGCGCACGTTCTCGAGTCGGACCTCGCAGTGGCCGCTGCGGACGTTGCCCATGGTCGGGATGACCCGCACGATGTTGTAGCCGGGCGTGTCGGTGGGAACGATGATCGAAGAGAACTTCGCGTAGCGGTCCGCATCGGGCTCGGTGATGCAGAAGACGGTGGTGAAGGCGGCGATGTCGGCGCTGGAGGTGAACCACTTGTGGCCGTTGATCACCCAGTCGTCGCCGTCGAGGACGGCGGTCGTCTGCATCAGGGTCGGGTCCGAACCCGCGACGTCGGGCTCGGTCAGGCCGACCGAGGGGTACATGTCGCCGGCCACCAGGGGCTTCAGGAAGCGCTCCCGCTGCTCGTCGCTGGCGTACAGGTTCAGCATGATCGAGTCCTGCATCGAGACGCTGCCGACGCAGACTTGGCCCCAGTACGAGCGGCCGATGATCTCGTTCAGATAGACGAAGGGCATGAAGCCGAGGCCGCCGCCGCCCAGTTCGGTCGGATGGCCGATGGCCCAGAGCCCCTGGCGCTTGGCCTCGGCCTTGAGGCGCGTGAAGGTCGGGCCGGTCGGGTCATACTCCGACGCCAGCGCCGCCTCTTCGGGGATCACGTAGTCGTTGATGAAGGTGCGGAACCGCTGTCGGAGTTCGCGTACTTCGTCGGTCAGACCGTACATGGGGTGGTCTCCTGCGTTCCGACTCGTGCCGGGATGAGGTGGAAGGGGCCTCGCGGGGGGTTGTTATGGTAGTCGAACCGATCAGGGAAGCCGCCGCCACGGAGGAGCAGATGCCGGAACCGGGCCTTGCAGATCTCATCGGTCTGGAGACCGAGCCGCGGTCCGTCGCCTACGGCTGGAAGGACGTCGTTCTCTACGCCCTTGGCGTGGGCGTGCCGGTCGAGGACCTGGGGTTTCTCTACGAGCGATCCTCGGGCGGCCTTCAGGTGCTGCCGAGCTACTGCGTGATCCCCGAGTACGAGGCGATGAGCGATCTGGAAGGACGGTTCGATCAGACGCGGATGCTGCACGGCGAGCAACTGATCCGCACGTTCCGTCCGATTCCGCCCGAGGGTCCGCTGGTCGTGAACGCAAGGGTCGTCAACATCTTCGACAAGGGCAAGGCGGCGGTCATCCACACGAGCGCGACCGGCGCGACGGTGGAGGGCGAGAAGGTCTTCGAGACCCTCAAGGTCGGCTTCTACCGGGGCGGCGGCGGATTCGGCGGCGACCCTGGTCCGAAGGCCGAAGTCCTGGATCCGCCCGCGGGCGAGCGGCCCGATCTCGACATCACGTACACGATCCCCACAGGGCAGGCGGCTCTGTACCGCTTGAGCGGCGACTACAACCCGCTCCACATCGATCCGGAGTTCGCCAGGACGGCCGGGTTCGACCGGCCGATCCTCCATGGTCTGTGCACCTACGGTTTCGCCGTGCGGGCGATCGTCGAGGGGCTCTGCGACGGCGACGTGGGGCGTTTCCGCGAGTTCAAGGCGCGCTTCTCGGACGTGGTGTTTCCGGGCGAGGAACTCACCACCCGGGGTTGGAAGGAGAACGGCCGCACCCTGATTCAGGTTTCGACTCCCCGGGGAGTCGTCATCAGCAACGCCTACGCCGTCACCGACTGATGCCGGCGAGGCCTCCCAAGGCCAATCTCGCCGACATCGGGCGCCGGGCCGGCCCCGAGGTGTTCGCCTACGACCAGCGCGATGTCGGTCTCTACGCCCTGAGCGTGGGCGCGGGTGTGGAGGATCTCGGCCTCTTCGCCGGGGGTGGGGACGGAGGGATGCGGGTCCTGCCGACCTTCTGCCTGGTCGCCATGCACTCGCTGAGCCCGCACTTCGAGGACCTGGTGCGCGACTACCATCGCGTCGAGGCCGGCGAGCACCTGCGCATGGAGCGTCCACTGCCGGCAGCGGGCCGCCTGCACGTGTCCGCGGAGGTGACCGACATCTGGGACAAGGGCTCGCTCGCGATCATGAGGACCCGGGTCGAGGGCCGCTCCGACGACGGGGATCGGATCTTCGAGCTGACCGCCAGCTCCGCGATGCTGGGATCGGGAGGATTCGGCGGCGATCCGGGGCCTCCGTCGCCGGCGAAGCGTCGAGCGCCCGATCGTCCACCGGATCTCCGCTGGTCGACGACGATTCCGGAGACCCAGGCGATTCTCTACCAGCTCAACGGCGTCACCGATCCGATCCACCTCGAGGGGGAGTTCGCGCGCAGCCGTGGATTCGAGCGGCCCATCCTGCAGGGGCCGGCGACTCTCGGCTTCGCGGCGGTCGCTCTTGTTCGCGAGTTCTGCGGGGGCAACCCGGAGCGGCTGACGGAGATCGAGGTCCGGTTCTCGGCGCCGGTCGTGCCCGGCGACGGGCTGACCGTCGACGCCTGGCAGGTCGGCGGCGGGGAAGTGCTGTTCTCCGCCTCGACCGGGGAATTGCCGGTGCTCACCCAGGGCCGGGCGGTGATCGATGGCTGATCGGCCGGCCGAAGCGGCGCGCCTCGAGGCCGAACTCGGCCGCGACGGCGAGCTCGTCCTCGACCGGCTCGAGGAATGGGCGGTCAGCCGGGGCGAGCGGACCTTCATCTACTACGGCGAGGAGGACCGCACGGTCTCGTTCGCCGAGATGGAGCGCCTGTGCTCGAACATCGCCGCCGGCCTGCGCGGGCTCGGTGTCGGCGCGGGTGACCGGGTCGCCTTGTTCCTGACCAATCCCCTGGTCGCCACTCTGTCGATGTTCTCCCTGTGGCGCGTCGGCGCCGTCTACTGTCCGATCAACTACAGCCTGACGGGGAGCCTGCTCGGCCATCAACTGCGCGACTTGGAGCCCCGGCTCGTGATCGCTGAGGAGAGTCTGCTGCCACGGTTGGCGTCGGCTGCCGACGTCCTGGCTGAGCCGGACCTGGTTGTGCATCGACCGGCCCGGGACGACCACGATTTCGACCCGGCCCTTTCCGGCGCGACGGCCGAGCACTGCCGAACAGTCGGTTCCTTCGCCGACCTCCTCGCGGGTGGCGCCGACGGCTCGCGCGCACCGCAGCAGCCGGCCGATCTGGCGAACATCCTCTACACCTCGGGCACGACGGGGCCGAGCAAGGGCGTGCTGCAGTCCCATCGCTGGATGAACCAGTTCAGCTACGCCCCGCGGCGCCTGATCGACCGCGACGACGTGGTCTACAACGATCTGCCGCTCTACCACGCCGCGGGCGCGATCAGCAATGTCGTACGCGCCGCCTGGGTCGGGTGCGAGGTGGCGATGTGGGACCGTTTCAGCGCCGGCGACTACTGGCGGCGGATCGCCCGCCGGGGCGCCACGACGGCGATTCTGATCGACGTCATGATCTCCAGGCTGGTAGCCGCGCCCCGGAAGGCGGACGATGCGCGGAACACCCTCCACTGCGTCAACCTGACGCCGCTCCCGGAGAAACACCACGAGCTGGCCCGCCGCTTCGGCCTGGACATCTGCGCGACCGCCTACGGTCAGACGGAGACGGGGCTCGGCGCCCTCGCCCTGATCGATCAGTTCCCGGACGGCGGTGGAACGCCACCGGAGCTCTATCGCGGCCGTCCCAGGGAAGAGATGCTCGAGTTCGCGCGCCGCTCGGGATACCCGGTCTTCCGGGGCGACCGCGAGATCCGCAAGGGTCTGATGGGCGCCCCCAGCGTGTTCGTCGAAGCCGCGATCCTCGGCCCCGACGACGAGGTGCTGCCGCCGGAGCGGTATGGTCAGCTCGCGTTCCGGGAGCGGCTGCCCGACCTGTTCACCGCGGGCTACTGGGGCCGGCCGGAAGCCACCGCCGAACTCCTCGCGAACGGCTGGCTCCACACGGGTGACGCCGCGGTCATGGACGACGACGGGCTGCTCTACTTCGCCGACCGCATGGGGAACTTCATCCGTTCGAAGGGTGAGAACATCTCGTCGTACGAGGTGGAGGAATTGGTCGGCGAACATCCCGACGTCCGCCTCTGCGCCGCCGTGGGCGTGCCGGCCAGCGAGGGTGACGAGGAAGAGGTGGCGGTGTTCGCGGTGTTGAGGTCAGCGGCCGAGGTCGGTGCCGCTGACCTCGAAGATTGGCTGCACCGGAACCTGCCACGGCACATGCGCCCCGGTCATGTCCGGCTGCTGGACGACCTGCCCCGAACCCCGACCAACAAGGTCCAGAAGTTCCGGCTGCGAGACTCGCTCCTGGCCGAACTCGGAACGCGGCCGGGCGGACCGGGGCGATGAAGGGCGCGGCTTCCGGCATCGGGCTGCTGTCCCTGGCGGTTCTGCTTCCGGCCTGCGAGCGACAGGAAGGAGCGCCGCCGCCGGCGGATCCCCTGCCGCCGCCCAACGTCGTCGTCATCCTCGCCGACGATCTCGGCTATGGCGACGTCTGTTCCTACGGTTGCGAGAACGGGCGCACGCCCCATCTGGACGCGCTGGCGGCCGCGGGCATTCGTTTCACCGACGGCTACGTCAGCGCTCCGCTGTGCAGCCCGACGCGAGCCGGTCTGCTCACCGGTCGCTACCAGCAGCGTTTCGGCCACGAGTTCGGCGCCGGCTCCATGCAACGGGTCGAAGACGCGGGACTGGGTACGCCGACTTCCGAGATCATGTTGCCGGAGCTGTTGAAGGGCGCCGGCTACGCCACCGGCATGGTGGGGAAGTGGCACCTCGGCTCGCAGCCGCGGTTTCAGCCGCAGCAGCGCGGCTTCGACGAGTTCTTCGGTTTTCTGCACGGTGGCAACCTCTACATGGACCCCGCGGATCAACCGGGAGTCAGGACGGTCCCCTCGGCGTCGATCGCCGGTGGCCGCGGACCCCACGAGTTTCGGCATCGACCCGGGATCAACCCCATTCAACGCGGCAGCGAGGCGGTCCACGAGTCGGAGTACCTGACCGACGCCTTCACCCGGGAGGCGGTCGACTTCATCGACCGCCATCGGGGTCGGCCCTTCTTCCTATACGTCGCGTACAACGCCCCGCACACGCCCCTGCAGGTGACGGATGAGTACTACGATCGCTTCCCCGACGTCGGCGACGAGCGCAGGCGCATCTTCGCGGCCATGGTCGCGGCCCTCGACGACGGAGTCGGCGAGATCATGGCCAGGCTCCGCTCGACAGGGGTGGAGGAACGCACCCTGGTGCTCTTCCTGTCGGACAACGGCTGCGCCACCTACGTGGAGGCCTGTTCCAACGATCCGCTTCTGGGCGGCAAGCTGCTGCACTTCGAGGGCGGCGTGCGCGTGCCGTTACTGGCTTCGTGGTCAGGCCGGATCGAGGCCGGAAGAGTCGAGTCGACGCCGGTGAGTTCTCTCGATGTCCTGCCCACGGTGCTCGGACTGGCGGGCGTTTCGCCGCCGGCCGACCTGACGGTGGATGGCGTCGACCTGACACCCCTGCTGATCGACGGCGAGCCGCCTCCGGCGAGGCCGCTGTTCTGGCGCAATGCCGAGAACTTCGCGGTGCGAAGTGGTCCATGGAAGCTGGTGAGTGTCAACGAGCGCCACCTCTTCCTCTTCGATCTCCGGGCTTCACCGGGCGAGGTCGAGGATCTCTCCCGCCTCGAACCGGCGCGGGTCGAAGCGCTCCTTGAGCTCTACCGAGGCTGGGAGGCGGAGATGAGCAAACCCTTATGGACCCCGGTCAACAGGGGGCCGATCGACGTCTTCCTCCCATGGCTGGGCGTGACGGAGACCTTCGATGCGACCGTCTGAACTCGGGTGAACATGACCGTCCTGCGCGAGGTCACGACCGGTCTGGACTTCCCCGAGGGCCCGATCGCGATGGACGACGGCAGCGTCATCGTCGTGGAGATCGCGGGCGGCAACCTCAAGCGCGTCAAGCCGGACGGCCGCCACCAGGTCCTGGCCCGCTGCGGCGGCGGGCCGAACGGTGCCGCCTTCGGGCCCGACGGCAGGGTCTACATCTGCAACAACGGCGGTTTCGACTACCAGCGCCTGGAGGTCGGGCCGCTGCCGCTCGCCGGCTTCCCGGGCGGAGAGCTGCACGTCCCGGGGCTCCAGCATCCGGACTACATCGGCGGCCGGATCCAGCGGGCGGACATCCACACCGGCCGGGTCGAGGATCTCTACACGGAGTGCGACGGCAGGCCCCTGCGGGCACCGAACGACATCGTCTTCGACGACTGCGGCGGCTTCTGGTTCACCGATCACGGCCAGACCCGTGAGCGGGACCGCGACCGCACCGGCGTCTTCTACGCCAGGGCGGACGGCTCCCTGATCGAAGAGGTCATCTTTCCGCTTGACGGGCCGAACGGCATCGGACTCTCGCCTGGCGGCGGCCTCCTCTACGTGGCCGAGACGTATCCGACGCGCCTGTGGAGCTGGCCGATTCCGTTGCCGGGGACCGTCGTCCAGGACACGACGGTGCTGCCCATCAGCGGCCGTCTGGTGGTCGACCCGCCGGGTCTCGGGTTGTGGGACTCCCTGGCGGTCGAGGCGGGCGGCAACATCTGCATCGGCACCCTGATCACCGGCTGCATCACCGTCGTCTCGCCCGAGGGCGAGATCGTTGAACGGGTGTCCGCTCCCGATCCCCTGACCACGAACATCTGCTTCGGCGGAGCGGACCTCAAGACCGCCTACATCACGTTGTCGGGGATCGGCGCCCTGGTCGCGGCCGACTGGCCGCGGCCGGGTTTGCGGCTGAACTATCAGCAGTAAGGGCGCAGCCTCCTAGCGCCCCGTGAACACGGGCTCCCGCCTCTCCACGAAGGACCGGACGCCCTCCTCGCCGTCCTCGCTCGCCTCGCAGACGCTCTGGGCGAAGGCCTCATAGGCGGTCAGGCTCTCCATGCTGTCGCCTTCGAAGGTGCGGTAGGCCATCTTCTTCATGAACTCGATCGCGAGCGAGGGGCCGCTGGCGATGCTCCGGGCGATCTCCATGCAGGCCGGCATCAGGTCGTCGTGGGGAACGACCCGGTTCGCCAGACCGAGCTCCACTGCCCGCTGCGCGTCGATGATCTCGCCGGAGTACATGAACTCGAGCGCCTGCGCCAGGCCCATGATCTTGACCAGCATGTAGACGCCGCCGTTGTCGGGAACCCGGCCCCGCTTGACGAACAGGGCGCCGAACTTCGCACGGTCCGAGGCGATCCGGAAGTCCGCCATGAGCCCGGCCGAGAACGCCCCGCCCAGCATGTGCCCGTTGACGGCGGCGATGATCGGCTTGCGGCAGCGCCAGAGGGCGTACTGCAGGCGCCCGCCGAGAGACAGCGGCAGGAGCCGGGTGCCGCGGGGAAACTCGGGGCCGTAGGGCGCCGCGCCGGCCAGCTTCGGGTCCGAGAAGTCACGCCCGACCGACCAGCCCCGCCCGGCCCCGGTCCAGATGGCGCACTTGATGTCATCGTCGCGCTCGATCTCCTCGAAGGCCGCGATCAGCGAGTCCATCATGTCCATGGACTGGGCGTTGAGCTTTTCCGGCCGGTTCATGGTCAGAGTGACCACTCCGCCGTCGCGCTCCCAGGTGACGTCCTTGAGTTGCATGGCCGCTCCTTTCCCTGCTGTGCTGCGCCGTCTACTCGAACTCAACCCAGATCGGCGAACTCCAGGCCATCTGGCCGTCTTCCTGGACGAGCCGGGCATGGTAGTAGGTTCGTCCGGGCTCGGGCGAAAGGTCCGCGTAGCGAAGATCGATCTCGGTACCGCCCGGATCGTTGCGGTAGACCGGTTCGCCGTTGCGCAGGATCTCGACCGTCGAGAAGGGCCTGGTACCCACCGCGACGACCCGGATCTCCGGCAGTACCTCGGTCGCGGTGAACTCGGCTCCCATGAAGTGTTCGCCGATCCAGAACTCGAGCACGATGTTGTCCGTGGCGGCGTACGTACGTCGCTGGCGCATCGCGTCGAGGACGGCATGGCGCGACCGCTCGTTCACGAAGACCATCGCGTAGGAGATGTGCGTGGAAAGGTGGTCGGAGCTGGCGATGACGCCGAGCCGGTAGCCCTTCTCCCACGCGTTGGACACGAAGCCCTGGTCGTGCTGGCGCGTGAGTTCGGACTGGATCGCGGCGCCGCTGTCGGTCAGGGGAGCGCCCGGGGCCTCGTAGCTGTACCGGTCTCCCTGGAAGATCTCGACCAGGGGCTCGATCTCGGGGTCGTTGTCGCGCCAGTCGGTGCCCATCGTGGTGGCGCTGGTATGGGGAATCGTGATGCCACCCGAACGCCGGACCTCCTCGTAGAGCATCTTCGTGTCGTCGTCCTGAACGGTGGGCGCACCGTTGTGGTAGCGGATGTTCGGGAAGTCGACGTAGGCGGTCTTCTGGAAGAAGGGCACCGGCATGTGGCCGCGTTCGGCGTGGAGCACGTTGCGGTGTCCCATGGGGAAGTTGATCGAGCGCTCGTAACCGAAGAGCGCGATGTAGCTCTCCGGGGTGTGGAAGAGATCGGCCAGTTTCTCCTCCAGCCACCACCAGTACTCGAGTTCGCCCCCGTACTGGTGGTCGCTGATCAGTCCGAAGTCCATTGCGGCGGCGTCGATCATGTAGCGGTAGAAGTCGAGGACGGACCCGTCCGGGACACCGCGCAGGTCCGGCGACAGCTCGGTGTGGCGGTGGGTGTCGCCGCGCAGGATCCGCAGGTCCTGGCCGTCGACGCGGGTTCTCCAGGCGCGGATTCGCTCTACGTCCTCCTCCTCGTTCTCGTGACCGGCGGGACGTTCCGGGAAGCGCGGCGCCGGCGGCGCTTCCGTCCTGAGCCCGGGAGCGGTCGCCGGCTCCCATCGCGCCGCGTAGACGTTCTCGACGACCGTCTCTTCAGGCAGAGTGATCATGGC
Organism: Acidobacteriota bacterium; assembly: GCA_011523565.1. Lineage (GTDB taxonomy): Bacteria > Acidobacteriota > Thermoanaerobaculia > Multivoradales > Multivoraceae > Multivorans. The sequence goes on from WTGL01000173.1 coordinate 32,701, forward strand.
CGAGAAGGTCGGGTAGTTGTCGCGCGGCCAGCCGAGCCACAGGCCGCCGTCCGCGGACGGGGTCGCCGAGGCCGACATCGAGAGGCGGCCGACGCTCCAGGGCACGGCGGCGGGAGCGCCCCAGCCGTCGGCATCCATCGTCGTGACGTAGAGCCGCCAGTACTGGGCGTAGCCGCCGGCACCCTCCATGGCTCGCACCAGGAGGTTCATCCGACCGCGGCCGTCCACGGCCAGATGGGGGCTGCTGAGGGAGGGATTCGGGGTCTTCGTGTAGTGCAGGCGCTGGCGCGCCGGGAAGAGGGTGCCGAGTTCGGGAACGGCGGCCGTGATCTCCGTGCCGTCGAGAATGCGGACCGCGACCGTCCGCTCGCGGTTGAGCATGGAGCCCGGCTGGCGCTCCCGGTCGACCAGGAGTCCCTGGTCCTTGCCCCACCCGGCTTCGCCGAGTTCGTAGGCGATCCAGACGCGGTCACGGGAGTCGACGGCGACGCTCGGCCTGGCCTCGAAGAAGGGCGTTGCGGCGACCGCTCGCACGGGCCCGAGGCGGCTCCGGTGGAGACGGCGGGCGAAGACGTCGTAGTCGCCGCGGTCGTAGCTGTCCCAGGCGATCCAGGCGGCGCCCTCCGAGTCCAGGGCCAGGGCCGGCGTCCAGTCGTTGCGCGGGCTGTCGGAAATGCGTCTCTCCCCGGACCAGGATTCGCCGTCGTAGCTCATGTACAGGATGTCGGCCTGCCCGTCGCGGATCCCCTGCCACGCCAGATGCAGCGAACCGTCGGGTGCGCCTACCAGGCGGTGGTTGAAGTCGGTCCCTGGAGCCGAAGTCAGACGTTCCAGGCGCCCCCAGCGCGTGCCGTCGAACCAGCGTCCATAGAGGTCGAAGTTCGGCTCGTCTTCGAACAGCTGTTCCGGCTGCGCCCACACGACCCAGAGCCGCTTGTCGCCGTCGAAGGCGAGGCTCGGACGCCAGGCGTCGCCAATGGCGCCGGGGACCACGTTCCACGGCCCCCACGTGCCGGTACCCGGATCTCTCCGGGCCAGTTGCACCCGGTCTCGCCGACCCGAGTAGCTGGTCCAGACCATCCAGACATCGTCGCGGTTGTCCGGGTCGGAGAGGATGAACGGGTAGTCGTCGTTGCGGAAGTCGTCGGACAGACGGATGGGGTCGTGAAACCTCGGATCCACCACCGGTTCGGGGTCGGCCTGCCGTGGATGGAGCAGGGGCTCGGCCCATTCCGGCATGGACGGGTCGACGTGGTTGAGCTCGTGCCAGGCCGGAGCGTCGCTGCGCACCCGGCCCGGCGCCAGGGGGTGAGCGGCCGACCCGGGATTGCGCCCCGGCGTTTCGAAGCGCCGCGTGGCGGGATTCTCCTCGGAGCGGAGGGGCGGGAACACGCGCTCTTCGGGCGCGGGCGCGTTCCCGCTCGAGAGCAGCGGACGCGTCGTCTCCTGGACCAGCGCCGGACTCCAGACCAGGACCGCCGCGACCACGACCGCCGCGATGAACCCGGACCAGCGAAGGCGACTCCTCATCGACTGCCCTCCCGACGGCACACTACCGCAGCGGATGGCAGGCGGGCATCCTTTCGCATCCGGGTGTGGTACGAATGTTCCTGGCAATCCTCGATCACCCGCGGAGGACCCCGACTTGAACGCAGGGAACCTGGCCCTGGACAACATCGAGCGCTTCGGCGAGTACCCGATCCTCCATTGGCAGGGCACGACCATTTCGAACGTCGAACTGGACACGCGGGCGCGGAAGCTGGCCCGGGTGCTGAAGGACCGGGGCGTTGCGGCCGGTGACCGCGTGGCCGTGGTCATGCCCAACTCCCCGGAGGTCTTCGAGGCGTTCCAGGCGGTGTGGAAGATCGGCGCCGTGATCCTCCCGATCAGGCCTCAGCTTGCGGCACCCGAGATCGAGCACATGATGAGGGACTCAGAGGCCCGTACGGTGATCACGGCGGGCGAACTCGTGCCGCTCATCCGGGGGGCCTGTCCGGAGCTGGAGTCGCTTCTCGTCGTGGACGGACAGGCGGCGGAGGGGGCGATCGACCTGGCTTCGGAGACGGCCGGAGCCGAGCCCCTGGCCGGAATGGCGGATCGGTCGGGGGATGACCTGGCGCTGCTCCTTTACACCTCCGGCACGACGGGCAGGCCGAAGGGCGTCATGCTGACGCACGACAGCGTCGTCGCCGTGCCGCACCCGAAGATGGTCGACCTGCCGCCCTTCATGCCGACCCTGCACGCGCTGCCGCTGTCCCACTCGTTCGGGGTCCTGATGATGAACCTGGGGTTCATCAAGGGCATGCAGGCGAAGCTCCTCGTGCACTGGGACACTCGCCGTGTCTTCGAGGCCATTCAGGAGCTTCGGGTGATGCGGTTCTCCATGGTCCCCACCATGCTGACCTACATGCTGGAGTTCGCCGACCGCGATCGCTACGACACCTCGAGCCTCAAGAGCGTGTGGACCGGCGGCGCCCCGCTGCCGGACGCGGTGCGGCGCGAGTTCGAGCGGGTCTTCTCGTGCCGCGTCCGTGACGGCTACGGCATGACGGAGACAGGCGGGGCAGGCGCCGCCTACTACGACGAGGATGTCTTCCGGCCCGGCTCGGTGGGACGCGCCCAGCCCGACACGTCGATCCGGGTGGTCGACGAGAACGGCGCCGACGTGGCCGCCGGCGTGCAAGGCGAGATCCTGATCGGCGCGCCGACGCTGATGGCCGGCTACTGGCGCAACCAGGAAGCCACCGAGGAGACCCTGGTGGACGGTTGGCTCTACTCGGGAGACATCGGCTATCTCGACGAGGACGGCTACTTGTACATCACCGACCGGAAGAAGGACCTGATCATCAAGGGCGGCGAGAACATCTCGCCGCGCGAGATCGAGGAGGCGCTCTACGCGCACGAAGCCGTCGCCGAGGCGGTGGTCTTCGGGGTGCCGGACGCCCGCTTCGGCGAGAACCTGTGGGCGGCGGTAGCACTCGGCGCCGGTTCTACGGCGAGCGAGCGGGAACTGCTCCGGCACGTGGGACGACATGTCACCCGATTCAAGGTGCCGGAGCGCGTCTTCGTGCTCGATGAGATTCCCAAGAACGCGACCGGCAAGCTGCAGAAGCGCGCCGTGCGGGATCGTCTGCTGGCGCAGGGGCGCTAGCCTCGCATTCCGTCCAGCAGTGTCTGCGTCGTCTGACGGATCAGCGCGTCCACGTCGACGTTCGGGTCGATCTGCCGCTCGATCAGGAGGGAAGCCAGCCCATGCACGGCGCTCCAGGCCACGTAGGCCTGTGACCGCGGATCCTCCCGCTCAATCTCGCCGCGCTGCTGGTGGACTCGGATCACGCCGATCAGGTGGTCCAGGAGGGCGCCGGCCGCCTCCCGCAGCTCCGGGTGGTCCTGGCGCGCGAGGGCCTCCCTGCCGTACATCAGCCGGTAGTGCGCCGGGTTCTCGAGGGCGAAGCGGACGTACTGTTCTCCCATGTGCCGGAGCCGCTCGACACTCGATCCGGGTGTGCCGGTGCCGTTGCCGCGGAGACGTTGGTTGAGACGCCGGAACCCCTCGACAGCGACCGCCACCAGGAGTGCCGTCTTGTCCGGGAAGTGACGGTAGGGAGCGGCCCGCGATACGCCGAGCCGACCGCCGATCGCGCGCATCGTCACGCTGGTGGCGCCGTCCTCCGAGATCATGGCCGCGGCTTCCTCGACCAGCGCCGCTCGAAGGTCGCCGTGGTGGTAGGTACGGTCCCGCTCAGCCATACGAGGATTATGGCAAGAGGGCGGGCGATCTCCGGCGGGTGTTGACATTGTCAACAACGGTGTGTATGTTGACGCGGTCAACATCCTCGGGAGGGATTGAAGTCATGAAGAAACGACTGACAACCGGCAGTGGGAAGCACAGTTCACGGAGCCGGATCGCCATGCTGGCGCTGAGGGTCTGCCTGTCCGGGTGCATCATGCCCGTTGCCGCTCACTCCGGTTCACAGACGGTAGGGGCATACGTCCCGGCACGCTACGAGGTCGCCCTCGGCACGGCCGAGCGCCAGACCGTCCTTGCCGGGTTCCTGCTCGGAGGTCCGGTAGCGGACATCGCCGTCCTGGAGGTGAACGTCGAGGGAGTGCGCGGGCTTCGCATCTTCAGCTTCCAGGACGGCGCCTGGTCGCCAGCGCTCGAGTCGTCGCTTCGCCGCGACGTGTCGTTCGTGGACATCGCGAACATCGACGATCGAGACCGTCTGGTCGCGTACGGCAACGGTCGGCTGACCTGGTTCGACCCGGCGTCCGGGGAGGAACGGGAACTCGTCGCCGTGACCTCCGACTTCAAGGCGTCGCCGAGACGCGAGGTTCTCCACGTGGACATCAGCCGGGACCTGAATGGGGACGGCCGCGACGACCTCGCGGTGCCGCACGGGCATGGATTCCAGGTCCTCGTTCAGTCGAGCGGCGGCTCGTTCCCGGGACCGCTGACGATCGGCCCCTCGATTGGCCTGGACCGCGTCTACGGGGCCGATGGGTACCGGTACACCCCCTGGGACGAGGGCGGCCGGATCCACGAGATGGACTACGACCTGGATGGCCGCAGCGACCTCGTGTTCTGGAACGACGGCCACTTCGCCGTTCATCTCCAGGACGAGAGTGGGCTGTTCCGAACCGAGGCCCGGACGTTCACGACCGGGATCGCGTTCGACTCCGACCAGATCGCTTCGCTCGCCGCGCCGGAGGGGATCCGCCGCAGGCGGCTCGACCACATGCCCGAGGGCGAAAGCACGGGCAGAGTGATGCACTCGCTGACCGACATGAACGGCGACAGCGTCACCGACCTCGTCGTGTTCTCGCTCAAGGGGTCGAGCCTGTGGAAGATGCACTCCTCCTACGAGGTGTACTTCGGTGCGCCGGGCCCGAGTGGAGGCGTGGAGTTCTCGCCCGAACCGGATGCCGTCGTCGAGTCCGAGGGCATCATCTCTGGAATCGACCGGCACGATTTCGATCGCGATGGCCAGGTCGACGTGATGGTGACCGCCTTCGAACCGACGGTCTTCTCGGCCATTCGGGTGCTCGTCATGTCGATTCTGACCGGCGCCGGGTCGTTCGATCTCGAGATGTTCCGCATGGAGGACGGCCGCTACGCCGACCGCCCGAACGCGGTACGCCAGATCAGACCCAGATCCCCAAGGAAGAGCGGCGAGAGGACGTTCTGGCCTGCGGTCCGGATGGGAGACGTGAACGGCGACGGACGCTCCGACGTCCTGATTGCGAGGAACCGGAAGATGCTGCATGTCCATCTCGGCGTGCCGGGCCCGGGGTTGCTGGCGAAGAAGCCTCAGCGGATCGCGATCCCCGTGCCCGAGGACGAGGAGTACACCTGGCTGACCGATCTCAACCGGGATGGCAGGCAGGACGTCCTGATGCACCACACGTCGACGACGCCGCAGCGGGTGACGATCCTGATGTCGCGGTAGCTACAGCCGGAACAGGCGGGTGATCTTGACGATCAGGGCCCGGTTGTTGAGCCCCGGAAAGCCCTCGGTCAGGGTGTCGCGCTGTTCGTTGTAGACGACGAAGAGCTCGCTGCCGGGTTGGTACTCCCAGCGGAGACGCACATTCGCGGCCAGTCCCCGGCTCTCGGAGTCGTACTGAAACAGCGCGGTCACGAACATCCGCGGGTTCATCGTGTAGATCGCGCGCAGGTCGACGAGTTCCACATCGAAGTCGCCTTGCGGCAGCTCCACGCGGTTGAACGAGATGCTGGGTTCGAGCAGGAAGTGCGAGCTCAGACTCACACGCCCCCAGCCCCAGCCGAAGGACGTCTTGCGGCCGCTGTAGAAGTCGCCGACCTCGAGGAAGAACTCGCCCGAGATACGTCGCTGCTGGCCGAGTTGATACTCGACTTGCACGTAGTCGAAGTCGTAGCCGCCGACTCCGAGCGTGATGTCAGAAGCGATGGGGAACGGATGCGGGAGAAACTCGTAGGTCCGCACGTACGTCAGTCCGAACTCATCTCCGCTGTGGAACTCGATCTCCAGTTCCCCCTCGGACTCCCGCGTCTCGACGAGGCCGGCGCCGTTCTCAATGTAGGCCGTCGAGCCGGACCACGAGTACTTGCGCACCAGCTTGCTGTCGGCCGGTCGAGGGCTGAACCGGAACTGACCGTAGGAACGGCGCATGTCGTGGCGGCGGACGAAGCCGATGCCGGGGTTGAAGTTGCCGCCCACCCGCAGGCGCTCCAGCCGGACCCCGTAGCGGTCGCCGTTGAAGTCCATCCGCAGGCGGTAGCTGGCGTCGTCGTTTGTGAGCCCGGGTGTGCTCGTTTCGGCCCAGTAGGTGTTGAACGTGAGGTGGTCGAAGAAGGCGAACGTCCCGTCGACGCCGTAGGCCTCGTTGCGTCCGGCGCCGGCCTGGTCGACCGAGCGGCGCGTGTAGATGACGCCGACGCTGCTCCGGCGCAGGATGTCCCGCTTGAGTCGCATCACGCCGAAGTTCGTCGCGACTGCGCCCGACAACGGTTCGTCGTCCGACTGGATGTTCAGCAGCCCGAGGGTGTAGCGGCCCGTCCGTCCGGTCAGCCGGGCGCCGGCCTCGATGGGCACCGCGCGTCCCCGGTGCAGGCCGATGCGCCGGCTGTAGAACAGCGACGGCGTATCGAACCCTCCCCCGAATCCGCCGCCGCCGGCCCCGCCGAAGGCGAAGGTCCCCTGGTTCTCGAGGAAGAAGTCGCGCTTCTCGGGAAAGAACAGACTGAAGCGCGTCAGGTCGACCTGCTGCTGGTCGTTTTCGACCTGGGCGAAGTCGGTGTTGAAGGTGAAGTCGGCCGTGAGGTTCTGGCTGAGTCCGTACTTGATGTCGATGCCGAGATCGGCGTCCACTTCGTCCGAGACTTCCGGGGTCGCCAGTCGGTCGCTGACCATGTCGGCGACCAGGTACGGCTTGAACTCGAGGTTCCTCGAGGCCGGCGGGACTTGGAGACCGACCAGGGTTGCGGCCAGCGACACCTGCATGATGCCCATCTCGCCGAACGCCTCCGGGATTCGGGTCAGGGTCGAGCTCTCGTTCTTCCACTGCGTGTAGCGCTGCAGGTTGACGCCCCAGATCTGGGTGGGGCCGGGCCGATACCGGAGCGATCGGAACGGGATCGCGGCTTCCACCGTCCAGCCGCCCTCGAACCTGCCCGCCCTGAGATCCCAGATCGGATTCCAGTCGACGTTCATCTGGCTCTCGTCGGTGATCTGGGCGTCGAAGCGGCCGCCCGAGGCGTAGACGGTGAAGACGACGGCGTTGCGGCCGTCATGGAACGTGTCGAGGACGATGTCGACGTAGTCGTCCTGGCTCCATGCGTCTCGCCGCATGTCGTTGGCGGCGATCCGGTCGGGGTCCTGCCAGCAGCGGAGCGACACGAAGACCGTGGTTTCGTCGAACGTGATCCAGACATCCGTCCTGTCGGTGGCCGGCTCTCCCGGCCGCGGTTCGACCTGAAGGAAGTCCGAAATCGGCGGCACGGCGTCGTAGAGGGCCTCGTCGAGCCGGCCGTCGATGCGGAGCGGCGCGGCGAGGCGGACCGCTCGCACCGTGGCCTGGCCCGAGTCGTCCCGGTTCACCACGGCCGGCGGCACGGGCGGAGGCGGACCGTCGAAGGTGAGGGGAAGGTCCAGCGGCTCCGTCAGCGGCGCCGGGGAGCCGGGCGGCGAGCCGGCTTCCTGGCGCGCCTCCACGGCTTGAGCCGGAAGGAGGCCGGTGGTGAGCAGGCAGATCGCCAGGTGCGTGCGCGCCATGCCGCGCGAGACTAGCCGCATACCTCAACCGATCCGGTTCTCGCCCGCGTTCTCGTCCTGGTGCACGGTCACCGGCCAGCCGGGGAACTGGGCGTCGCTGCCGCCGTCATCGGCTGTGCTCAGGAAGCGGAACGCCTCGATCCGGTAGGTCTTCGCCTCCGTGTCGACCGTGACCAGGCCGAAGCCGCTGCTCTTCTGGTGCGCCCGCTCGTAGGGATCGGGCGCGGTGCCGACCTCCGGATTGCCGATCGCGTAGACGTAGACCCGGTTGCCCAGCGGATCGCGGAACTCGCCGGTGTGTGCCAGACCGTGCCGGGGCCGGTTCCGGTGCGGGGTACCGACCTCGGCGGGTCGCCACCAGCGCGGATAGCCGGCGCTGATCGCCGGCGTGCAGAAGGCCCAGCCGCCGTCGCGCTGGGCATCGGCGCCGTACTGGACGAGGGACGGCAGGTGCTGGTCGCCGCAAACGTGCAGGCACTTCGCCTTCCGCAGGATGCGGACGAGGCGGTTGCGCGGTGTTTGCGGCCAGCCGCCGCAATCGAGATCCGCGATCAGGTAGTCGTCGAAGCCGCCGTGATGCGTAGCGACGCCGGCGAACACGGTCTGGCTGAGCAGCACCTTCATCGTGTGGCCCCGCCAGTCGCCGGCCCACTGTTCCAGGAACGCTTCCTGCCGCTCGCCGAGCAGTGCGAGGCCCGGCCGATCGAGCGTGGAGGTGTCGACGCTTTCGTCCAGTACGTGGTCTGCCCGGCCGGGGCCGGTGTCGACATGCTCCGGTCCGCTCTTGAACTGCCGGTCGGCGAGGACCGCGAACCCCACGCCGCCGTAAACCATGTCGCCGTAGTAGACGCTGATGTCCTGTTCGACCGGCGCCGGGTCGAACGGGTCCGGGTGATGGGAGGCGTTCGTGCGGTGGACCACGTTGACCATCCGGGCCGGCTCCCGGTAGCCGCCGAGCGAGGAGGTGCCCCGGCCAGTGTCCATCGCCTTGCCGCCCTCCCCCCAGATGTTGCCCTGGAACACATCGTGGTCATCCGGAATACATAACGTCGGCCGGTCCCGCATCGTTTCCCTGAACGCCCAGCCGAACATGTAGTACTTGCGCAGGCCGTAGCCGCCGTGGTTCTCGTAGAGCTGGTCGCCGGAGAAGAAGAGCAGATCGGGGTCGCGCGTCAGGACGTGGTCCGCGACCGGGGCGTAGGGGAAGGAGTAGTCGTTCTGACAGGTGAGCCCCGCCAGCCGCAGCGGCCGCCCGGCAGGGTTTGCCCGGATCGTGCCCCGCCATTCGTGCTCCGTCTCGCCGCCGTCCGTGTGCTGTTCGCGGTAGACGAGCCGGAACGGCGCCGCAGCGCGCTCGTTCCAGTTGGGCAGGCGGAACGTCGCCGTCCAGGCGTCCGGGTCGAGTGCGGCGAAGCCGTGGGATCGCCACTCCCCGTCCTGCTCCGTCAGCAGCTCGACCCGTAGGTTGTCGTCGGCGCCCAGCGGCGGTAGCAGCGCCGTCAGCTTGACGACGAACCCCTCGTCGCCGCGGGAGTCGCTCATCGAGTACATCGACCACAGGATCGGCCCGAACCAGCGGTCCTCGCGGACCTCGAAGGCATCCCCGTCCACCGTCCACTCGCTGAAGCGGTACCGGGCGCCCTCGCCCTTCGGGATCTCCCGGTCGAAGTTGCTGACGATGGCGATGTTGCCTTCGATGTCCGCGGCCGGCACCGTATGAGTGAGGTTGCCCAACTCACGCCCGGAGGCTGTCTGAACCCTCAGGCTGAGTTCACAGTCCTGGCCCTCGGTGCTGCCCTCGAGAACCAGGACGATCCCCTCAGCTGCGACGGCGTCGCCGTCGGCTGCCTCCCCGCTCGCTCCGCCAAGTACCAGCCGACTGCCGACCAGCCCGGCGTCGACGCCAACGCCACGCGCGAAGCAGTTGCTCCGATGCTCGTCGATCCGGTTACGGATGCCGAGCCGGAACCCCGCGCCGCCGTCTTGCTCTGCGGCTTCCACCCGCTGGCAACGGATGGACATTCGAAACCGCCCTTCTTCGCCGGTCAGTCGATGGGTGATCAGGTGCACGTTCCGGTCCCCTCCCGAGGTCTGCACCTCCGCGGCACCGTCCACAACCCGCCAGTCCTCCATCGGATTGGCCCAGAACGACTCCCCGAGCCACACCCGGTCATGGGTCCGGTCCCAGCGATCCACTCTGGTTCCAGTGCCGGGCTCTCCTCTCTCGTCCTGCGCCGCTTCGACGCGTCCGATCCGCTTCGGCAGGGACACGACCGCCGCTACCAGACCGAGTAAGCCGCGGCGGCTCAGGCCACGCTTCATCGGAGTCTTCGTCGCCCTTGGTGTCGTCGACGTCGCATCCGTCGCAGTATCGCACTCAGAAAGTCGGGTCGAGGCCTCGTCTCCCCGGAGGTTCTGCCTCGCCGGGCGGGGCGGTGGGAACGCTGGAACTCAGGGGCGGCAACTATCGGTGAACGCACCGCTGTCCGTGATCGCCGGTGCCGGTGGACCGGGCTCCTTCGTGTATGTCCAGATCGCGTCCGTTTCCGCGTCGATGACCGTGATGTCGAGCCCGAGGTCAGTGGCGGCAGCCGAATACACCCAGTAGTTGCCGTTCACGGCACAACCGTCGAGCACCTTGATCAGCATCTCCCAGTTGTTCGGATCGAAGAAGTAGAAAAGGCCGGAGTTGTTCGTCCCGCCAGGCACCATGCTCGCTGAACCCTCCTGACCATCCGCCGTCGACCAGTCCACCTTCACCTCGAAGCGGCCGTCCACGAGGCACAGGGACGAGTCCGCTTCCTCGCAACCCGGATTGGAGGCGGCAACGTCGGTCAGCGGCTTCGACGCGACCGTGGCGACCGATGCTGAGCAGGCCCGTGGGAATGCCGTGGCGTCCGTGATGGCGGGAGCCGGTTGTCCGGGCTCGTTCCGGTACTCGCTGAAGTCTCCGGTCCTGGTGTCCGTGACCCGGATCGAGTAGCCGAGGTCCGTGGTCGAGGCCCCATACACCCAGTGGTGGTTGTTGACCGAGCAGCCGTCCAGCACCTTGATCAGGATCTCCCAGTTGTCCTCGTCGAAGAACCGGAACAGCCCGGAGTCCTTCGTGGCTTTAGGCACCACCACAGCCGGCCCGCTTCTGGCGTCGCTGGTCCACCAATTCGCCTCCACGGTGTAGCGACCGTCGTGCAGACAGAGGGTCAGGTCGCTCGCCTCGCAGGGTTCCCCAGGGGTCGGATCCGGGTCCGGGTCTGGCTCAGGGTCCGGGTCGGGTTCGGGGTCCGTCGTGGAGACACTGGTGGAGAACTGCGAACGTCCGCCCGTGATGTGGTTCCAATAGTCCGCCACCTGGTCCCGGAACCGAACGTGCACGGCCAGCCCATCGCGGTCCGGCGACGTGCCCGGTTCCAGCAGATAGACGAAGCCCGCGTTGAAGTCCCTTTGGGCGTTCGCCGCCGAGGGGCTCCGCATGCCGTGGACATCCAACACCTGCTGGATTGACACGTTCTCGCGCACACCGGTGTACCGCGAACCGGACTGCCTCTGTGGGTTCGTGAGGATGAAGAAGTCAGGCACTTCGCCCACGTCGGCGAGCCCCATGAGGTACAGGTCGAGCCAGGAGAAGCCGCCGTTCCAGATGCCGTTGTACGGTGTAAATGTGCCGTCGGCGTTGCTGCGCCAGTCTTGCCCTCCCATCAAGGATGTCGCACCGGCCTGGTCCGGGTGCCAGGGAAACGCCGCGGGGGCGTGAAGCCATGCCTGCCAGTGGCACAGGCAACCGTCCCCGGCCAGCGGTACCGACTCACCATTGCGGTTGCGGTAGACGTAGGCGAGCCACAGGTGCGAGAACTCGTGGGCGAACAACCACAGCCCGTAGTCGTAGCGGCTGTCTTCCCTGACGCCGCTCCGGTACACCTGGTCGGAGTAGATCCAGACGGGGGAGTTCCAGCGACCCTTGAGCCGCTTTGCGCCGCAGGGGGGACCGTCGATGGTGCCCCCGCGTCCCACGCCTTCCACGGGATCGTTCCCGAAGAACGGCCTGAACGGTGTCGTGGCTTCCTGCTTGTCGGTGCGAAACTGGCTGTGGAAGACCACCAGATCGAACTCGTCGCCGAGTGTGTTCGTGACGTGACATGCGATGTCGTCGAGATTCTCCACCGTCGGATAGTTGAACACCTCGTACTGGTACTGCGCGGACAGGGTGGTGGCTTCCGACAGGTCGGTGTTGGGACCGGTCGAAGTCGGCAGTCGGAACTGCGCCACGTTGGACGATTCCCCCTCGACGAATCGTCCGCCGGCGAATTGCGCGGCGTTGGCGAACACGGCTACGGGCGTTCCCTCGAGGCCGGTGATGTTCGCCAGCAACGCGATGCGGCTGGGGTCGGTCGTCTCCACCACTCCCGCGACGCCCGTCCCGGATGCCAGCCTCAACCCTCCATCCGTCACGTAGAACCGCCAGTCGAAGTCCAGGTCCTCGGAGCCGGTCCACCAGGGCTCCTCCACGTCGAAGAACAGGCGGTACACGTACAGGTGCCCCGATGGCGGCACCGGGATCGGCTCTCTCAGCGTGAACTCGGCGATCACGCCACCCGTACCCGACTGCTGCAGGGTCACCTTCAGGAGGTCGAGGTGGCCCGGCCGGCCGGTGTTCCGGCCGTGGCTTAGCTCCGCAATGAGGGCTCCTCGCCTCCTCCTTTCGGGTCCCAGCAGCCCGACAATGCCGTCGCTGAAGGAGACGCTGTTGTCGTAGTTGAGGCGGACGCTTCCATCCGCCGCGAGGACGGCCTGGAAGCGGGTCGGCGTCCGTGGAGCCACACCCTGCACGTAGTGAACAGGCTCGGTAGTGGTCCAGGTGACGACCACTCGGTCGGCCTGATGGGCGACGTGCTGCGTTGCCCCGTGTTGGTCGAAGAATCCACCGAGCAGCGGCTTGTATAGAGCGCTGATGGCCGTCTCATCGACCAGCAGGTGGTTGAGCTGCTGCATCGTCTCGAACCGGAGCCCGGTGTTCACGTAGTCGTACTGGAGCGGGGCGCCGAACGTGACGATGCCCAGGCGACTGACGAAGAACGAAGTCCACGTCCTGCCGGCGAACTCGAAGTCGAAGCCCCGGAGCGACACTTCCTCACCGGAGCGGACTAGCCCGCCGATGTTCTGCTCCCAGGCAACCCGCTGGACCGACCGGGAGTAGCCGCCTTGCCCGTCCGGCGTGAACACCACGGTGCGTCCGCTCAGGTCGAAGAAGTTGGCATCGGTGAGGTCGTTCGGTGCGAGCTCCAGGATGATCTGGTTGTCCGTTGTGGTCCGTATGGTCCTCGAGGCCGACCCCACCCGGATGGCGCCATCGTTCACCAGGTCGCGCAAGTCGAGGAAGTCGACGGCGCTAGTTTCCGCGGGATCGACGGGTGGGAGTCGCATGAGCGTGTCCCGGACCTCTTCCGATGCCGACTCGGCCGCGCCCGCTGCGTTGCCCGCCACGGTGAGGAGGCACGCCAGCACCAGCCGGGCGCGTGACTGTCTGTTGGACTTCACTTCTCGGGTAGAGCCGCGCTATCGGTCTTGCAGAACTAGCCGACGGCGGGCGGGTGACTTCGACGCCGCCGCGTTAGTGCGTCAGCGGATCCGGCCGGATCTGGAACTTGACGAACTTGCCCCGCGTGCCCTTGCCGCCCTCGGTGTGCCAGATGTAGTTCGTGCCGTAGTTGGCCCAGAGGGCGCGGCCCTTCCAGCCGGCGTCGGGGTCGTCGATGCGGCCGTCGAGGCCGCGGGAGAAAAAGCCGAGGGGGTAGGGGACGCGCAGCGTGGTCCATTCGCCGGTGTCGGGGTCGAGGACCAGCAGGCTGTCCGAGTTCGATCCGGTGGCGATCGGCGTGTTCTCGCCGAAGCCGCCGACGTCGTGCTGATCGACCCAGTTGTAGTAGTGAAAGTCCGCCGGCACGTCCGAGCCCTTCATCGTGGGGCCTTCGGTCCGATGCAGGGTCCAGCCCTCCGGGCACTGGCTGCCGTCCGGGCTGTCCGGCTCGTCCCGCGGCTCGCACTTGCGCACGTCCAGGCTCGCCAGGTGGCTGCTGCCGGCCAGCGCCGTCCACACGACCCCGTCGCTCGTGATGTCGATGCCGCGCGGGTCGAAGCCGGGTTCGGGGACGCGGAAGATCTGCGACCGGCAACTGGTCGGCGGGTCCTCGCCGCGCATCAGGCGGATGATGTAGCCGGGATAGGTCTGGGAGGCGCCCCACAACGAGTCGTCGACCGGGCTCGGGATGACCGAGTAGAGGCCGTAGGAGAGTTGCGTGTCGTATCTCGGATCGGGCTCGGGCGTCGTCTCGGCCTCGCCCGCCGCGGCCCGTTCCTCCTGAGCCCTGACGGCATCGACCCGGTAGGTGTAACCGCCCGCGGACGCGACCGCGACGTTCCATGGCTTGGTGATGACGCCGTCGCCGTTCGTGTCGACGACCAGGGGGCACCAGCCGACGGCCTGCTGCTCGTCGCCGGTCTCGTCGAAGACCTTCGTGTCGACCCAGGAGAAGCCGGCGCCGCCGCCGTTGAAGTACACGGTCTCGTGGGCGTCGTTGTCGAACTGCAGGTGGTGAGTCGAGAAGCAGGTCTCGATCAGCGTGAACTTCTGGGTCACCGGGTCGAAGAAGGAGGCGTGACGGCCGCCGGACCGCGGTGTCCACCACGCGGCGTACCTGTTCTCCGGGTCGCTGCACCAGGCCGGCGGGCGGCGCGCACCGCGGATCTTGGAGGTCAGCCAGACCCGACCCTTGCTGTCGATCATCGGGTTGTGCGGGTCGGCCGGGTTGTACGGCGGATTGCCCCAGATGTGCTCGTCGCCCCAGAAGAAGGAGGGCCGCATCGGCGGCGGAAAGCGCGACGGGACCTCGCTTCGCGGTTCCCGGGTGGGGATGTTCCGGGCGTAGCTGACGTTCTGGACGGGATCCAGCACGACGAGTTGGCCGTGCCCCGAACTCGCGGCGTAGATCGGGCCGCCGGCGTTGACCCCGGGCCTGTTCTTGTCGGTCGACACGAGGTCGTGCATGAAGGTCTTGTCGCTGCCGACGTCCCAGAGGGTGAGGACGAGGTTGCGCTCGATCCCCTGCGGCCGCGGCGGCGCAGGCGGCAACTCTCCCGCCGCGATGCGCTCGGTCCAGTCGGCGTACACGTCGAGGGACGCGTCCATGCCCTGAATCCGGAGCACGTTGTACATCTGGTTGCCGCGCACTCCGGTCCCAAGCCGCCATTCCCAGGCTTCCTTGTGCGTGGTGAGCTCCGGCTTGGCCTCGAACACGTGGTCGACGGTGCGGGTCTGGCGGCTGCCGAGCTGGTGGCAGAAGTTGCAGTCCGACTTCAGCGAGTCGAGCCAGTGGGCCTGGGAGAGCATGCGGGTTCCCATGCCGTTGCCGTCGTCGCCGGTGCCGGGGAAGAGGCTCTCGTCCGGCGCCGCCATCAGGGACAGCCAGTAGTCGCCCGGGTACACCCGCGCCGCTTCCTCGGGGGTCGCCGCGGCGGTGGCCTGGAGCGTCACCTGGTCGGCGGTGGGCCTCATCTCGAGCGGCTCCGAATCGACCAGGCCGTAGCCCCGCACCCACACGGCGTAGCTCGCATCGGGCAGTTCCGGCAGCGTGAACCGGCCGTCGTCGCCGGTGACGACGATCTTCACGAACTTCGTCGGCAAGTCTTCCGTCTCGGCGATCACCCAGACGCCTGCTTCGGGGCCCTGGGCGCTCTGGACGGTGCCGCCGATGTAGCCCTCGGGTGCGGGGAACAGGGCTGCGGGGGCGGTTTCGGTCGGCGTACAGGCAACGGCCAGAAGAACGCCAGGGGCGACAACGAACTGGATCAGCCTGGAAGTGGTCATCTAGACACCTTAGCGTCCCCTGTTCCAGCGGCGGAGTTGCGGATCGCCGCGATGTCGGCCTCGGCGTGGGCGGCTACTTGCGGTGCCGTTCCTCCGCGGTCTGCTTGAGCGCCCTGCCGACGGCTGCGAAGCCGCGGTGCATGGCGCCGCCGAACAGGAGCCGGGCCATCGGCGCCAGTGGCCCTTCGAGGGTGTCGGTGTTGAAGTAGGTGCAGCTCGTCTCGCTGCGCTTCTCGAGGCGCTGCACGCGCAGCGCCTTCACGAGTCCGAGGGCGACGTTCGTGCTCCAGGCTAGCCGGGTCGGCGGTTCGATGATCGCGAGGCGCTCGGTCTGCTTCCGGTTGTAGCGGTCCAGCTTGACGTCGAAGTGGATCGTGGAGCCGACGCGTACATTCGTCTTCCTGTAGGTCTGGGCGAAGGGATTCCATTCGTGGTATCGGTCGAGATCGACGAGGAGGTCCCAGGCCACCTCGATCGGCGCGTCGATCTCGACCGGCTCTGATTCGATTGAGTGCTTGAACATCGGGGGCCTCCTGCGCCGCTACTCCTGGCCGAGCGACCGGACCCAGCGGTCCGATTCTTCCCAGAGGCGTCGTGACGCGGCTTCGTCCCGGGCGTCGGGGATGGGTTCGGCCTTTGCGCAGCGTTCATGGTAGTGGCCGCCTTCCAGGTGCGGATCCGTCGCGCAGTGGATCGTGGTCTGGGCGGCCTGGTCCGGCGTCAGGAGAATCAGCGGCGCCAGCGGCGTGATCAGGCGCTTCGTCCGTCTGAGCCACCGGGGCTCGTCCTGCCAGCCGAACGTCATGTTCGAGTAGACGGAGCCCGGATGCAGGGCGGCCGCCCGGAGATTGCCGTCCGCGGCGTAGCGGCGCTGCAACTCGAACGCGTGGTGAATCAGGGCCAGCTTGGACTGACCGTAGGCGGTCCAGGAGTCCAACCTGTCAGGGGGCGCGAAGAGGCGGTCGTTGCTGCCCTTGTCGTGCTGGTGCGAGGAGACGTTGACCACCCGCGCATCGCCGCTCCGGCGGCCGGACTCGAGCAGCATCGGCAGCAGCAGGCGCGTCAGGTGGAAGGTGCCGATGTAGTTCGTGCGCCAGTGGATCTCGAAGCCGTCGGCCGAGACCCTGCGCTCGCGCCAGCGCCAGAGAACGTCGCGGAGGATGCCGGCGTTGTTGATCAGCACGTCCAGGCGGCCGCCGGACATCTCCCGGTACCAGGCGGCGAAGTCCGCGACGCTTCGGGCGTCGGCGAGATCGAGCCGGTGGGCCTCGATTCCGTTCTGTTGCTGTCCGGCGTCCCGAAGATCCCACAGCAGGGCCTCCCGGGCGGTTTTGCTGTCGCGCGGGCAGGTCACCGCGACGTCGGCGCCCCAGGCGGCCAGCGTCCTGGCGACCTGGTAGCCGATCGACCCGGGCGTTCCGCCGGTGACGATCACCCTTCTGCCCGACATGTCGACCCACTCGGCCATCGGCTTCGGCGAGCAGAGCTCCCACATGTGGTGGAAGGCCTTCGAGAGGCCGGATCCTGGTCGGTAGGCCACTGGCTTCAGCTCGGCGGCGCGTGCGTCTCGAGTAGCGCCTGGCTGGCCTGCCACAGCCGGGCGCCGTTGGCCGGATCTGTGGCGTGCCCGGATGGGCGCTTCTCGCGCAGCATGTGCAAGTAGATGCCGCTGCGCTTGCCGGTGTTGCCGGCGCAGCACAGGTAGCTCACGGGCCTGGCGGCCTTGTCCGGCGTCAGGAAGAAGAACCTCATCATCGGGACCACCAGGGGCTTCAGGAACCACGGG